>CAZABW010000004.1:0-72452 GCA_964483655.1 uncultured Candidatus Izemoplasmatales bacterium
TGTCACCTCCTTTCTCCACCTTCATTCTACCACATTCGACCTTTATAATAAATGTCGAATCATGTAATTTTATTTGAGAAATTCAGTCAATTTTACGTGGTTTTTGGGGAAGAAATGGGGGATTTTTTCAAGAATTCCCTTCCAAGAATGGCTCTATTTCTCAGTTCCAACTTGTATCTTGTATTGATGTGCATTTAGAATTTCCTAGAGAATAAAAAAACCGAAATCCAATTACTTGATTTCGGCGTAGGGTTCTAATTGTTGTAAGAATGTTTCAAAATACTCCGGTAAATCGGAATCAAATTGCATCCATTCTTTGGTTACTGGATGGGTGAATGACAATGTCTTCGCATGAAGATATTGTCCAGTTTTTGAAACAAGTCGTTTCTTTCCATAAACTGGATCCCCCACTACTGGATGATGGATAAAAGCTAAGTGAACTCGGATTTGATGGGTTCTACCTGTTTCTAATCGACATTGGAGTAAACTATATCCAACGTATTGTTTGAGCACTTGGAAATGCGTCGTTGCATCTTTTCCCTCTTCCACAACGGCCATTTTTTTGCGATCCGTTTTATCCCGGCCAATCGGAGCTTGAATGGTTCCACTGGTTGTCCGAACATTTCCTTCGACTAAGGCGATATATTCGCGATAGGTTTTCTGAGTTTTTAATTCGTCTGCTAAATGGTGATGCGCCATATCCGTTTTCGCGACCATGAGCAATCCTGAGGTATCTTTATCAATTCGATGAACAATCCCGGGTCGAATCGGATTTTGATTGGACGACAGGGACTTGACATGATGTAAAAGAGCATTGACTAATGTGTGTTGATAGTGACCAGGAGCAGGATGAACTACCATCCCTGTGGGTTTGTTCACAACGAGCACGTCATCATCTTCATAAACAATATCTAAAGGAATGTCTTCTGGTTCTAGCTCCATTTCGAATATCGGTAATTCCAAAATACTAATGAGATCCCCTACTTTTACAACTTGGGATCCCTTTACGACTTTGGAATTGACTAAAACCATGCCCTCTTTCAGCATGGTTTGGATGGTTGTTCGAGAGAGGGTAGGATAGATTGTCGCAACAAACTTATCCGTGCGAATTAACAAATCCTCACTCTGAACAATGTATTCAAATATCGGTTCCTGACGATTCAACACTCGGTTTCCTCCGTTTCGGTTCTAACAGGAGTTGGTCCACTAAGAAGACGGTAATCCCAACGCTTAAACACATATCCGCAACATTAAAGATATATCCCCAAATGCCTCGGAAATCTAAAAAATCAATGACGCGATGATCGACTTGAACAACTCGGTCAATGAGGTTTCCGGCAGCGCCGGCAATTAATAGAGCCAATCCCAAGTGATAAACCCATAGGCGTTTGTCTTTAAAATCGGTTTTCACTAAATAGTAGGAAAAAATCCCGATCGCTAATAGCCCTGTAACAATAAAGAACAATAAGGGGAGTCCAGCATCGCCTCCAATCCCAAAGACAACTCCGGGATTACGGACATAGGTAAAATGGAAGAACCCTTCTATCACTGGAAAAGTTAGATTCGGTTGGCTGGACAAAAACTCGACCATGTAGGCTTTACTGACCTGATCAATCACAACCAAAATCACGGTTAAAAGAATGTAAGGAATCATGAAGTCCTCCTAGAAAATTCGTGGCATTATCACGGTGAAATAAACAATCACAGCAATCAGTAATACACTCTCTGTCGCAAGCAAATGAACTAAATTTAAGTATTTGATATCGACAGAATGATCGGGCTTCTTTAGTTTCAATGCCAATCCTACCAAATACCAGAAGACATAAAGAAATAAAGCAAACGTGAGGGATATGAATGTCGACATCAACGCTAATCGGTGCATATATAAGGTTGTAATCGACCCTAAAATTAACCAAATGGGTAAAAATGCTAACATACTGTAAACAAACGCTCCAAGCAAGGCAGAAAGAATCCCGCGATAATGAAATTCTTGTTTTAAACGTTTCATCTTGGATAGATATTCTTTCACTTTACTCCCCCCTCGTGTTGAGATAATCCACAGCATCTTGGAAGGTTTTTACTGGAATTAGCCAATCTTCATGTTCAATTCCTAATTCTTCACAAACCCGAACCGCCTCAAGATAATTATCATAGGCATAGTTCGGATCTAGGAAGGGAATGAAGAACACATCTACTTTGTTATAGTAAGCGGTGATCACTTTTTGTTTCACACCACCGATATAGCCAACCGACCCATCATAAGCAATTGTGCCCGTCCCGGCAATCTTTAATCCATGTGTGATATCATGATCCAGTAATTGAGCATAGATATGAAGGCTTTGGAGTAATCCCCCTGAGGGTCCTCCGACTAAGGAAGGCACTTCTCGATAGGTGGGTAAAATGGTTTCCGTATTGACAAAATAGACACGATTTAACGTTAACCCGAACCGGTTGGTATCCGCATGTTTGAGCAACTCAACGGTATAGAGGGTTCCTTCTTGATTCCGAAATGTAAATTCATACGTATTCCCAGCAGTCGTGTATTGACCGATGGTTGAGAAATCTTCCACAAGACCCTGATCTCCTGCCATCGAGACAAAGTCATCACAAAGTCCTACTTGTTCGTAATTGGACAAGTCTTGTGCTTTCCCATAGACTAAAACACGTTCATCTAGTTCAAAATTCACATCATCGTTGATGGCTTTCGCATGTTCATAGGCGACGATAATCGCAGCTTGAATCGAAGTGGTTTTATCACAATATGCAATCTGAATGATTTCGTTATTCGTGTAGTGGACATTCGGACCAGTCAGTTTATTCACATCAACATAAGCGCTAAAATTAGCAATGATGAATTGGAAGAAGGTCATCCGTGGAATGGAGATCACATACGTCGTCGAAAAGCTTCCAGTAATGGTTGGCGCATTCGGATTTTGAATTTCAACGAGGTTTTCGACTTCGGTTAATCCCCCAGGCGCGGTTACTTCATAAGGGATGGGGTAAAAGAATAAAAACAATAAGAATAAGTATGGGATGAATAGATATTTGACTGCTGGCCAGAATTTATTGGTTAACTCATTCATGGACATGCACCTCTAAGGCGAAATGTTCTAACTTCCGGTATTGAACATTCGCCGCATTTAACAAACGTTTTGACGCAACATCAATATCCGTTCCAGCATATTTATCCGATAGATAGATAATCTCTTTAATCCCTGCTTGGATGATAAGTTTCGCACATTCATTACATGGAAATAGGGTAACATACATTCGCGTATTCGTTAAGGGAACGGTCGCGTTTAAAATCGCATTCGGCTCGGCGTGTACCACATAGGGATATTTGGTATCCAGCCATTTACCTTCTCGTTCCCACGGGAAATCATCATCGTGACAACCAATCGGAAGCCCATTATAACCAATCCCAACAATCCGGTTTTGATGATTGACAATACACGCTCCGACTTGTGAAGAATCATCTTTGGAACGCATCGCAGATAAATAGGCGACTCCCATGAAGTAGTCATCCCAAGAAACATAGTTCTTTCGTTTCATTTGCGGACCTCCTCGTAAGCTTTGGCTAGTTGACTAGCAACCAAACAATTATGGTAAACCAAGGCTAAATTCGCTTGTAGGCTTTTGCCTTGAGATTTTTCAACGATTGTTTTTAATAAATAGGGGGTTTGAGCTTTGCCAGTGATATGTTGTTGATTCATCTCTTGAATCGCCGCTTGAATGTGCCCTTCGATGACTGTTTCGTCTAGCGCGGCATCTTTGGGAATCGGATTGGCGAGGATGACTCCCCCCGGTAAGGGAAACGACCATTTTGCATCTAAGAAACGAGCGACTTCTTTCGGCGTATCAAGACGTAATTCCAACCGATGGGAAGACCTCGGGACATAAAATGCAGGGAGGTAATCCGTTTGGTAGCCGATGACGGGTACGCCATGGGTTTCTAAATATTCGAGTGTTTTCTCTAAATCCAAAATCGATTTCATTCCTGCCGAAACGACACAAACACTTCGTTTCGATAATTCAATCAAATCTGCGGAGACATCAAAGGTTGTTTCTGCGCCGCGATGCACCCCACCAATCCCACCGGTTGCGAAGAAAAAAATCCCAACGTTCTCACAAGCAATCACGGTCGCAGCGACGGTTAGCGCACCCGTTTTTTTCTGACTAATGGCGTAAGGAATATCGCGGGTGGATACCTTCATGGCTTGGGGACCCAGTTTTGCTAGTAATTCGATTTGTGCTCCGGTTAGTCCGATGGTCATGACGCCATTGATAATCGCAATCGTTGCCGGTACACTGCCTTGTTTGCGAATGATGGCTTCACATGTGTTTGCCATTTCCACATTTTCGGGATAAGGCATGCCATGCGAAATAATCGTCGATTCGAGCGCTACGACAGCTTGATGGTTCTTAAGTGCGTGGAGTACCTCAGGATGAATGTGAATCATTTGAGTTCCTCTGCTTTCGCTAAGTGCATATTCACGTGACAATACCCACTCGGGTTTTTCACGAGATAGTGCTGATGATAATCCTCCGCTGGATAGAAGGGATTGGCTTCTTTCACATAGGTCTTGATGGGTTTTTTGTAGTGGGGTTGTTGCTGCTTAAGAAACTCGAAAATGACTGCTTCGTCTTCTTGGTCAAAATAAAAAATGGCGTTGCGATATTGAACCCCCACATCATGGCCTTGTTTATTAAATTGGGTCGGGTCAATAATCCGAAAGAAATGATCTAAGACTTTCAAAAGCGAAATCACGGATTCGTCATAGTGAAGCAATACCGCTTCTACATGACCCGAATCAGTGCATACATCTTGATAAGTAGGATTCTTCGTCGGACCATCGGTGTAGCCCACTTGTGTGTAGGTGATGCCTTTTAAGCGGGAATAGTAATGTTCCACTCCCCAAAAACATCCCCCTGCTAGAATGATTTTTTTCATGATTGGCTCTCCTTTAATAATTGATTGATGACATGACTGGCAATGAGCAATCCGGCACTACTTGGAGTGAATGCACTGGATGCTAATCGTAGAGAATCGATTTGACAGACAAGGGGTACTTCAGTGGAATAAACAACATCTGGATTCAAATTAGCCTGTAACAATTTCACTCGACGTCGAAATTCTTTGGCAAGTGGGCAAACGCTGGTTTGATTTAATTTCGCAATCCGAATCATTTCAGGATGCAATTTATTCGCAAATCCCATTGAATGAATAATCGGAATTTGATGCTTGGATGCCTCTTGTAATAATAAAACCTTTGCGCTAAGGGTATCAATACAATCGATGATATAATCATAGTCTTGTAGTCCAAAGGTGGAAATGGTTCGATCGTTGATTGAAGTTTGGATGGCTTGGATGAATGCTTCCGGATGAATCTTGCTGGCATGTTCTTTGCACACTTCCACTTTTGCTCGACCAACAGAATCTAAGGTTGCGTTCAATTGCCGATTTAAGTTGGTGATATCATAGGTATCTTGATCGACAATGGTGATTTGTTTTATGCCACTTCGTATGAGGGCTTCAAACACATAGGATCCTACGCCCCCCACACCTGCTAAAAAAATCTTCTTTTGTTGTAAAGAATCAAAAGCATCTTGGCCAATCAAGCCAATAAAGCGTCCAAATTGCACCATAATCTCCTAACAAAGAGGGCTGCGTTGGCAGCCACTATTTCTTTTTCATATAATCGATTTTAAAGAATGTCCGTCCCAAACGGAGGAGTAGATAACCGAAAGCTGCGGCGATAATAATCAAAATATTAGCAATAAATTGACGATCCCCACCTAGGTAATCATAAAACACGACAAACCCTAAGATTCCAAAGGCATGGATAAAGAGTAGATAGGTAAATTCTCCTAAATAAGCAGGTTTGACTTGGCGTTTGAGTCGATCTTTTTGGGTCAGTAGCCCAATCGAACCAAGGATGGTAATGAGAAAGACACTCATAATCACCCAAAAAAGAAATTGATTGATATCAAACAAAGTATCAAAATCAAACACGTACGTAACCACTAATACAATCGGCATAAACCAAAACATGGTTAGAAAAAATAAAATCGTATTGATCTCAAACTGGGAGTATATTTTTTGATTCTTTTTTAACCGAATCATGTCTCAACACTTCCATCAAGCAAGGATTCTCTTTCTTTTCTCTTCTCTTGAGCAAATTGAATAAAGACACGAATGAAGGCGGCTAAGGGAGATGCAAAGATGACCCCAAGCGGTCCAAATAAGGAACCAAAGAAGAAAATCGCGACAATGATGACTAAGGGATGCATTTCCAATTGCTGACCCATAATGCGTGGTTGGAAAATATTACCTTCGACAAATTGGAGTCCAATATTGACCATGATGATATAAAGAGGACCAGGAAATCCAGCAGGAGCGGTTCCTGTTGATTGCACAATGGCAGAATAAACCACGGGTGGGATGACCGCAATAATCGATCCAAAATAAGGAATGATATTGGTCACACCTACAATAAACCCAAAAACGAAGAAGTATTGTAAGCCAATTAATCGATAAACAACGGTCGCCACCGATCCAATCGCAACCATGAGTAAGAGCTGTCCTCGCAAGAATGCGCCGATGGTTTGGTTCAACCTGCCACTTAAATCCGAAATCGATTTTTCGTATTTTGTGGGAATGATGCTCCGTAATTGGTCCGAGATAACCTCATAATCCTTTAAATAATAGACTAACATAACCGGTAAAATCGCCACAATGGTAATAATCGGCATTAAAATATTGCTTAAGTAAGAGACCACAGCGGGGAGTAATCCATTGATGAAGTTCCCAATGAGATTACTTTCTTCTAAATAAGCAGATAATTGATCAAAGATTTCTGGTCCGAGAATAAACTCATCTCGCATGCCTTCAGTTAAATAGGTAATAATCGAATTGAAATCATTATTAAAGAAATTCGTGATTTCTTGAACAATGAGAGGACCAACAAATACAAAGAAACTAACAACCAATGCTACTGCGAGAAAGAATACAATGGCAAGTGAAACAAACCGAGGGCCAATTCCTTTTTTCTCTAAGTAGCGAATGAGAGGAAACAAGATTAATGCAATCAAATATCCTGTAGCGACAGGAACCAAAACGGCTTTCACCGCATCCCAAATCCATAGCCATAAATCATTGAATTGAATTAACATGAAAAGGATGGCTAATCCAAGTAAGCCAATAATCATAAATTTAATTATCCGATTGAGCGTTTCCTCAGATATGGAGCGTTTTTTCAAACGAATCACCACCCTCTCTTGCATTATTATAGCATAAAAGCTAGAGTAAAACTCTAGCGTTTTTGATTATTCGCAGCCAGAACTACAACTTTCACAAGAACCATTGCATGCATGGGCTTCGTGACGAATCGCTTCGACTAATGTTTTATAAAGTTCATTTAATGGAACTTTTTGTTGGTCTCCGGTACGGGAGTTTTTCATTTGAATGACGTTTTCTTTGATTTCATCGTCGCCAACAATCAGTAAGAACATCGCTTTTTGCCGTTCGGCTTGTTTGAATTGACCTTTGAGTGGTCGGTCCATTAAGTCGAGATCACAGACGACGCCACCATGACGAAGGGTTCTAACGATTCTTGCGGCTTGAAAGCGAGCTTGATCTCCTAAAGCGATGACAAAGGCATGAAGGCCTTCTTCTTCGGTGGTTTGTTCGGCTAACGCTAGAAGCAGTCGCTCCATTCCAAACGCAAAGCCTACCGCTGGGAAGGCGGGTCCTTCTAACGATTCAACCAAGTCATTATATCGACCACCGCCCCCAAGTGTCGTATTCGCGCCGAGATTGGGATGATTGCTGACAAGTTCAAAAACTGTATGGGTATAATAATCGAGTCCTCGAACTAAGGTAGGGTCCACTTCATAAGCGATATTCATTTGGTCTAAATAGGCACAAACTTGTTCAAAATGATGTTTCGCGTCTATGGTTAATTGATCCAAGGGTTTTGGCGCGTTCAATAAGACAGGATTTTCATGGTCTACTTTGCAATCGAGTACCCGTAGAGGGTTTTCCAAATATCGGGTTTGGCAATCCTTACAAAGTTGATCCTTCAGCGGTTCCAAATATGATAGGAAGGTTGATCGATATTGCGCCTTGCTTTCCTTGTCTCCTAGAGAATTCAATTTCACGACCACATTTGGAATTTGCAATGCTTTTAAGTACGTAACGGCTAATCCAATCACTTCCGCGTCCACGCTTGGTGAAAACGATCCTAATGCTTCTGCTCCGAACTGATGAAATTGACGTTGACGACCTTTTTGAGGACGTTCATAACGGAACATCGGGCCGACATAATAATATTTAAGGGGGAGTGTTGGTTGGGTATATAGTTTATTTTCAATCACACTTCGAACGACGCTTGCGGTACCTTCTGGGCGTAAGGTAACACTCCGGTCTCCCCGATCTAGGAAATCATACGTTTCTTTTTTGACGATGTCTGTACTATCGCCCACTCCGCGGTGAAAGAGTTCGCTCAACTCGAAAATCGGGGTCCGAATTTCCTTGAAATCGAAGAGTTTACAAACTTGTCTGGTAATGGTTTCTAATTCTTGCCACCGGGAGACTTCACCTGGCAAGATATCAAAGGTTCCTTTAATTTTTGTAATCATGATATTCCTTCCTTTTTAAGAAAAAATCGTCCTCTGAAAGGACGATGGCGCTAGAGGTCTTGCGCAGAAGTGATTATTCGAAATATTTATCGCTAACTTTTTCTGCTACGTAAGCAACCAAATCTTTTACATCTTTCATTTTGGTCGCTGCTTCATCGGAAATCGATACAAGGAATTCGCTTTCGATTTGATTGAATAATTCAAGAGCATCCAAGGAATCTGCTCCAAAATCATCTGCTAATCCTGCTTCCATCGTAACTTTTTCTGGTTTCACGCCAAGTTCCGCAACGATAATGTCTTTAATCTTTTCAAATACGAGTTGTTTTTTGTCCATAAATGGCCTCCAATAGATTATGTATACCTTGTATATTATATGATAAATTCATTCATTTTGTCAATTGAAACAACGATTTTACCTGCCTATGTCGCAAAGTATTCAAAATAGGCGCGAAATTTCGAGTAAGATAGTTCTTTCGCGTCTTTGACAATCTTTGCGTCGATGCATTCACGGGCGCGACTTTCTAAGACTTGCTGAATGATTGCTGGATTTTGAGTAACAAAATTACACTCCCCGAGTTTATAGAATCCCTTATTATTCATGTTAGCGGACCCAATCGATAAGGTTTGATCACACAGTAAGAGTTTTCCGTGAACCATCTGGGAACCCAGCCGAATCACAACCCCTTCGGGATGATGTTGATAGAGTTGTTTGAGAAAAAAGCGGTTGTAATCTTTTTGCAAATTCGCATACTCACTCGTGAATATATCTATCTTCACTCCACGACTAGCTGCTCGTTTTAATGCCTCGAGACAAGACTTCGCACTGAGGTAAGCCATCGTGATGATAATTTGATCCTTCGCTTGATCGATCATTTGAATCATTGACTGAGCAATTTGCCCTTGTCTTCCTCGGTTAATAACAAATGTTTCATAGGGGATGGAAGACTCCAATTCTTCGAAGAATTGTTCTTTAAACTGCTGAATGAAATCTTGTTCCGACAGTAACACCATATAATCATGATACCGGCGATTGGAATAATCGACGGTGTATTCCTTGTCTTCGATGTTGATTCCTCCGAAGATGAGCACGGAATCATCAAAGAGATAAAACTTGGAATGATCGCGTGTTGTTTTGGAGTAAACTGTAACATTTTTTTGAGCCAAAAAAGTTTCTAACAGAGCATTCTTCTTTTGACGGTATCCCTTCGGTTTATTCATGGGATATCCGATATCTAAAATCATGGTTCCTAACAAACTTAACGGCGTATACGATTTATGAAAAAGACTTTGTTTGTTTTCTTCCCCTTTTTCTAAGATTTCTGCATAGCGATCTTTCCAAATCGTAATGGAAACCCCTCGTTGGCTAGCTTCATATAAGTGCTGTAAAACCAAGTTTCCAATGGTGTCATCACGCCAAACAAACATTCGAATCTGAATGCTTGTTTTCGCTTGATCAATGTGGTTGATGATTGCTGGAAAAGCAGCTTCGCCATTGACAAGTAGTTGCACAGTTCCTCCCTGAATCCTTAGCGTAGATAACGTCCTTTTAACAGTAAATCATTGAGGACTTTATAATCGAAGAAAGCTTGAATGTATTCTTGCATTTGAGATGGTGTTAATCCATTTGTCGGGCTCATCGACCGTTGTGTTGCGGAGATATACCCAAAATCGGTTGCGATATCAAAGGTTTGAGGGTTATAGGCAACTGTCGGTTGATTACTTAAAATATCAACACCGAAGTAATCATGGATATCGAGTGAAAAGAGGTTAGCGACCGTCCGTTTGATATCTACTTGACTCCGTACTAATGAAGTATCGACACCATTGAGTTCTAACCCTGGGGTGTAGATTAACATGGGAACGCTATGTAACATCCTTTGAAACTCTGGTTTTGAAACATTTGGAATAGCATAAGATAAGTCTTGATGGGTCAGACCCGAAGAATGATCGCCATGAAATAGAAAAACAGTGTCATTGAACCATGGTTCTTCTTCAATCGCTTCAAAGAAGGCGCCTAAGTCACGGTCTAAGAGATGAAAATAATCAAAACTATTACTAATCATGGTACCTGAGGGGACTCCCCAGTCGGTTCCCCCCGTCACCCCATCGACAGGATAATAAGGGAGATGGCTACTGGTGGTTAATAAGTAAGTGAAAAACGGCTTCGTCGTCGCATTCAGTCGTTCATGGGCATAATCAAACACTGCATCATCTTTGGTCCAACCGTTTAGCTGATGGATGCCAGAGGGATCAATTTGTTCGGTCCCATAGGATTCTTGAAAGCCTAAAATAGGGTGAGCAATGTGTCGCGAATAAAAGATATTTGGCGAACCATTAAAAGTGATGGTGTGATAGTCTTTTTGATTGAATAACTTGGGCAGCGTTTCCATCCCTGCAACGACATGTTCAAAATACGTGACAGTAAATCCTGTGGGATAAATGCCGGTTAGAGATGCAAATTCGGCATCCGTGGTTTTACCGATTCCAATCGATGAGTAAAAATTCGGATAGAATAACACATCATCTCGTCTCGTCAGTGAATTTAAGAACGGCAAAACCTCTAAATCATTCATTACCAAATTGAGATAGAAGGTGTTGAAACTCTCGATTTGGATGATGATTAAGTTCTTTCCTTCAAACAAGCCATGGAATGGACTATCCGTATCTTGATATTCACAATCCGGTTGGTAACATGGATTTTGGATTTTTGTTTGATAGAAGGTATCGAGTTGTGCTTCTTCTTCAGGGGAGTATTCCAGTGGGCTTCGGGTGAGATAAGCGCCTAATTCAGCGATATAATAATGATACATCCCGGTTGTTTGAATCCCGTATAAAGGAATCAGGTTCTTTTGAAAGTAGGAGTGCGTTTGTTGCTTAATGATTGCTCCATTCGCAAGAACAACTATATACATGGTAAAGGAAATCGCTAAGAAGATGACGCCACTTTTTTTCTTGAAGCCAACGTTTTCCCAAAAGTCAGGTTTGGATTTCATATCTTTGTGAAGAACGAAAATATTATAGAGGAGGATCGCCACAATCGGCAAAAGAGTAACAAATTGCGCCTCATAGAACATCATTTTGAGTGATGTTACAGTCAACTGCAACGCCATGATGTTATTCGGATTCGAGAAGTTTTGAGTAATGAACCATGAAAAAAAGGATCCATAATAAAAGACATAGACCTTCATTAAAAAAACAAAAATCGATAAAAAAATAGTCGTTCCTGTAATCCAAATCATGACCGTTCGTTTTTTTCTTGAACAGAGCATGACCAGCGCTATAAATACGAGTAAAACAGAAAAATTGCCAATGATGGCGTTGATTGATTCGAAGAAGGGGAGTGCAAATGGGTTCATATTATGGTTGATACTTGGTCGGAGAATGAACCAAGGATTGAAAAGATGTATCAATAGAAAAAGAAGCAAATAGCCTCTCCAGCGCCAATACTCGCGCTTCATTGCTTGTGTCACTCATTCACCACCTGTTCTGAGTCATGGTATTTTTCGAGAATCTACAAGAAGTCACTATCAAACCAAATGGTTACCGGCCCATCATTGATGAGTGACACTTCCATATGTTCCCCAAAACATCCTGTTTGGATGTTTAGGTGATATTCTGTTTTCAAGATTTGATTAAATGTTTGATAAAGGGGATTCGCTACTTCTGCTTTGGCACTTTTGATAAAGGATGGTCGATTTCCTTTCGAGATGTCCCCATACAACGTAAATTGAGAAATGGATAAGATTTCACCCCGATGGTCGACAATACTCTGATTGAGTTTCCCTTGCTCATCTTCGAAAATCCGGAGTTGAACGATTTTCTTAGCGACTTTTTGTAATGTTAGTAGCGTATCTTGATCACAAAAAGCAACCAATAAACAGAGCCCATGCGTAATGGAACCAACCAATCGATTGTCACAATGAACGTGTGCTTGTTTGACACGTTGAATCACAACTCGCATCAACAAACCCTCTCAATCGAATAAATTCCGCGAATTTTTTGGATGTTTAGAACGATATTATCGAGTTCCATTAAATTGCCCACTTCCACTTTAATTTTAATGAGTCCTTCTTTGGATCGATTGACTTGCGCTGAAACTTGGTTTAATTTCCCTTTGGAAGAGGTAACCGTGTTAATGATTTCCGCTAAAATATTATCCCGGTTCAACACGGTGATTTTGAGGTTTGTGTCGTATTTCTTAGTAATCGAGTTCCCCCAAAAGACATCAATCAAGCGACTGGTATCAAAGGTCTCAACGTTCTTACATTCGCGACGATGAACGACGATTCCTGTTCCTTTGGTAACGTATCCGACAATGTCATCTCCAAGGATAGGAGTGCAACAATTCGCGAGTTTAACACTCGGATTGGTCAATCCTTCCACGATGATATTAATCTCATCGTGAAGGGTTCGGGTTTTTCCGACTTTCTTTTCAGGGGTTTTATTGATTTCCGCTATCAGCATCTCTTCGGTGACAATATCTTTACCCGTTAAATGATTTAAAGCGGAAATCGGGGACATGATGTTTTTCCCAATTTCATAATATAAATCTTCAACGGACTTAATGCCTTTGTTTTCAAAGAGATCCTTACATTGTTTGTCTGTTAAGGTGATTTCTAAATGCCTTGATTGGATTTCACGGTCTAATTCATCTTTTCCTTTTTGGACTAAGAAATCCCGTCGTTGTTTGTTCAGGAAGTTCTTAATCTTGGATCGAGCATTGCTCGTCTTTGCGAGTTTTAACCAGTTGTCATTCGGTCCAACCGCATTTTGGCTGGTTTTGATTTCCACGACATCGCCCGTTTTTAACGTGTAATCCAATGGAACAATTTTGCCATTGACAATCGCTCCAACGGTTTTCTCACCGACTTTTGTATGAATTCGGAAAGCAAAATCGAGGGGCGTAGCACCAGCAGTTAAGTCAATAATGTCTCCATTTGGAGTAAAAACGTAGACATTGGCATTTAAGATGTCATCGGTAAAGATATTGAGTAAGTCTTCTTCTGAATTGGATTCTTCTGTATAACGAATTAATTCCGAGTACCACCGTAGTTTACTACTGACGATATCCTCAATATTTTTTCGAGAACTAGATTGATGTTCTTTATAAGCCCAGTGAGCCGCAACCCCTTTTTCCGCAATCTCATCCATTTGCTTGGTGCGAATTTGGATTTCATAGATTTTTCCGTGCGACACGACTGTCGTATGAAGGGATTGATACATATTCGGTTTCGGCATGGCAATATAGTCTTTAAAGCGACCTGGAACAGGAATAAATTTCGAGTGGACAATTCCAATCGCTCGATAACAATCGGAAATGGAGTCAACGATAATCCGAAGGGCTAATAAATCATTGATTTCTTCAAATTCGAGTTGTTTTAAATGCATTTTTCGATAAACAGAGTAGATGTTCTTAATCCGACCATTAATGACAAAGTGGAAGTTCTCGCTTTTCAGCAGTTCTTCTAAATCTTGATTCATTAAGGCAACGTCGTTTTCCCGCTGTCCTTTTTGATCTCGAATCATCCGAGCAATTTGTTGATACTCATCTGGATAGAGATACTTAAAAGCTAAGTCTTCTAGTTCCGCTTTCAACCGATACATCCCTAATCGGTGCGCGATAGGGGCGAAAATATCGAGAGTTTCACGGCTAATTCGAAGACGCCGTTCACTATCTAGATGCGAAAGGGTTCGCATATTATTCAGGCGGTCGGCCAATTTGACAAAAATAACACGAATGTCTTTGGCCATGGCCAGGACCATTTTTTGATGGTTCTTCACTTGGACACTGGCTTTTGTACCTTCATAAGTTAATAAATGTAATTTTGTTAATCCTTCCACGATATCGGCAACTTCTTCACCAAACAGTTGCTTGACTTCATCGTATTTGGTATCGGTATCTTCTAAAATATCGTGCAAAAGACCCGATACAATCGTAATCGGATCAACTTGGTATTCCGCAAGCGTACAAGCGACATCAACAGGATGAACAATATACGGTTGACCGGACTTCCGTAATTGGGTGGAGTGACGGTCGAAAGCGAAATCGTAAGCTTTGCGGATGTATTGGAGGTGTTCTTGTTTGGTTAAGTAAGGACTAATCGCTTTCGCTAAGAGCCCAAATGTATCTTCTCGTAGCAACAGAATCCCTCCTTTCAGTGGGAGTATGATTCAAGATTAATATTGAATTAACGCTTTAATGGGATATTGAGCCATTTTTTTGCGGCCATTTAACTCCAAAAGTTCGATTAAAAAGCCTATACCAACAACGACGCCACCGGCCCGTTCAATCAACTTAATGGTTGCTTCGATGGTTCCACCAGTCGCCAATAAGTCATCAATAATCACAACTTTTTGTCCAGGTTTAATGGCATCTTGATGCATACATAACGTATTCTTACCATATTCAAGGTCATAGTCATAGGATATGACTTCGCGAGGTAGTTTACCTGGTTTCCGAACCGGGACGAACCCAACCCGCAAGGCATAAGCAACGGGACTCCCAATGATAAACCCTCGTGCATCCGGACCGATAATGACTTCTGCGCCTAATTTTTGGGCGAATTGTGCTAACTCCTCGATCGCGGCGTGGAAGGCTAACCCATCGCCAATTAATGTTGTAATGTCTTTAAATTGGATTCCTTGGATGGGAAAATCAGGTACATTTTGAATATAATCTTCATATTTCATGGTTTAGACCTCCAGATATTTTGTAAACCATAGGGGAATGGATGAGGGCTCCATGGAATAGAGTTCCGCAATCATCGCTTTTTTCCTAACTAAGGTTTGGTAATTTTTTGATGACTCTAAATCTTGTTTGAGATAGGTAATTTGATAATGAATCATCTCGTCTTCAATCCGAACTAAGCCGAGTTCTTCAAAAATGCTGAGTAGTTTTAGAAACAAAGTGGGATGAAGATGAAGACGATTTTGTAAACTAGCAAGCGGTATCGATTTTTGGTTTTGGATGAGGCGATAGAGTTCTAATAATCCGGCTCGAGAGGTGTATTTATGTAAGTCGAGGATCATGTGCGAAGGCGTAATCCACCATGCGTTTTCGCTTTGTAAGGTTGGCTCAAAAGTACTTAACTCTAATAATACTTCATCATTGATGATTTGACCATATCGGTCCATCGAAATTTCATTGGAGGCCTCAAAGTAAAGTTGGGGATTCCGGAAATCATAAAATTGTTGGTGATGACAAGCGAGATCCTTGATCATAATTTGCAATCGTTGGACATTTTTCCAAGTGTTGACACTAAGGCCCCCCACAATGTCAATTTGATCGCCTATATTAACAAGATAATAATATTCGGTACTATTAAACATCACCGCATCATATTGTTTCAAACCATCCGAAACAAGGAGTTTCGTATGTTTATCACTCATTTTCTGTTTCCCCTTCACGGTTAGTTGACGAAGAACGAATTTCGCGGTAAAGAACGAGTAACTTTCTAACTCCAAAATGGTTTTGATATGGACATCACTGATTTTGACTTCCATATCCACTTTTAGTAGGGGTTTCACCGTACTTTTGGTGCTTTGATTGAGTCGTTTTTGGAATAAGGGAATGTGTTCTTTCTGAATTTGTAACCCCGCTGCTTGCCCATGGCCGCCAAAACGACTCAATAGATCTTCGTTTTTGCTTAAGAGTTCAAGTGCATTGTCATCGCCAAACGCACGCATCGATCCTTTTCCTAATCCTTGTTCATCAATATAAATGACACAAGTCGTTTTCTGGTACTTTTCAACCAACTTCTGAGCGCAAATACCAATGATGCCTTCATGTAATTCTTCACTCGCCACGACGATAACCCGATCATCTTCCCGTAAGAGGGATTCGCATAGTAAATAAGCATCATCCGTTAAATCTTTGCGTTGAATGTGGTTCTGTTCGATTTCTAAAATTAATCGAGACGCTTCTGATTCTGAGGTCGTAATGAGTAACATGACAGCGTCTTTAGCTTTATTAAGACGACCACTGGAGTTGATTTTTGGTGCTATTTTAAAAGCAACTGCGGTTTCATTGATTTGATCAAGATGAGAATGTTGAATAATCTTCTTTAACCCTAAGTTCTTGGTATTCCGTAGGGCTAACATGCCAAGATTGACTAAGGCTTGGTTTTCATCCACCAATGGCATCATATCGGCGATGGTTCCAATCATGACTAAGTCATATAAGTCATCTAAATCTTCTTCTAAGAGATAACTAGCTAGTTTATAAGCAACCCCTACACCTGCTAACTCTTTAAAGGGATAAGTAGCACTTAACTTCGGATGAATAATCGCAAAGGCTTCTGGGATATCTTTTTTAGGTTCATGATGATCAGTAATGATGACATCAATCCCTGACTGTTGTAAGAGTTTCACTTCTTCCACACAGGTAATCCCATTGTCAACAGTAATCACTAAAGACACATGGGAATGGATCATTTCCTGAGCCGCTTTGAGGTTCAACCCATACCCATCTTGAAAGCGGTCCGGTAAATCAAAGGATACATTCGCCTGAAGTTTACTAAGCGCTCGCATCAAAACAGAGACTGAGGTAATCCCGTCACAATCATAGTCGCCATAAATGACGATCCGTTCATTTGCGGCGATGGCTTGTAAAATCCGTGATTTGGCTTTCGCTATGTCCCCAAGTAAGGAAGCATCATGGAGGGCTTCTTTCCCACGGTGGAAAAATTCGTACAGATCATCGATTTGACGATTGCGCAAGATATGCTTAAAAATATCTTTGTCAGGGACAAGACCTTCGGTTAAGATTTGCCAATCGTATTTCGGAAAAATCAAATTATCACCATTTTCTACACGGGTTCTATTATACCTGTTTCTTGCTTTTTTGACTAGTATATCTGGATGGATTCTTAAGAATCTAACTCCAATCCAAGTTGTTCTACTGAACGTTTCTTAGATGGTTTTTGATAGAGTTTGATCCATTTCGCACTTCGGCCTTTTCCTAAAGGTCTGATTTTGTTTTCTTCCTGTAATCGTTTCAAAGTCCGGTTAATGGTCGAATCAGAAATTAACGGATGACGATCGCGAATCTCATCTTTGGAGAAGACTTCAGGAAGTTTATCAATCGTGTTTTCGATGTAGTCGCTTTTCGAGATGGAAAGATTTTGCTCATACTCATGGTCACGCGCCATTCGTTGAAAATCATCGAAACAATCAATCGTCAAAACTAATAATTTCTGATAAAACGGAAACACATCACTAAACCCTTGATTCCATTGAAGCGCCGTTTTTAGAATGATGATTTCAAAATCGTTTTTATAAAGGAGATACTTCCGAAAAAAGGACAAATAACGGAAGGAATGGATACTTTGTTGAAGGCTGAGAACATAGAAAATCAGCATCGCAATCACTTTGGGATCGCCATAAGTAAATAAATCCATATGAATGAAATCAACCAAAAAATTCACGATTACAAAAAAGGGTTCTGCTGTTTTTGTTCGTATCAAAAGATCCACTTGCTTCAGCAAGGCTTCAAACGTTTCGCGTTTGGATAACGTCTCTTGGAAGAAAGAAGCACTTTTTTGCTTCTCCCATTTTTTATACTCCACACGGGTTGGACTAGCGACATCGTAATAGAGAAGTTTCACTAAATCTAAGATTTCTGTCGAGTTTAACGAGAAAGGAGAAGCATGTTCTTGGTAAATGGTCTCAAAGATTTGGGTAATGTTCTTAAACTGCTGTTCGTTTTTATTGCGAGCAACAGTGGAGGGAAGGGTGAGGTTTTTCATCCGAGGAGCAGCGATTGGCTGCTTCGAAAAAAAGCATTGATAAAAGAACGTCGCTTCTTCATGCGCGTGGTCCATGGCAAGTACATCGAGATCTTCTTTTAATTGTTTGTTTAAGCCTTCGCCTTTGCCAATCTCATAGTATAACCGATTGCTTAAAACAATCAGTTCTGCTGGAAAAATGGTTTTCGGAATCGCTGGAATACAATGCATAACATCACCTAAATCTATTATACCGTAAAGAGGGTAGATTCACAGGGAAAAGCGAAAAAAATATAGTCATTTTTTGACAAATGACTATATTTAAATGATTACTTATTCTAACGGGTAAAGCTCAAGGACCAGCGTTTGAAAGTCTTCATCCCATTGTAAAGAATCACGGAAGAAGAGACTGCGATCGACCAATGTTAAATCCACAGCACTTCCCAAAAGTGAGGTTTGTGCTCCTTGAACTTGATAATAAAGATGTTCCGTGAGAATGCCTTCCCGGGAGTTTGCGATAAGGAGGTTCAGATGAATCGTTTCTGAAGGAGTAATCGTTGCTAACGATACGTCCGCAAGATTAAATCGGTACTTCCCTTGCCAGTCTTCTCCAATCAAGCCCCCGATATAGAGTTGATTTCCCGTTGAATGAAGGGTTCCTTTCGCAAGACTTTCCACGACAACTCCAGCATTATTATATCCAAGTAGTCCACCGATCATCGCATAGGATTCTTCACTTTTCGCGTGAATGGTCGTCTCAACGATTAGATTCGAAAGCAGGATGTCGGCTGTTTCAACTTGTTCTTTAAAAGGCTGAAGAATACCAGAATAATTATGTCCAATCGCTCCACCAGCAAACAAACGAACGGTTTGACTCGTTGCTTGAATTGAGGAGTGTACGCGAAGTCCATCGACTTTGGTATTGTATAATTTCCCAATCGCACCCCCGACATAGACAAATTGCTCGCCGCTAACAGTAATTGTCGCCTCGACGGAGGTGTCTTCAATGTGGTTTGCAAGGAACTGTGTCGCAGTCATATTGGAAGCGATTTTTGCGGTCATGAACCCAACGAGTCCCCCCACAAAACTATTCGATTTGGTGTTTTGAACTTGAATGACACTATTGATAATGGTGATATTTTCAAGATTGCCTGACACATATCCAGCCAAAGAGCCAACATATAACAATCCATCATAAGCAATTTGAACGGATGGATTCACTAAGGTAAGATTCTTGATATTACCTAAGACAATGCTGAAGAGACCAACAAATCCATCGATTTGAGTCGTTAGATTGAGATTGGATAGGGAGTAGCCATTGCCATCAAAGGTACCCCGGTAAGGGGTCGAATAAGACCCTAATGGAATCCAAACTTCCCCACTTAAATCCAGGTTGGCCATGAGACGATAGTTTTTATCCATTTGCATCGCTTTAAGTTCCGCAACGGTTGTAATGTCATAGACAATATCATCCACAATGGGAGCGGAAGTTGTTGTTGTCGGGGTCTCAAAGGGGCTGCAGGAAACAAGGGCAATGGATAATCCGAAAAGAAGCAAAAATAAGGCAAGTTTTTTCATAGCAGGATTCTTCTTTCTAAAAGAGTGTTTGCTGAATGATGTGTTCATCATCCTCATCATCGGACGAAGAAACGGGCTTTTGATGCGATTGGAGGATTTTCTCGAGTTCAAGCATCATCACATCATCGTCATCTTGAGATTCGTTTTGGGGTTCTTCTGGGTCTAGAGGAAGGGTTTCTTCCACTTTCTTTTTCTCACTCGGTGGCATTAATTTTACCAACATGGTGTGATGTTCTGGTGTGAGAACTTGATCGAGTAATAAACGGACAGGAATTTGATCTTTTGTGGTGTAGGGAATCCCATATTCGTACTTATCTACTTTTAACTCTTCCGCCGAAATCAAGAGGACTTGATCTTCGAGTAAAACCCGAAGAGTCGTCACTTCTTTTAAGCGGAAGATATTCGTCGAACATACAGAACAAAATTCATAGGGATTGGTTTTCACAGCCTTGAGGAGCATTTTCCCTTTGGCAGGTCGATGCATCAACTCGAGGGAAGACGCAAATTCGCGTTTGATGCCGCCGCGATTGGTTAAGAATAACACTTCATCTTTAATAACTCGTGAGGTATAGACCGCACCAATGGCTTCATCATCCCGTAAATTGATCCCTTTGACCCCACGCGCTTGAAGGGAAAGATAAGGGAGTTCCTCCACTGGATATTTCAAAACGTATCCTTTTTTACTGACAATGACGATATCTTCATCGTAAGGCTGTTTGAGATCAACACTGACTAAAGGATTGATTTTGCTCAAGGGCATCGCTAAGTATGTTTTATTAAGCCGTTGATTCAAGAACAAATCGAGGGTGACTTGCTTAATATAGCCTTCTTTACTGGTTAATAAGACCGCCAAGGAAGCATCGAACTCATCAATCACGAGCCAGTCAAGGAGATCCTCATGGTCTTGAATTGGGGCGAATGAGGAGATGTATTCCCCTTGTTCTTTCCATTTCTTCTCGGGGATTTTATAGACGGGTATGGTGATGTAGTTACCCAATGTGGTAAAGATTAACAAGGTCTGTTTGGTTGAAAGTTCGGCTAGGTGGACGATTTGATCGCCTTCTTTTAACCCAACTTCTCCATTCGTTGCTTGATAACTCTTGATGGAAGCCCGTTTCAAATAGCCTTCTTTGGTTAACGCAACCATCACGGTTTCGTGAGAAATCAAATCTTGTTGGTCTAAGACAACTTTTTGAACCGTTTCGACAATCTCGCTTTTCCGAGGGGTCGGATAACTCGCATTTAACTCGGATAATTCTTTTTGAATGACACTTTCGAGTTCAGCTTCATTTTTTAATATTTTTTGTAGTTGATTAATCCACTTCGTTAAATCCAAGGCTTCTTTTTTCATCTCTTCGACATCAGTTTGCGATAACCGATAGAGTTGTAAAGATACAATCGCGTCTGCTTGAACTTCGCTGAAATGAAACTCATTCATCAACCGGAGAGTTGCGTCTTTTTTTCCACTCGATTTTCGAATCGATTGGATGACTTCATCTAAGATATCAACCATTTGTAAGAAGCCTTCGACGATGTGTCGACGCTTGGTTGCTTTTTGTAATTCAAAGTTCGAGCGATTGCGAATGACTTCTTTTTGATGGGTAATATACGCATCTAAAATCTCAACCAGATTTAAAAGTTTCGGACTCTTTTGTTGAATCGCAACCATATTGTACGAGTAACTGACAGATAGTTCGGTGTTCTTCAATAGATATGCAAGAATGCTTTCTGAATTGATCTCTTTTAATACATCAATCACGATTCGCAAGCCTTCTCGGTCTGATTCATCACGGACTTCAATAATCCCATCGATTTTCTTCTTCACTCGAATTTCATCGATTTTACGAACTAAATCAGCTTTATTGACTTCATAGGGGATTTCGGTAATCACTAATTGGTGGGGGGATACTTGTACTTTGGCCTTGACAATGATGCGACCTTTTCCGGTTTCAAAGGCTTTTTTGATTTCATCCAAACCTTCCACAATCCCACCAGTAGGAAAATCAGGTCCTTTGATGAAACGCATGCAATCACTGACCGTGGAATGGGGATGAGCGAGTCGATAAATGGTCGCTTCAATCACTTCACTTAAGTTATGCGGGGGGATATTCGTCGCATACCCGGTTGCCATCCCCATCGAGCCATTGACGAGAAGATTAGGAAACTTCGCGGGTAAAACAACGGGTTCATACTCTTCATCATCAAAGTTAGGAACGAAAGGAATCGTACGCTTATCAATATCACGAAGCAAAGCTTCTGCATAGGGGGATAACCGCGCTTCGGTATAACGCATCGCTGCGGCGGGGTCACCGTCTAAGGAACCATTGTTACCATGCATATCGATTAAGCATAGGCCAGATTTCCAAGGTTGCGACATCCGCACCATCGCTTCATACACAGAAGAGTCGCCATGAGGATGGTATTTCCCGATGACTTCCCCAACAATCCGCGCAGACTTTTTATACGGTTTATCCGAAGCCATCCCGAGTTGATCCATGGCAAATAAAATCCGGCGCTGAACAGGTTTTAAGCCATCGCGGACATCTGGTAAAGCACGATCTTGGATGATGTATTTGGAATAGCGACCAAATGCACTCCCAACGATTGACTCGAGATTTTCGTTAATGATTTTTTCTTCGATGTACTGATCAATTTTCTTTTTAACAGTGGCCATTATTCATCCCCCCGAATCCGATAATCATCATCGTTTTCAAAGGATACATTGGCATCAATCCATTCTTTTCTGGGCTCAACATTGTCCCCCATTAAGGTTTGAATCCGCATATCTGCATCCGCTAAATCTTCAATCGATACGCGGATAAGGGTTCGAGTTTCAGGGTTCATCGTGGTATCCCATAATTGAGAGGCATTCATTTCCCCAAGACCTTTGTATCGTTGAATCGTATAGTTTTTAAATTGCTTACAAATCGCTTCCCGATCGATTTCTGTCCAAGCATATTTGACTTCTTCTTTTTTTCCTGTTTTTGTTATTTTATAAAGAGGCGGAAGCGCCAAATAGAGACGACCACTTTCTACTAGAGGACGCATATAACGGAAAAAGAACGTGATCAGTAAGACTTGAATGTGAGCTCCATCGGTGTCGGCGTCTGTCATGATAATAACTTTATTATAATTGCTCTTGTTTAATTGGAAGTCGCCACCTAAAGAAGCTCCTATGGTGGAGATAATCGTCGCGATTTCTTCGTTTTTTAAGACATCTTCCATCTTTTGCTTTTCTGAATTGATGACTTTTCCACGGAGGGGTAAAATCGCTTGGAAGCGACGATCTCTCCCTTGTTTTGCGGAACCGCCAGCAGAATCGCCCTCGACTAAAAAGAGTTCATTCACTTTCGGGTTTTTGGTTTGTGCAGGGGATAATTTCCCAGACAAAATTGTTTCCGTTTTGGAGACTTTTTTGACTAAACGGGCATCTTCCCTAGCTTTTCTTGCGGCTTCACGAGCGTTTCTCGCTAAGATTGCTTTCTCAATCAACTGGGATGCCGTTTGGGGGTTTTCAGTCATGAAGATGCCTAAATGTTCACTAACAACGGATTCGACCGCTACCCGTGCTTCCGGAGTTCCGAGTTTGTTTTTGGTTTGGCCTTCAAACTGAAGTAGGTTCTCGGGAATCCGAATCGACACAATCGCGCTGATGCCTTCTCGAACATCAGCCCCTTCTAAACTATCATCTTTTTCCTTTAATAACTTAAACTTTAATGCGAAATCATTAAAAATCTTGGTAAACGCAGATTTCAATCCCGTTTCGTGGGTTCCGCCATCTTTTGTACGAACATTATTGACAAACGAGACAAGATTTTCACTGTAGGATTTGGCATATTGAAAGGCAACTTCGATTTCCATTTCATTGGCTTTGCCTTCAAAATAGACGGGTTGATGATGGGTTTGTTTTTGTTGGTTTAAAAATTCGATATAGGCTTTAATTCCGTCTTCAAATTGATACGTTTCCTTTTGTTTGGAACGCTCATCATGAAGTTGCATTTTTAACCCTTTGATTAAAAATGCACTTTCACGAATCCGTTCTTGAAGCGTTTGATAATGAAATAAAGTCGTTGAAAAAATGGTTGGGTCAGGTTTAAACCAAACATCAGTTCCTCGCTTTTTACTCTCCCCAATCTTGATTAACTCATTGACCTTGTGGCCACCTTTTTCAAAACGCATTTGGTACATATACCCATCGCGATGAACAGTAACTTCCAAAAATTCGGATAAGGCATTGACAACTGAAGCTCCTACGCCATGCAATCCACCCGATACTTTATATGCTCCGGAGTTACCAAACTTGCCTCCGGCATGTAATTTTGTAAATATCACTTCAACTGCAGAAATGCCACTCGAATGAAGATCGACTGGCATCCCTCTGCCATCGTCACTGACGACGACAGAATTATCTTCTTTAATTACCACTTTGATGTTGGATCCATATCCCGCTAAGACTTCATCAATCGCATTATCGATGATTTCCCAAACAAGGTGATGCAAGCCTCTTGCATCCGTGGAACCAACATACATTCCTGGTCGTTTCCGGACCGCTTCCAATCCTTCTAGGATTTGGATGGACTGGGCATTATATTGTTCATTACGTGGTTTGTCCATCAAGATGCCCCCTTTTGCACTGGCTTTATTATATCAAATTTTTCACGAAATTTACACTTTTATTTATCCCTTTGTATGTTATAATCAACTATCATCGGAGGTTCATATGGAAAAATTCATCTTAATCATTGTGGCGTATTTTCTCGGGAGTATCCCGTTTTCTTATTTATTTGGTAAAGTGTTTAAAGGGATCGATTTACGGAAACATGGATCAGGGAACTTAGGTGGTACCAATGCCTTTCGAGTACTAGGAAAACCGATTGGGTTTGCGGTATCGATTCTCGATGTGTTAAAAAGTGGTTTAATCGTATTCTTAATGCTCAATACCTCCCTCTTCAGCCAAGGAGATTACTTCCATCCCTTGATTTATGGCTTCATTTCAGTATTAGGGCATGTCTATCCCATCTGGTTCCGTTTTAAAGGAGGGAAAGGGGTTGCAACCTCTTTTGGGTTATTAATCGCTTATAATCCTATTCTCGCAGTAGCCTTAGCCCTTGTCTTTTTTATCACTGAATACCTGACCCGCTATGTCTCTGTTTCCTCGACAGTTGCAATCAGTTCGGCTGTGTTAATCTCAATTGTGATTCACATCGAGTACCAACAGGATCTCATGTTAGTCATCATTTCTGCCCTCTGTGCCGCGATAGTGATTTATGCCCATCGGAGTAATTATCGTCGACTTCGGTTAGGAACGGAAAACCGGGTGAAAGTATTTGACAAGATTGATCGATTTTTAGAAAAACGCGAACAAAAATAAAAAAACTTCGATTTGAAGTTTTTTATTTTTTGTCTGGTGTTTGTGCTTGTTTCATGGAAGCCATGACTTGACGAACTTGCTTTTCAGAAGGAGTTCTACCCATTTGTGACATCATGGCGCGAACCATCGCTTCATTAATGGGGGGATTTTTCTCCAAGTATTTTTTAAAGTAAGCACGACTGACAAAAAAGCCAACAACCAACCCAACAAGCAATGTTAAGATGGGCAATACGATTTGTAACCAAACTGGCATAGT
Source organism: uncultured Candidatus Izemoplasmatales bacterium (assembly GCA_964483655.1). Taxonomy (GTDB): domain Bacteria; phylum Bacillota_I; class Bacilli_A; order Izemoplasmatales; family Hujiaoplasmataceae; genus JAUXXX01. The sequence goes on from CAZABW010000004.1 coordinate 25,571, forward strand.
ATTCACTCCTTTTCGTTTCTTTATTATATCAATTGAAGGCAAGGCTTTCAAGTAATTTCAAGACCCTTTTCAAAATAAGTGTTTACAAAGACTTCTTCCCATTGTAAAATAGGGGCGTAGTCGATTATACCGAAAAAGGAGACCATTCATATGCCAAGAAAAATACTCGATACTTGTATCGCCTGCGGTACTTGTAAATCTGCTTGCCCCGTTGATTGCATCGCGGAAGGCGACATTTACGTCATCGATGCAGACGCTTGCATCGACTGTGGTGTTTGCGAAGTAAACTGCCCGGTAAATTGCATTATCGCTGAATAAATTTTATTTGTCGTAAGAAAAGCCGCTTCCCTGGAAGCGACTTTTTTTTACGATTTTTACCATTGCTTGAAATAACCAGAGACTTTTTTGAGTGATTGGATTAAAACTTCATCTTCAGCGACGCGCAAGTCTTCAAAAATGGCATCAATCATTTTTTGATGAAAATGATCGTGCTTCGCCAAGACTTCTTTCGCACTTTCTTCTAATGAAATGATTACTTTCCGGCGATCACTGGGATCAAAATTGCGTGTTACGAACTTTTTCCGAACAAGAGTGTTGACTGCGGTGGTCAAAGAACCAACGGTAATCCCGAGTTTGAGAGCGATATTGGTCATCGTCTTTGGTTCAACCAAAGAAATCGCTTCTAAGACGTGAACTTCACTCATGGACAGATTCACACCTTGTTGGCGTAGACCTTCATTCTCAATCGCTAAGATGCGATGGAAGATTTCAACCAGTAATTCGTTGATGACTTCTCTTGCTTCATTCATAACATCACCCCTAATTATTTCCGGCAATATCCTACAGCGATGGTTCCTGGTCCAGCATGGCAACCAACGACAGGTGTTAATGGAACTAAGATTACATCTTTAATAAAGTCATTTTCTAATAATTGTAGGCGAATTTGTTTCGCATCTTCGAGATTGTTGGTATACGCAATAAAAGCTTCAATGTTTTGTAAAGGACGTAATTCATCGACAAACTTTTCTAACATCGTTTGACGAGCTTTTGCGGTCGTCCGGATTTTTTCGATGGTAACTACTTTTCCTTCTTTATTGAGTTCTAATAAAGGTTTTAGTTTTAATAAACTTCCAACAAACCCAGCAATGTTCGAAACCCGTCCACCTTTGACAAGGTATTTTAAGGTATCAACGGCGATTAACACATGGCAATTGTCACGGATATCATCGAGGACTTCAAAGATTTGTTCAACGGTTTTTCCTTTTTTCGCTAATTCATAGGCACGGAGCGCCATTTTCGCTTCAATATACGTTAAAGCCTTGGAGTCATAGACATGAACTTTCACGCCTTCTACCATTTTCGCAGCTAAAACCGCGTTTTGGTAAGTTCCGGAGAGTTTTTCACTAATGGTGATTGCGATAATTTCAGTACATCCATCTTGGATCATCTCTTCGTACATTTCTAAAATTTTTCCTGTAGAGGTTTGTGCAGTCGAAGCGGGAATGTCTGGGGTGTTGACGAGTGTTTGATAGAAGTCATCAGCATTGATGTCCACAAAGTCTTCGTACTCTTTCCCATCAAGAATTAAAATCGAACGGAAAACGCGTAAATCTTTTTCGTGTGCTAAGTAATCGAGTCCTGAGTTGCCGCAAACGGCGATTCCTATTTTGCCCATTGTAATCTCCTTTTAATTGTTTTAATTTCAAATATTTTGAACTTCAAACAATAGTATATCATTCACGTTGGACAAGTGCAAGAACTTTGTTTTTGAAATACTTAATATTCTTTGTACGGATTGGTATCTACTTGGGATGCTTTGACAGCTATGTCGGGAAAACGAGTGGCAATTTCATCACGGAGGATGGGGATAAAGACCTTTTCAATCGAATGACCCACATCAAAAACAACAATTCCCATTTGGATGGCGTCTAAGGCATTATGATAGGTAACATCTCCAGTTAGATAGACATCACACCCTCGGCGTTTCGCTTCAGCGATGTGAATCGAGCCACTTCCTCCTGAGATACCGACTGTTTCAATCAGGCGTGAGGTATGATGAATGACACGAATCGATGGGATTTGAAGAACTTGTTTCACATGGTGAACCAAATCTGGTAGCGACATCGGTGAAATGGATCCATAACGACCAATTCCAACTTCGGTATCGAGTAATGCTGGATTCGCTATGCCTAGTAAACGACACAATTGATCATTCATTCCGCCATCCGCGACATCATAATTGGTATGCATTGAATAAAGACTAATATCATGTTTAATCAATTTTTGAATCATCCATCCCCGAGGACTTTCGACTGGGATGGATGAGATTGGTTTGAAGATTAAAGGATGGTGACTGATGATTAAGTCAACCTTATGTTGGATCGCTTCTTTCACGACTTCTTTGGTAACATCTAACGTCACTAAGACCGATTTCAGAGGTTTATTCAAGGTACCGACTTGAAGTCCAACATTATCCCAGTCATAAGCAAGCGATTTGGGATAACGGGTTTCTAAGTCTTTAATGAGTTCAATTGCATTCATTGAGGATTCTCCTAACTTGTTCAAGCTTTTCTTCTAACGAATACCGCTTCCATTCATCTCGTGTATGGGAAACTGCTTGAGTATATATTTGTTCGATTTTGTGAAGCCATTTGATCCAGGCTTTCGGTCTTTTTTGTAATAATTGGGGACCAAACTCGAGTTCTTCTTTGGTGTAATGGACGCTGCCTTTGATCACAGACATAATCACATAAAACTTCCCTGTTTCTTCGATGAACTCTTCTTCGCGGATGGAATATCCTTCTTGCATGAGAAACGTTCGCAGTTCTTCCACATCTGAATGTGCTCCTAAAACGAATTGTTTGACAAACTCCCGATGTGGATGCGTTAAAATATCCCGGATTGTTAATCCACCCATCCCTAGAATATAACAGGTATCAATCGGAAAAAGGATGTCTTCTAAGCCATTCGATTGTTTTAATGTAATGGAGTCTTCTAGTGCTGCAGATATTACATTTTGTCTCGCTGACAAAAGCGGTTGTTCCTTGTTATCAATCGCATAGGCATGAAGCGCTTGTCCAGACTGGATGGCTAAAATGGCTAGTTTACCATGATCACAGCCGATGTCCGCAATAACAGGTCCATAACCCAAACGAAGCGCTGTTTCAAGGCGCTTCGAACGAGTGGATTTATTTGCCATTGGTAAAGTCTTTGAGTTTCTTAGAACGCGAAGGATGACGAAGCTTGCGTAAAGCTTTGGCTTCAATTTGACGAATCCGTTCACGAGTGACCCCGAACTCTTTGCCGACTTCTTCTAATGTTCTTTGTTTTCCATCCAGTAATCCAAACCGCATCCGCAAGACTTTTTCTTCCCGGTCGGTTAGGGTTTCTAAAACAGCATCCAATTCCCGTTTCAGCATTTCTTTTGCCGTATATTCATAGGGAGTTAAGGTATCCATATCTGGAATGAAATCGCCTAAAGAGGAGTCTTCTTCTTCGCCAACAGGGCTTTCTAAAGAGATCGGTTCTTGAGCTACTTTTTGAATGATTTGGACTTTATCAACCGAGATTTTCATTTCCGCTGCGACTTCATCTGGATATGGTTCTCGTTTCAGTTTTTGCGTTAATGTCCGTTGGGTCCTTACTAACTTATTAATCGTTTCAACCATGTGCACTGGAATGCGAATCGTCCGGGCTTGGTCAGCGATGGCACGGGTAATTGCTTGTCGTATCCACCACGTCGCATAGGTTGAGAACTTAAACCCTTTGGTATGGTCGAATTTATAGACTGCTTTCATGAGTCCCATGTTTCCTTCTTGAATTAAATCCAAGAATTGCATCCCGCGTCCGACATAACGTTTGGCTATCGAAACAACTAAGCGAAGATTCGCTTCAACGAGTTTCTTTTCTGAGAACTGACCACGCATGTATAAATCTTCGACTTCCGCGAGTTCTTCTTCAGATACTTCTTCTCCGGCTTTAATTTTAGTGTCAAAGATTTCTTTCGCTTTGCGAGATCGAGAAATTAAGGTGGCTAATTCATATTCTTCATCATTCGTGAGAAGTTCTACTCGACCGATTTCTTTTAAGTACATCCGAACTGGATCATCGACTTTAATGGAAACATTCGAATCAAATGTTTTTTCTAACATTAACAAGTCTTCGGTTTCCTTTTCATAATCAAAATCCATTAGTTCTTCTTCACTGATGTCTTCATCGGATAATTCATCCAAATCAATGAAATCATCCTCTTCTGCTTCTTCTTCAGGAGCAGCTTGAACGTCGGCTTCCTCTTCTTCAAGTTCGTCAAGAACCGGGGTGATGGGTTCAATCTCTAAGTAGATGCCTTGTGATTCTAAATCCATTAACACATCATCAAAAAGGACAGAGTTTTCATCTGCATAGACTTTTAAATCATCGATAATGAGATAACCTTGTTCTTCAAATAATTCGACAAGTTTTTTTACAATTTGGTTTTTTTCCATATGGGATTCCTTTCTGAATGCTGGCTGGTTAACGAGACAATTGTTGAATTTGAAGTAATGTATCCGTAATTTTTTGAGATAACTCGATAAATTTTGGATCCTTGGGAGAATACGAACTGCGTTCTTCGCGAAGGGCTAAAACCTCGCGTTCTAAATTTCCCCTTCGAATCGTTTGGATGAGCTGTTTTAGTTCTGTGGCGGTAAACTCGAAATTCTGTTTTTGAAGACGTTTCGCGACAAGTTCTTGTTTGGTAGTAGAAAACTGTTTGACAACTTTTTCTGTGGTTAAGTCATCCGTGGTCTGGATTAAATCGAGCATTGTCGTCAGAATTTCGATATTCAATGGCTCTTGACAAAACAACGGCGGCAATTCATCCTGAATCACTTTGCGAAATGCAAAATTATCAATATAATATTGCAAGAGTTTTTCTTCGGCAACTTCAACCCGGTTGCGAATGGCTTTCGTAGGCGAGATAGTTGGTTTGATTGGATGCTCTTGATTGATTTTTCGAGATAATTGCAAATGGCGAAAATCGCTTCGAATCGCTTCTAAGGAGACATTGAGATCCACAGCTAGTTTCTGCATCATATAGCTTGATACTGTATCGGATGCGGACGAAAGAAGCATGTGGAAGATTTGATCTTTAAAGCGTTCAATTTCCGATGGCTTCGTTAGATTTAAGCGTTTCTTGTAATAAAGATAGCGAAAATCCCAAGGGTCGATTTGGTTTTCAGTTAACCCTCGATATAGGATGTCTTTCCCGTATTTGTTAAAGTATTCATCGGGATCAAGACCTTCAGGGAGTAAAACGAGACTCACTTGCAGTTTTTGGTCTTCCAAGATTTTAAACGCTTTATTCATCGCTTCAAATCCAGCTTTATCCCCATCATAACACAAAATGACATGGTTCGTATGTTTCGCAATGAGTTTCGCTTGTTCGGGGGTAAGGGAAGTCCCCATAGACGCAATCGATTCACTAAGACCGACGCGATACGCTGCAATCACATCCATATACCCTTCAAACAAGAAGACTCGTTGGGAGCGTTTGATTGCGGGAATGGCTTGATTTAGAAAATAGAGCAGCTCTCCTTTGACAAATAACTTGGTAAAGGGAGTATTCACGTATTTTGCTTCGGTGGGATGATCGATGGTTGTTCTTCCGGAAAATCCAACACAACGACCCGATTCGTTTAGGATTGGGAACATGACACGGTTGCGGAAACTATCATAAATTGATCCATCCGCATGCTTTTTGACAAGTCCTAGTTCTAATAAATCCAAATCACTAAACTTGTCTTTTAAGATGTCGTATAGTTGCGTTGGGTGGTCACTTGCATATCCAATTTGGAAGCTTTGCATCAAATCAAGGGTGATATTGCGCTTGGTTAAGTATGCCATCCCTGCTTGTCCGCTTTGCATATTGGTTAATGCTAAATGGTAGTAGTTCATCGCTCGTTCATTGGCTAAATATAGGCGTTCATTGGTTGGGTTTGTGGTCGTTTTACTCGCGATTTGAACCGGAAGTTGGTATTCATCCGCAATCGATTTGACTGCGTCAAGAAACGAAACATTCTTGATTTTTTGAATGAAACTAAAGACATTCCCCTTTTCGCCACAACCAAAGCAATTAAAGATTTGACGTTCTTTACTTACGAAAAAGGATGGTGTTTTTTCGAAGTGAAACGGACAAAGTCCCTTGAAGTTTTTCCCAGCCGGTTGTAAGGAAACATAGCCAGAAATGACATCGACGATGTCAACACGATCGCGAATTTCATCAAACGATAGTGCTTTTGATTCGGCCATGTACGTTTCCTCCTTATAAATTAGTTTTTGAAATAATTGGTTAAATCCGAAATGGATACCGTTTCTTGTTTCATCGAATCCCGGTGGCGAATCGTCACCGTTTCATTGGTTAATGTTGCTTCATCAATCGTGATGCAATAAGGGGTTCCGATGGCATCTTGACGCCGATAACGTTTCCCGATATTTCCTGCATCATCATAAGTAACAGAAAAATCCTTCAATAATTGGTGATAGAGGGTTGTAGCGGCTTCCGTATGATATTTTTTTATCAGTGGAAGAATTGCGATTTTGACTGGAGCTAAATCAGGATGGATATGGAGAACGGTTCGCGTTTCTCCATTTTCAAGCACTTCGTCTTCTAGTCCTTGGTGAAGAATGGCTAATAGTAATCGTTCAACGCCTAATGCGGGTTCAATCACATAGGGAACATACTTCTCATTGGTATCAGGATCGAGATAATCAAGCGATTCTTTGGAATGTTTTGCATGTTGGGTTAAGTCATAGTCTGTTCTTGAGGCAATTCCCCATAACTCGTCAAAGCCCCAGGGGTATTTGTATAGGATATCGGTCGTAGCGTTGGAATAGAAGGATAATTTTTCTTGGGGATGATCATAGAGTTTTAAATGATCTTCGTGTAAGCCTAAGTTCATTAGGAATTGTTGGCAGAAGTCCTTCCAATAAGCAAACCATTCCATTTCGGTTCCTGGTTTACAGAAAAATTCCATTTCCATTTGTTCAAATTCTCTAGTACGGAAGACAAAGTTTCCTGGAGTAATTTCATTCCGAAACGATTTCCCGATTTGACCAATTCCAAACGGGATTTTTTTCCGCATCGAACGTTGCACGTTTTTAAAATTCAAAAAAATCCCTTGCGCGGTTTCTGGGCGCAGGTAAATGGTTGATTTTTGGTCTTCGACAACCCCTTGGAAGGTTTTAAACATGAGATTAAATTCCCGAATCTCGGTAAAGTTTTTGGATCCACAAGCCGGACATTTAATCTCATTCGAAACGATATATTCCATCATTGCTTCTTTGGTCCACCCGTCGGCATCGACACTTCCTTTGGAGAAGGAATCAATCAATTTATCGGCCCGATGTCTCGTTTTACATTGCTTACAATCCATCAAAGGGTCTTGGAATGAGCCCACGTGTCCGGAGGCTACCCAAGTTTCTGGGTTTAAAATAATCGCGGAGTCTAACCCTACATTGAGGGGATTCTTTTTTACAAAGGCATCCCACCAAGCTTTCTTGATGTTATTCTTTAATTCCACACCTAGAGGGCCATAATCCCATGTATTCGCAAGACCTCCATAGATTTCACTGCCTTGAAAAATAAAACCATATTGTTTTGCATATGTCACTAATTGTTCTAAGTTATAAGCCATTCTGTTAACCTCTTTCATGAATGCATACGAGTTCAGTATAATTATACTATTTGAGGGGGAAAAGTCAAAGTAGTTTTAAATATCTATTTAAAAAGAGAAAATGGGAGTACTCAATACCCGAGCAAACCCATTAAAACCTGTCTTGATTTGGTTTGAAAATGAAAATGGTAAAAGTAATACTGGTCGATAAAGCGTCGTGCCTCTTGGAGTAAGGGGTCTGTGTGTTCGATTGGTAGTGGTTTTTGCAAGTCAAAATAATAGAGCATTTGTAAAAACAAAATGACATCAGAAGACCATATTTCCTTGTGTTCGAGGTGATTCATACAGCGTAATCCCCCATCAGAAACACTCAAGTATAAATCCGTTTTTGCTTTACAAATGACGCACTCTCGCAAGGAAGGTTGGATTCCTAGCAAATAGAGTAATTTGATCTCAAACATTAACACATAAGGAATATAATCTTCCACAGATTCGATTCGCTGTAAGATTTTGATGAAAAAAGGCGCAAGTTTTTCGTGATCCACAGAAGAATCTTGGATGTGATAAACCAATTCCGCAAGGTGTTCCACGAACGTTAACTTCATTAGATCAGCTTTTACGCTTGGAAATGATTCGATGACACTCACGTCACTGAGCGTTTTTAAGTCTTTCCCAGTCGCGAAAACCTCAACCATGTTGAAGCGATCTAAGCTGGATAGAAATGGACTTTTCAAACGTTTTGCCCCATGGGCTAAAAGACTAATGAGCCCTTGATTGGTATACAGATGAATGATTTTTGAGGATTCTTTATACGCAATTTGGCGTAAGATGACGCCTTGATAGGCATCCATTGCTATTCGCGCTCAGGTTTATAACCAAAACTCTTCAAATAATACTCGCGGTTTCTCCAATCAGGTTCCACTTTACAGAAGAGTTCGAGATAGACCTTGGTTTGTAATAAGGCTTCTAAATCCGTTCGTGCTAACGAGCCAATTTGCTTTAACATCGACCCTTGTTTTCCAATGATGATCCCCTTTTGAGTATCTCGTTCGACAATAATTGTCGCGAATATTTGAGTCGTTTTTGAGGATTTTACATAAGCCATTTTTTCGAGATAGATCATCACGGAATGGGGAATCTCATCACGAGTTAAATGGAGTACTTTTTCCCGAATCAACTCGCGGATTAAAAACGTTTCGGGTTTATCCATGAGTTCACCATCGGGATAATATTTGGGACCTTCTGGTAAATACTTTTGGATGTCTTCAAGGAGAGCTTCGATGTTTGTTCCTTCTTTCGCTGAAATAGCTAAGACTTCTGCGAATGGAAAGTGGACCTTATATTGCTCAATATTTTCCTTTAGACGTTTGATATCTTTAATGGTATCCAGCTTATTAATGAGTAGAATAACAGGGGTTTGCGTAGATTTGATTTGGTCTAAAATCGCCAGATTTTGCTCTTTAACATCATCATAGGCATTGATCATGAATAGGACCAAATCGACGCTACGTACGGTGGTAAGGGCGGCTGTAGTCATATACTCACCCAACTTCGTCTTGGCTTTATGAATTCCAGGCGTATCGATGAATAAGTATTGACAATCTTCTCTCGTCAAAATCCCCGTGATGAGATCACGGGTCGTTTGCGGCTTATCAGAAACGATAGCTACTTTCGTTCCAAGCACTTGGTTGAGGAATGTTGATTTCCCAACGTTGGGTTCGCCAATGATGGTAATAAATCCGGATCGATACATTACAAATCCCCTTCTGTGAAGCCAAATGGTAATAATTCAACGTTCTTTATCACTTTCGTCTCATTTTTATTGTTCACTAAGATGACCTCACAATCCTCTTCTAGCAGTTCTCGCATCACTTGGCGACAAGCCCCGCAAGGAGAGACGAAATAATCGTGATCAGTATAGACAAAAATGCGTTTGAAATCCTGTTTTCGGTAGCCTTTGGAATAGGCACTAAAGAGGGCACTTCGTTCCGCACAATTCGTTAGACCAAAGGATGCATTTTCGACATTGACGCCAAGAATGGTTTCGCCGTTGTTACATTCTAATAAGGCTGAAACTTGAAAGTTCGAATATTTTGCATAACTATTTTTGATATTTTCTTTGACTAGTTTGATTAGTTTTTCCATAGTTACCTCGTGAATTTCGCTTGATTTAAGATTTGATTTTGAAGGGTAAACATTTCTTTTTCATCCGCTTCATTGAGATGATCATATCCTAGACAATGTAAGAATCCGTGAACAGTTAAGAACGCTAACTCCCGTTCAAACGAATGTCCATATTCTTCTGCTTGTGCGATGGTCCGGTCAATCGATAGGAACACATCACCAAGCTCATCCATAACAGCGTCATTTTCGAAGCTGATCACATCGGTTGGTTTATCAAATCCCCGATATTGTCGGTTTAACTCACGGATGCGCTCATCATTGACTAATATGATATTAATGATCGCTTTTTGTTTATATTCTACAACTTGAAATGCCGTTTTTAAGGCTTTGAGAATGGTTTTTTTATAGGGTTTTAACGAGTCGTTATACTCGTTGATGAGATTAATCTTCAGCATCTTCAAACCTCTTCAAAATTGTTTGAACTAATGGGTGACGAACAACATCAATCGCATCGAAGTATAAGATATCAATGCCTGGAATTTGACCTAAAATCTTACTTGCCTTGACTAAACCCGATTCGACTTTTTTTGGCAAGTCACTTTGAGTGATATCTCCAGTAACAACCATCTTTGAGCCAAACCCTAACCGAGTGAGGAATAATTTCATTTGACCAACCGTTGTATTTTGAGCTTCATCTAGGATGACATATGCATTTTCTAAGGTTCTCCCGCGCATGTAAGCGAGAGGAGCGATTTCAATAATCCCTTTGGAGATTAATTCATCGGTTTGTTTACTCCCCAAAATCTCATACATGGCATCGTAAAGAGGTCGAAGATAAGGATCAATTTTTTCTTTTAAGTCCCCCGGTAAAAAGCCAAGGTTTTCTCCTGCTTCTACCGCAGGACGGGTTAAAATGATTTGCTTGACTAACCCCTCTTTCAGTTTCTTTAATCCGACTAAGACCGCAAGATATGTTTTCCCAGTCCCAGCAGGACCAATCGATAAGATCACTGTGTTTTGTTCAATCGAATCCAAATATCGTTTTTGGGTGAGAGTTTTTGCGTATATGGGTTTCCCGGCAAACGTTTTAATGACTTCTCTTCTGGTGAAGAACAAATCTAAAACCGTCTCATCGGCTTGAGTTTTGATGAGGTTATGAATATAGACAATGTCTCGCTCATTGAACTGGATATTTTTATGTTGTAAGGCTTTTAAAATCCCAAAGACGCGATTTAATGATTCAATCACTTCAAGGTCTTTTGAGGCTACACCAATGCCATGATCCATTTGATACAATTCTACATGATAGAGATTGCCTAGTAATTTTAAGTATTTATCGTTGGTTCCTAAAATCGCCATTAAATCGGACACCGTCACAATTTGAACCGCTAATTTTGTAATCTCGCTCACACACTCACCTCACTAGTCTTATTATCTTTATTATATCATACACCTTTGGTGATTATCCAATGGACAGGAAAAGAGGAAAAAAAACACTTCATTTGCATGAAGTGCTTTTGGATTACCCACGACGTCCTTGGTTTGCTTTTTGTTTCATTTTCTTCGATACACTTGGTTTTAGATAGTACTCGCGTTTACGGGCTTCAGCAAGGGTACCTGCACGGGAAACATCGCGTTTAAAACGACGTAATGCGTCTTCGATGGTTTCGTTTTCTCTAACGACGGTTTTTGCCATTTGCTTCACCCCTTTTCTTTTCCGTTTACGATTATAACAAATATTGATAGAATTGTCCACTAATTTTTTTAAGAAGATGCTACCAAATGGTCAATCTGTGGTAATATAAAGATAGTCTATATTTTGAGGTGATGGCATGTTAACATTAATCTCCATAAACAACGTGAACTGGGTCAATATTGGCATTATTGCCGCAGTTGTTTTGGTCGTAATCATCCTACTTGTAGTAGTCGCTAATAAGGGCAGATCCCAAGCCCGCTATCGTGCTTTCTATAAAAAGATGGATAAAGTGATTACCAAATCCTACAATGCAAACTTACTGAATGAAGCAATCATTAATCAATATGCGACGGATCGAACCAATACCTTTAAAGCGATGCGCGGCAAAGGAAAAGGGAAAGTTAAAAAATACTTTGATTACTATGTAAAGAATTTACCTGAACTAGTTTTACTCAAATCTTTCATCTCCGCAGATAAAAACAAAAACCAACTCGTGATTGTCCTTCTAAATGAATATGATAAAGTGATTTACCGTTGGGATAAGTCGCGTAAAGTTAACGGGCTAATCAAAGCCTGTAATAAGTACCAAATGTTAACTTCTTATGTCGCTTTCCTATTTGAACTTCCCCTTCATATCAACGAGGATGTTCCTTATCGTTTCACGAACCATGATAATGATTTCACCATTACTTATGAAATTGTTAAGAATGCAAGACGGATTAAATCCAAGATTAAAGAAAAGAAATTATCCAAGAAGGAATTAAAAGCACTCGCAAAAGTCGAAGCGATTAAAGCCAAGAAGGATTTAAAGTTAGCCAAGCATAAACGATAAAAAGAAGCTGATTCGTCAGCTTCTTTCTTTTGAATTTAGGATATTCGTAATAAAGATTTCCACAAGTTCTGCGTCGAACTGCGTTCCTTTACAACGATGTAATTCCGCAATGGCCAGTTCTTCTTTCATCGCTTTGCGGTATGGTCGCGAAGCGGTCATGGCTTCAAAAGCATCACAAATCGCAATGATTCTTGAAAATAAGGGAATCTCTTCTTTTTTTAATCCCATCGGATAACCTGTTCCATCCACGCGTTCATGATGCGTTAGAGCATATTGGGCTAAATCGGAATATTGATCCGCTGTTCGTAAAATATGATATCCGCGCTCAGGGTGTTGTTTGATGAGTTCATATTCTTCCGGCGTGAGCTTTCCTGGTTTCGATAGAATAGAATCAGGGGTCGTGATTTTCCCCACATCATGAATGAGCCCCGCTAATTTTAGTTCATCACACTCTTCTTTGGATAAATTGAGAGCTTGACCCATTTGTTCACACAGTTCACTGACGCGGTACGAATGAATTCGTTCCGTTTCAAATTTTTCATGAATGGTTTGTAAAATGCCATGAATCGCTTGATTTTTACTACTGCGGGAGTCTAAAACTTTTTGTTTATACATCCTTGTTTCTGCTGTTTTGATTAAATCATCGATGCTTGTAACTTTGGTCGCTTCACTGTATGCATATCCAAAAGCAACCGAGATTTGGATGTTTGAAATCGTCTTTTCAGCCAAGATTTCTTGTAAGCAACGTTTGACTTCAGCAATCTCTTCTTCCTCCCGATTGAGAATGATCATGGCGAATTCATCGCCGCCAATCCGGCAGATTACTGCTTCTTTGCAGCAGGACCCCTTTAAAGAATCTGCGACTGTTTTTAACAATAAATCGCCAAATCGAAAGCCCAGGGCATCATTCACCATTTTTAAGCCATTCACATCAAGAATCACGATTGCGATGGACTTCACCGCCCGGAGTTCGATGTGATTAACATACTCTGCAAAATATCGTCGGTTATAAAGTCCGGTTAAATAATCATGATTCGAAGCGAACTCAATATCTTTCTGCCTTAGATTTTGGTCGGTCACATCCATCACAGTGGAGATCCAAATATGGGAATTCGGATGCTTCGTCACCATCGCAGAAACAAAGTGAGGTTCTAATCCATCGCGGTTCAAGGGGATATTTTCAAATACAAGATTCTTCTGATTGGAAAATCCTAACGCCGCAACACGTTCTTGAAATACCTTACGTCGTTGCTCATCTCCTGGGAAAAGGGCGTTCCAAAAGGCTTCTGGACTTTTCAAGTCTTCTTCTTTCAGTCCATAGATTTGTTTGTAATGGTCATTGATGTAGAAGAATCCAGTAAAGGGATGAAGGTCATGAACCGCAATCCCAATCGGCGAATTGTCGATAATCATTTCTAAGAATTGCTTGGAGTGTTCTAGTTCTTCTTCTCGTTTCACCACGTCACTAATCACTTCAGTATAAACGATAACCCCTTGTATTTGATTGTGGGAATCGTACCAAGGACGACACTCCCACCTCGTATAATCAACTGTCCCATTTGCTCGGGGATACGGGTCACGGTCCCCGGTAGAGATCATTCCTTGGAGTGCTTTTTGGTGAACGATACGCCATTTTTCCGGTAGATCTGGGAAAATCTCATAGTGGCTTTTCCCAATGACATCGGTGGTAAACACGCCGTACATATGATGAAAGCGTCGGCTTACATAAACATAACGCATCTCTTTATCAAAAATGGCGACCCCACTTTTGGAATATTCAATGGCATAACTCAGGAGTGTTTCATAATCATGAGATTGCTTTAACGCTTCTTGTTGATCGGTCACATCCCAGTTAATTCCCATCAAACGCTTTGGTTTTCCGTCTGCTTGCCATTCTATCACTTTTCCATAATTTTGAATCCATACCACTTTGTTATCTTTCCGATTCACGCGGAATGTTGTTTTATAAAATGCGGCACGATGATTCATCACTTGGTTCATTTGACGTTCACATTCGCTAAAGTCATCTTTATGAATGAATTCTTTCCAAACGTCTGGTCGTTTGAGAATGGGGTCGTTAGATGCAATCCCTCGCAATTCCGCCCATCGTTCATTGACTTTTACTTGATTGGTTTGAAGATTCCATTCCCACAAAGCTAACTCCGCGGATTTTAATATGGATTCGATTCGACGTTCCTTTTGTTCACTTTCCTTCGCCTTTCGATAGAGTGAGAATGAAAGCAACATCAAGGCTAAGACCAATAGGATACTCCCAAAAAAAGCGATGAGTAACCAAGTTTGATTTTCGCTAAATATCGATAAAAAACGCCCTTGGGTAAAAAAACCCAAGGGACGCAACACTTCGTCGATGGAAGGGCGGTGCGAGATTACTGAAAAGCCGAACAAGCAAATGGTCATCTTCAATCACCTCGATGGCAAAGATTTATTTGTTACTATCATTATGTCAAAGAAACGCACAAATTACAATCGATTATCAAAAAATAACGTTCATTTGCTTCGGATTGCAAGAGACTCGGGGTAATGTTCTTCCACGAGACGAACACGCTGTCTAGAACCGACTTCGTTTGGATTGCCAGGAAAAAGAACCGTGAGATAATTCCCACTATGCCCTTTCAAGTATCCCTCTTGATATGTTTCGACAACAACATCTAAATCACGGCCAATTTGGGATTGAATATATCGTTTGGCCAACACATCATTGAGCGAAAGTAATCTCGATACTCGTGCCTTTTTTACTGCTTGATCGATTTGCTGAGGCATTTTACTCGCCACAGTGCCACTGCGATTAGAGTAGGGAAAGACATGTAATTCACTAAAACCAATGGTTTCAATAAAGGCCATCATCTCTTCGAAATCCGTTTCGGTTTCGGAAGGAAACCCAACAATCACATCGGTCGTGATGGCAATATCCGGAAAGAGGGATCGAATTTGTGTGATCTTATCAAGATATTGCGCCTTGCTATATTTTCGGTTCATTAATTTTAAAATCCGTTCACTTCCGCTTTGTAAGGGGATATGGAGATGAGGACAAAATCGTTGATTTTGTAAAATCGAAAGAACCTCATCGGTCAGTTCATTGATTTCAATCGAGGAGATACGGATCCGAAAGTCCCCTTCAAGAGTAGCGAAGTCTCTCAATAAATCCGCAAAATCATATCCCTCGAAATCTTCCCCATACCCTCCGGTGTGAATGCCGGTGAGAATGAGTTCTTTGTGGTCATGTTCGAGTAAGGCTTTGGCTTCTTGAAGCACAGCATTTGGCGCTTTGGAACGAACTCTTCCTCTCGCATAAGGAATAATACAATAACTACAGAAATGATTACACCCATCTTGAATTTTCAAAAAAGCACGTTGGTGCTTGGCAAAACCTTTGATTTGAAGAGGTTCAAACTCCTCTTGTTTCACGAAAGGCTTCACTTTATTGAGCGGGATTTGAGTTTGCATGTATTCTTGGATATAGTCAGGTATGAGGTGACGATTGTTGGTTCCTAAGACAATCTTGACACCCGGTATGGATAGCACTTCATCGCCTTTTAATTGGGTAAAACAACCCATGACGACAATAATCGCATCAGGACTATGTTGTACAGCCTGACGAATGATTTTGCGACTTTTAGCATCCCCTTGATTGGTAACGGTACAAGTATTGATGACACAAACATCAACCACTTCCCCAAAAGATACACGTTCATACCCTAAATCTTGAAATAAATCCCAAATCGCTTCGCTCTCGTAGGCATTGACTTTACAACCTAACGTATGAAAAGATATTTTCATCTTTACTCCTCCAGTAAATACCGAACCACCGATAAAAAAGCCAAAGCAGCGGTTTCTGAACGTAAAATCGTGTGTCCAAACGACAAGGAAATCGCTCCTTTGGATGTCAAGTAGTCGATTTCCTTGTCACTAAATCCTCCTTCAGGGCCTACTAGCAACAAGATACTTTGGTTGAGGTTTAAAGTGGATAGGACTTTTGCATAATGATTGGTAGTTTCTCTAGCATGGGCCACAAACACCAAATCAAATAAATGGAACGGGAGATTGGACAAAGACAACAAAGGATATAGTTTCGGTATCAATAACCGCTCTGATTGTTCACTCGCTTCTTTTAATAATATTTGCAGTCGTTCAAGTTTCTTAGGGATATCTTTTTCTTCCCATTTTATGACAGAGCGTTCTGTTAATATAGGAATCAAAGAAGTTACTCCACACTCCGTCATTTTGATACAAGCTTCTTCAAAATGATCTTTTTTTATCAGTGTTTGAGCGACAGTAATGTTGGCTTTGGGGTGGTGAATTGGCCACTCGCAAACAAACAAGACTTTAATCATGTCTTTCGACATCTCGATTATTTTGGCTTTGTGTGCTTGACCTTGATTGTTTAATACCACGATAAAATCACCCACGGTTTGACGCATCACGTGGGTAATATGATGTACATCCGATCCTTTGATGATTGCATGATCGAAAAAATAGTTTTGGTAATCGATAAAATAATGTTGCACGTCATCACGTATAATTAAAACAGTAAGAAATACAGGTTTAATTATTTCTCCTTTCATAGTTAAGCTTTTGTGATTCCTATTATAAGGTTTCTATAAGCGCTGTGGATTTGTCCCTATGTCGATATACCTAGAGTATTTGGGGTGGCTCAGACCACAGTTTTTATATATCTTTAAATGGTCATCAGTTAGGTAAGATTAGATCTTTGATGTATGTGATGACACCTCATAAGTATTTTAACATAAAAGGATTCTTTCTAGAACAAAAGGTTAATGCTTCACCCTCAGCGAATCCATGATTCGCTCTGCTTTAAACGATTACACGCTAAACAGGCATGTTCGTTGGGTGTGTTCACACCCGTAGTCGCTATCCTGACGGCATTGGGGTTACTTTTTTAGTTATGTTCAAAGCGGCGTTTGAATCGGTATTAATCAAGCGACCGCTTTTTGTTTGGTATAGACCCTACAATCAAACAACGGATTGTACGCTTCGTTCTTGAAAAACCGAGGCAACCCGACTTGGTGCTTGGACTTGGTTCTAAGGATCCAAAAAATGCTTTTTCGCTTCGTCGACTTTCCGTAGTACCATTTGGGCTTGAGTTGCGTTAAGGAGTCGAAAATGTTCGCTGTCTTTTAAGAGAGAATCGTTCTCTTGAAACGATAAACAGGGACCAGTTTGATAGAAATGTTGTCTCATCTCACTTTTTTCCCCACCCTCATTCTATCCCATTCGACTTTTATCATATACGCTGTATTAGGTCAATTCATTGGAGAAATGGTTTCGACTTTCTAAGGGGTTTTGGAGTGAAAATGGTGGAATGTTTTTCAAGAATTCTGATTCTTAGAATGACTCTCTTTCTATCTTAGATACAGCTTATATCCTGTATGGATGTGCATGTAGAATTGTCTAGAGAAAGAAAAAGAATAACCGCGAACGGTTATTCTTGGAAAGGTAGATAGGCGTTGTTTTGTAAATCTCGGGTGATGTTGCGTATCGCTTGGACGCCCGCATAATAATATAGAGATTGATTGGTTGAGTCAAACGTATTATCCACGACCACCAAGATGACGGGAGTTTGAACCTGGGTTTGACCAATATAAGTGAGGTAGAGTTGTTGATAGGTTTGAGCGTCCGTTGCTTTGGATGCATTAAAGAAGTAAATAACTTTACGAGTATAAGTATTACCAAAAGTTGCCATTTCTTCTTTGATTTGAAGGCAAGCGCCACAAGTGTCGCTATAGACATACACTAAGTAGGTTCCTTCACGACGAGTGAAGATGTCCTGATAGCGATCAATTTGCTGGAATAAATCGAAATTGATTTCGGTTGTGGTGGGGGTTGTTTGACAAGCCAGCAAAATCGGAAGTAAGAAACTTAAAACGAGTAAGGTTATGATTTTTTTCATGGCGATTCTCCTTCAAACAAATTCAAGAGTCATTATACACGATATATCGTGAGAGTAGTGTGAGAAATTAGTATTTTTGTACAACTTCGTACGCCCGAGCAGATTTTCCTTCGCGTAAGGTAACGATCGTTGTGTCCGTATATTTCGATAAGACTTCCATCTTTTGAGGTGGGGTCGCAAGAAGGATTTGGACGGGAAGACGGTTGATGAATTCCATCATCGATTTAATCCGGGAGGTATCCATCTTGTCAAACACTTCATCAAACAAGATTAAGCCAATCGAGTCATGAACACCACCCCGTTTTGCTTGTTGGAAGACTCTGACAAACGATGCAATCGTCGCAACGTAGAAGGGAACTTGGGTTTCTCCTCCCGATTTTTCTTTAAACACTTTGGAATATAGAATCGTATCGCCTTGATTGTTGATGATTTTAATATCGTAATCCATGTATGTCCGGTAATCCGTAAACTTGTTAATGGATCCGTTGTTATTGAGATCTTCACTTGCTAAATGGATGAACAACTCTTCGAGCTGACGTTGATATTTCATTTCGAACTCATAGTTAAAGATTTCAATACCTTGTTTCATCGAATCATCACTTAAAACCATATCGTAATAGTCAGCGTATTCTTTGCTTTTGGGGAAGATGAATTCATAGGTATCTTCGCCGAAATGTATGGTCTTTAATGTATCGTTGATCTTTTGAATTTCATCTTGAGCGGTTACAATATAATTCCTTAGTTTTGCGATGAAATCTTCTTTGAATAATTTTTCTGCTGCTTCTCTCGCTTCGCGAACTTTGGATTCATACTTAACAAGTTCTGATTTCACTAATTTATTTAACTCATCAAGGAAGAAATGCATTTCTTCAATGCCGAATGGATACGATAAGTTGTACGTATTCACATAGCGGAATTGTTTGGTTCGAAGCGAATCTTCTAAATTCTTTAAGTTCGTTAGTTCTGAATCAATTCGTTTTCTCGTTTCAACTTCGATTTTTTCCTTTTCCTTCGCTTCTTTGATTTGTGTATTATACATCGCTTTGGCATCTTCTATTAATGGGAGTTCTTGGGTCGGTACGGAAAGGAGAGAGTGTTCCATGGATTTTGTTTTTGTTTCTAAATCCAAGATTTCATCATTGAGTTTTATCGAATCTGCTTTGACTTTCCCAGTTTCCTCAAAGAGATGGCGCTTGTTATTATTCAATCCCCGAATTTGTTGTTTTATCTCTTCGTACTCACTTCGTAAGTCTGAGATGGATGCTTGGGGTAGATTATTTTTTTTGAATTGTGTTTGTTTCAACTGTTCTTGGAGTTGAAGCAAGAGCGTTTTCGAACCAATCATATCAATGATTTGTTTGATATTGATTTGGCGAATCCATTCCGATTCTTCTTGCATACCTTGAATTTGATTGGTGACTTTTTGATACTCATCCTTGGCTGTTTTCGCTTTCGCTTTCCATAGTTCTAATTGCTCGACTTGAGCGCGTTTCCCAATGAATGGTTTCTCCGTATTGCGATTCAAGCTACGAACGGTGAAGCTACGATAGACCATGCCTGATTGCGTGATAGCTTGCGAATAATTTTCTAGTTGTACGACATCATCGACCATGATCAAATTACCACAAGTCATATTAATGTAATGCATCGCATCGACATTATCAGAAGCGATGATAGAGGCCAAACTATGGGGTTGGTGATTGATGAACTGAACGATTTTTTTGGTATTGACGAGTCCGATACCGAAAATATTGAATTGGTCTTTAATCCGGTTATAGACTTGGAGAGCTTCATCAAAATACCGTGGTTCAACAATTAAGTTAAATCGTTGGGGCCCTAAGTAATCCTCCACTGTGTTGTGCCATTTTGGATCCGTAACTTCAATGAGTTCAGCTAAAACATGCACAGAGATATCGACACCGTAGCGTGTTTTAACTCCTTCTTTAATGCGGACTTGTAGTTCTTTCACCATCGGATTATACCGCATTTGATGGTTTTCTAAATCCTTTAAGGTTAGATAGATTTCGTTGATTTCAGTTAATAGATTGCGTCGCTTTTCTTCCAAACGTCCTGTTTCTAACGTGTTGGATTCAATGACATTTTGCATCTCTTTTTCGATTTCAACGAGTGCGAAACGCGCTTTTTCAATCATATCATGGCGAATGTGGAGAAAATCAAATTTCCCTAAATCGTCATAGATTTTCTTAGGATAATCGGTTTTTAAGTTTTGGATAAGAGGCTTGATTTTATCGATTTTTTGAGTAAAGTAAGCTTCGATTTCTTTTTGCTCATTGATAAGCGCGATTAACCGTTGGATTTCTTTATCGTAAAGTTCGCCCGATTTGAAAGTTTCTGAGTTTTGAAGTTGGGCATACAATTCTTTACTTTGATCATCCAAATGCTCGAGTTGATGATCTAAATCCGCGAGACTTTTTTGAAATTTTTCCAAAGAGATTTGATTTTTATCGAGTTGACGAAGTTTCACTTGGGTTTGTGTTTTTAAGTTTTCGACATCGATGATTTGTAAAAGATACTCGTATAATTTCTTTTGGTCTTGATTCTTTAAGATTTCATCATACGTCGCTTTCATATCATTTAAATCTGTAATTTTTTGTTTGATGATTTTCAGTGTCGCTTCTAAATCCCGGTAAGCATGAATCGATTCTTTGATGGACTCAACATCCAATGTCTTTTCTTCTAAAAGGTAATGATAAATAAAGTCTTTGACATCGGCGATGGGTTTAAATGCTAAAGCTTTAGGAATTAAGCTAAAATACGTTTCATTGATCGATCCAAATCGGGATCGGAAAGATAGTTTTGCTTCTCTTCTGGTGGAATGGATTTTATCCGCTACTTTCGCTTTTTTAAAGGTTTGCGTGGATAAAATCCGATGCTCAGAATCAACGAACAATGCTTCCGTCATCGGTCCATCGACTTCATAAAACAAGACTTTCGGGGGTAACACATCAGAAAAGACATCAATGACGCTACCTACAGTAAACGTTTCTTTACTCGTTTCATCATAAAATTCTAAAGCAACATGGCCGGAGATATCCCCAACCCGTAGGTACTCTTGATTATCAATTCCAAGTTTACATTTCACATAACCACGTAAATCGCGTTTACTTTTTTCATTCGCTGCGAGATTAAAGATTTGATCCCCTGCAGTAATAATAAATGCGATGGCATCAATAATCGTTGATTTTCCGGTTGCGTTTTGACCCGTAATTAAGCAATTGTTTTTAATGTGTAAGGTTTCATTCGTAAAGTAATGCCAATTGATGAGTCGAATTTTGACTAACTTTTTCATCTCTTACACCCCTTCCTTACTGATGACTTGATTGATGGCAGCGATGACTTCATTGATTGATTGAGTGTTGATTGCCAATAACAAGGTAGGATAAAGAACGATTCGTGTATTCGCTTGGGTGATATCCCCAAGTGGTTCAATCAAGTTGAATTTCCGATACATCCTTAAAATGGATACCAAATCTGTTTTATTGATTTTCTTTTTCAATTCAAGCGCATCGTACTTTGTATGAATTTCATCTACTGTGATAATGACATTATCATTAATCGAAGTTTCCACTAAATGTTGATGATATAGAACTCGCAAGATGAGTAAAATTAAGGATTCATCTTTTTTTAGTTTTAAGAGATTTTGGTTATCTTTATTCACCAACTGAATGGCCCCATGTTCCCGGTCAATCACAAGCTCATAATGAATCACATTTAAGTATTCGTCAAAATAGTTCTTAAAGGATAACACAAAGTAATACATTTCTTTATTATCGCGCTTATCTCTAGCTAGAAAAGCACTTCCCAATAGTTTGTTAACGGTGTCGGAGAAGAGTTGTCGTTGGGATGCGGATAATGTTTCGAATTGTTCTAAGATCATGAATGATACCCCCTCATAATTTCAAAATCAGTTAATTGGAACCGTTTGTGTTTGATCGGTGTTTCTAACGCTCGAACGTAGTAATTTAAATCCTCGCCTGCATAGACTAAGACATAGAGTAATCGTAAAATCGCTTCATCGGAAAAGTCTTCACCAATCATTTCACTCGCTTTAATCACTGGTTTGATTTTGAAGAACTCGAAGAGATATCGTTTGATGACGTCTTCAGAATAGTTGGTTTCGAACTCTTTATAGAAAGCGGTTTGTAAATCTAATGATTGCGTAACATCAGGATTTGCTAACATTTGCGCTTCCCCATGTGTGTAAGCTCCTCTGGGTGTGTAAATCGAGTCATTGGTAATCGTACGATATGCCTTGATGTTAAATACTGGAGCGATGGTTTTTAACGCTGTTTCCGTTTTGTACTTACGAATTTGCTTTGCGGTAAACTTGAGAATCTGATTCAGTTTCCCAATGATATTTTCATCGTCGTTCAGGAGGAACTTAATCTTCGCAATGGTAGAGTTGACATAAACTTTGTTCTTCTTGTCAATTTCATCGATGATTGAGGATAACGAATTATAAATATCAATCATATCATCAATCTTTTTGTTTGCTCTCGCTTTAGCTAATGCCATGTTTTGGTTGGCTTGTGGTAAATATTCTCTAGCGATAAACTCCATGATGAGTGGGTTTTGCTGATAACTTTCGAGTTTTTTGATAATTTCTAGTTTGTATTTGTTAATGTTGTCACTGGTTTTTAAACGATGATACGCTTGGTCCACCAATTCGACTTTATAGTTGACTAACAAATGAATTAAATCTTTGATTTCAGAATTATCGATAATTGATTTGATGTAGTATTTGAGCCGACTGTCGAGTTTGCGGATTTCACGAATGAATGCAATCGTATTTTTGTACACTTGATCGAGGACCATTCCATATTCCAATTGATTGCTGGTGAGTAAAGTATATACCGTATAAATATAACCCCGAAACTCGTGAGTTTCATCATCATAACCATAAAAAGAGTCTTGACTAATGGCTTTTAAGGCTTCAATGATGGTGATAGCATAATCACGGAAATTAATGATTTCGATGTAATCGTTGGTGACGTCAATATCAATCCATTCTGCTTCTTCAAATCGACGGAGTAATTGATTCGCTTTCTCTCTGGGAGTCATGGTTTCCGTATCATCATCTTCATAGATTTGATCTGTTAAAAAATCTGCTAATACCGTTTGAGCAATTTGCTTATCCATTCCCAAGATGGATCCTTGTTCATACGCTTTGAATAACGTGAACAATCCTTTTACATAGAGTTCTTTGTTTTTACCTGTTAACAATCCAAAGAAGGATTGCGGGATAACTTGAAATACATCCATTGTCGTTTTCTCCTTTTATGATGATTCGTCGCGTTCATAGTGGAATTCTCCCGCAACTAAGGTTTGAAGATTGTGGTGAATTTTCGTCCAATCTTGTCTGAACAAGTCTAAGGTTTGCTTTCCTTTTGGGGTAATGGTGTAGAAGCGACGACTCATGCCCTTCTTGTTTTTTGCTAGGTAAGAGGTAATTAATTCTTCGTCACTCATGCGTTTTAAAGCAGTGTAGAGCGTGGCTTCTTGAAGCGAAAAGACTTTTTGAGAGGCCGATTCTATGATTTTCGTCATTTCGTATCCATATGAATCAAATTTCTCGAGAATAGATAATAAAATATACTCTGTAAATCCTCGAATAAATTCCCCTGATCCGGACATGATTCTCACCTCCTTTATATATAATATGGTTATGCATAAGTATTTTATACATAATCACGTTATATTATAAACAGATTGGGAATCTTTGTAAATAGAAATGCCATTAATTCTTGAAAATATGCCAAAATTATGCTATAATCTGACCAAGAGGGGGGATAAGATGATTCGACAAAAAACAAGAGAGATTGCCTTAACCCTTCTACCAATCGCCCTTTTTTCCTTCATCAGCCAACTCGTCTTTCAAGTTGGCGACTGGGAGACATCATTTCGCTTTTACGGAGGAATGATCTTCGTCTTCTTCGGATTAATCTTCTTCATTATTGGGGTCGAGAACGGCTTGACGAAAGCGGGAGAATCCTTTGGTTTGTCGCTAGCCAAATCCAACCGGTTATGGTTTGTTATCATCATTGGTTTATTACTCGGTACAATGATAACCATTGCCGAACCAGCTGTCTTTTTGCTCGCTGGACAAGTAAGTATCTTAACAGAAGGTCAAATCAGTCAACTTTTTTTTATCTTTTATGTTTCCCTTGGTGTTGGTATTTTTGTTTCAATCGGGTTCTTACGAATTTTATATGATATTCCATTATGGATACTGCTATTAGGTAGTTATCTTGTCATTTTATTTCTTTCTTTGTTTGTCGATGCATCCTTGATTGCCATATCGTTCGATGCTTCCGGAGCTACTACCGGGATTTTGTCTGTCCCTTTCATTCTATCGTTATCTGGGGGAATTACCCCGCATAAGAAAAACTCCAAAGGAGGAGAAAAAGACGCCTTTGGCTTGATTGCGTTAGCTTCTGCTGGAGCGGTGATTGGTGTGTTAATCCTTTCCATCGTTCATCCCACTGTGATCTCTGAATTAAGTACGAGTCCCGTGGTAGATGAATCGCAGTCAGTCGTTTCTAGTTTGTTTGGTTCACTTGGCATTCACTTCTTAGAAAGTTTGGTAGCAATCGGTCCCATATTTGTTTTATTTATTGTCTTTCAGATTTTTATCATCAAATTTAAAAAAAGAACACTACGAAAAATCTTGTTTGGATTTTTGTTCGCCTTCATTGGATTAAGTTTGTTTATGAATGGAGTTACTCGCGGGTTCATGGAATTTGGTCGCGAATTAGGATCTGTTCTGGCGGAACGCCCCTTTATCTTTTTGTGGATAAGTAGTTTCTTACTCGGCTTTTTCTCGATTATTGCGGAACCGGCTGTGTATGTATTAACACACAAAGTGGAATCCGTAACGAGTGGGTATATTAATAAAAATCTTGTTCTTTATGCTTTATCCATCGGCGTTGGCATTGCGCTACTAATTAATGCCATTCGCATCTCTGTCCTTGGAAATATTTTCTTGTGGATATTAGGAATTGGGTATCTATTATCAATTGGACTGATGTTTTTCACTCCCAAATTATTTGTTGGGATTGCCTTCGATGCTGGTGGTGTCGCCAGTGGTCCTATGAGTGCTACCTTTATTTTCGCTTTTTCACAAGGAATCGCCTTTGGACTTCATGGGTCGGTTCGATTATATGATTTATTTGGAATGATTTCAATCATCGCAATGACACCAATTCTGACACTTGAGTTGTTAGGGGTCTTGTATCGATGGAAATCACGAAAGGGATGATTGTATGAATCCACATTGTCGTTTTGCATTATACGCATGTATTGTAGATCATAAAAAAAGTAAAGACGTGATTGAAGTTGCTCATGAACAGGGTCTCTTAGGTATGACAGTGCTGTTAGGAAGAGGAACGGTGAACAAGGGAATTTTAGGCTTTTTGGGTTTGAGTGATCAACAACGAGATGTCATCTTATTTGCTTGCGATGTCTCGCATGGTGACAAAGCGATGGAAAAGATCGCTGAAGAACTTGATTTCCGTATACCAAAAAAAGGAATCCTATTCTCGATTCCTTTGCCAAAAATCTTAGGGGCTTCATTGTATTGTGATTTGAATCAATTTAAGGAGGATGATTATCTCGTGGAACATCAAGCGATCTATGTGATTGTGGAAAAAGGAAAGGCTGAAGATGTTATCGACGCAGCTAGTAAAGCAGGAGCGCGGGGAGGAACCATCTTGAATGCTCGTGGTTCAGGGATTCATGAACAAGAGATGTTATTTAACATTCCGATTGAACCGGAAAAAGAAATGGTATTAATCATCGCCAAAGTTGAGCAAGTACCAGCCATCACCCAACAAATCCAAACCGATTTGCAATTGGATGAACCTGGCAATGGAATCTTATTTCTATTAGATGTACGGAAAGCCATTGGTTTATACGGCGAAGAAGTGTAATCGATGAGCGTTTGACGAGAGTCAACGCTTTTTTTCTATTTGATCCGGTTTCAATCGACTTTCATGATATACTAAAGAAAGGTGATTATTTTGCAAAAAAAAACATTATTGCTTGTTACAATATCCCTCTTCATCTTAGCGATAAGTTCGCTCTTTTTAATATTTTCCTTATCAAATCGAACCAGTTATCAACGATTTGGGATTGAAGCCCCCTTTATTGTGAATCACAAAGAATTTCTTATCTTTCAAAACCGACGGTTACAACCCCTGTTTATTAAAGGAGTCAATCTTGGCGCAGCCAAACCATTTACGTTTCCAGGGGAACTAGCGATTACCAAAGATGAATATCTTCGTTGGTTTGAATGGATTCACGCAATGAATGCCAATACAATTCGGGTTTATACCACCATGATGCCTCATTTTTATGAAGCCCTCGCTGAATTTAACCAAGGAAAATCAGACCCCTTGTATTTAATTCAAGGCGTATGGTTAGATGAAGATGCCATCCAACGAATTGGTGATGCTTATGGAGATGATGGATTTTTACAACACGCATTCACCCAGGATGCTTTTGATTTAGTTGATATTATTCACGGAAATAAAGTTCTTTCTACTCGTTTGGGGTTTGCGAGCGGAACATACGATGTCGATATCAATCGTTATGTTGTTGGCTGGATGATTGGAGTAGAATGGGACCCCGTGTTTGTCCAAACAACGAATACAAATCATCCAGAAAAACCTCAATATCAAGGAAAACACCTGTATACAAGGGATGCATCGGTGTTTGAAATCTTTCTTACAGAAGTAATGGATCATCTCCTTGATTATGAGATGACTCATTATCGAACAACACGACCGATTAGTTTCGTCAACTGGTTGACGACGGATCCTTTGACACACGATAATGAGCCCGATCCAAAAGAAGATTTGGTTGGCATTGATTTTGAACACATTCATTTACGTAGAACTGCTTTTGCGGGAATGTTTGCGAGTTATCATGTTTATCCGTATTATCCCGAATTTATCAATGTTCAGCCAGAATATACCAGTTACATCGATTTTCGCGGAGAAGCAAACCCTTATCTAGCTTATTTAAACGATTTAAATCGGCATCATACGATTCCTGTTCTCATAGCTGAATTTGGACTTCCTGCATCGAGGGGGAAAGCTCATGATTCGTTTCGAGAAGGCTTTTCTCAAGGAAATATGAGTGAAACGATGCAAGGACAGCAACTAACGAAACTGATTGAAGATATTGTGGCGAGTGGTTCTGCTGGAGCGCTATTATTTGCATGGCAAGATGAATGGTTCAAACGAACATGGAATACCATGGTTTATGATTTGGAGTGGCGCCGGCCGTTTTGGTCTAACGTGGAGACCAATGAGCAAATGTTTGGGCTACTAAGTTTTGACCCTGGAGAAGAGGAACTTTTAATCCACTTGGATGGTAATCCAGAAGATTGGCTAGCAATGGATAAAAATCACGCTCTCCAAGACTTACAAATCGCTCATGATGCTCGCTATTTATACCTATCCTATAAACATCTTACCGCACTGACAGATGACCAAAGAGTTATATTCGCGCTCACCTTTGATAGTCATGAAGGTTCGCTGTTTTGGGATAATGAAGAGATTTCGTTCTCCAAAGGGGTTCAATTCTTGATTGTTATCGAGAATCATCAAGCACACTTTCGAGTGGTTTCGGCTTATAATCCCACCCTATATTTATATGATCGTGTTTTAGCACTCCTTCCTGCCGGTAGCTATCAAGATGATTTACTAGCTGGAGTATTCCAAGTAACGCAACACGTGTTGTCGAATGCGTTATATTTACCGAAAACGATGGAGACGATTCCCTTTTCGATGTATGAAAGTGGAATTTTACAAAGAGGGTTTTCAAACCCGAATCATATTTTATTTGACTCTTTATCTGATTTTCAACATAGTGATACTTTTTATGAGGTCCGAATTCCTTGGTTGCTTCTGAATATCATGGATCCATCGACGAAAATAAGGATGAAACCCTTTGAATCCAGTCAATTTGAAGGAATCGCTTTTGACAACATTCAAATTGGTGTTGGGGTTCAAAATAGTAACCAATCTTTGATCATTTCTGAGTTTCATCCTTACAGCTGGGAAGAGTGGCAGCACTTTGCCTTTCATGAACGACTCAAACCGTCTTATTATGCCATTCAAGCCATCTTTGAAACTATAAAATAAGCCACCTCAAACGAGGTGGCTTTGTCTTATTTCTTCGGTCGGAACCCTTCTTTAAAGCGGTCCCAAGCACTTTTTTCTTTGGGATCATTATCGAGCTTGGCTAATTCTTCAAAGAGTTTCTTTTGTTCATTGGATAATTTTTGTGGCGTTACAACTGATACAACGACATGTTCATCACCCTTTTGCTTGGTTCGAACATTTGGAGCACCTTTCTCTCGAAGACGGAATTTCGCATCACTTTGTGTTCCCGAAGGAATCTTTAACATCACCGGACCATAGACGGTTGGGACTTCAATTTCCGCTCCTAGAGCAGCCTGACTAAAAGTAATCGGAATATTGACGACAATATCATCGCCAATCCGTTCATAAAGATCGTTCTTCTTGACTTCAAAGACGATGTATAAATCCCCGTTGGGTCCTCCAAATTGACCTTTATTGCCAAATCCTTCTAAGCGGATTTGTTGGCCAGTTTCAATACCTTCTGGAACTCGAACTTCGACTTCCTTGGTCGTTTTGACAACGCCTTCCCCACCACAAGTGGAACATTTATTGACAATTTCTTTCCCGGTTCCATTACAGGTTGGACACGTTCCTCTTGTTTGCGTGCGGCCAAACAAGGTTTGTGTTTCCATCACCACAGAGCCACTTCCACGACATCTCGAACAAGTATGGATGTCGCTGGCACTTCGGGCACCACTTCCATGACACGTGGGACACTCATCATAGACAGGTACACGAAGCTTTTCTTTTTTACCAAAAATTGATTCTTCAAACGTAATCGTCATCCGACGTTGAATATCAGACCCTTTGCGAGCTCGAGAACGGGGACCGGATTCGCGGGCATTCCCACCAAAAAACGCTGAAAAGATATCCCCAAAATCAAATCCTTCAAATCCGCCACCGCCAAAACCGCCAAATCCTTGGTTGGGATTTGCATGACCGAATTGATCATATTGGCTTCGCTTTTGTGGGTCGGATAAGACTTCATACGCTTCTTGCACTTCTTTGAATTTGCTTTCTGCGTTGGGTTCTTTACTGACATCAGGGTGATATTTCTTCGCTAAGGTGCGATAGCTTTTCTTTATTTCGTCTTCGCTTGCGGTTTTCGAAACCCCAAGCACTTCATAGTAATCGCGTTTGTCCATAATCCACCTCTATGCATAGGAAAAAGCAGGTAACCTGCTTTTTTCTTGAAATTATACTTCTTTGTAATCCGCATCAAAGACTTGATCGCCATCTTGACTCGAATTGCCAGAATCGTCGTTTCCACCTTGATTCGGGTTGTTTTTAGCTGCTTCTTCATAGACGCGTTGAGATAAAGCTTGGGTCGATTTTTCTAATTCTTCTTTGGCTTTCCGAATTCGGTCTAAATCATCACCTTTTAAGGCTTTTTCTAAATCCTTAATCAATTTTTCGGCGTCTTCTTTTTCTTTTTGAGTGACTTTATCACCAAGATCTTTAATGGCTTTATTGGTTAAGAAAATCATTTGGTCCGCTTCATTGCGAAGATCAGCTTCTTCTTTCTTTTGGCGGTCGGATTCGGCATTTTCTTCCGCTTCTTTCACCATCCGTTCGATGTCCTTTTCAGACAGTCCAGAACCACTTTGAATGGTAATCGAGTTGGCTTTTCCAGTCGCTACGTTTTTCGCGCTTACATTGACAATTCCATTGGCATCAATATCAAATTTGACTTCGATTTGAGGCACGCCACGAGGAGCAGGTGGAATATCTGCTAATTGGAAGTGACCGAGGGTTTTATTATCCTTCGCCATCGAACGTTCCCCTTGAAGCACATGGATATCCACAGCGGGTTGATTATCTGCGGCAGTTGAGAACACTTGGGATTTCGATGTTGGGATGGTGGTATTACGTTCGATGAGCTTCGTGAAAACTCCACCAAGGGTTTCGATTCCAAGGGATAAGGGCGTTACGTCTAAGAGTAAGACATCTTTGACTTCGCCTTGAAGGACTCCAGCTTGAATCGCAGCTCCTGACGCTACTACTTCATCAGGGTTAATCGAACGGTTTGGTTCTTTTCCTAAGAGATTCCGGACTAAATCTTGAACGGCTGGGGTTCTCGTGGATCCTCCAACGAGTAAGACTTGATCGATATCTTTTGCTTGAAGTTTCGCATCCGATAAGGCCCGTTTCACAGGTTCGACGGTACGTTCTACTAAGTCAGCGGTAAGCTCATTGAATTTAGCTCTTGTGAGTTGTTTTTCTAAGTGAACAGGACCACTGTTGGTCATTGAGATAAAGGGTAAACTAATTTGTGTTTGCGTAATCGAAGATAACTCTTTTTTTGCTTTCTCAGCGGCGTCACGTAGACGTTGTAAAGCCATTTTGTCTTTACTTAAGTCCACACTGGTTTCTTTACGGAATTGTTCTACGAGCCAGTCTGAAATGCGTAAGTCAAAGTCATCTCCTCCTAAGTGATTATCACCAGAAGTAGAAATTACTTCAAACGTACCATCAGATAATTCTAAAATCGAGACGTCAAAGGTTCCCCCACCAAGGTCATAGACCAAGACGGTTTGTTCCTTGTCGCGCTTGTCAATCCCGTAAGCTAGTGCTGCGGCGGTGGGTTCATTGATAATCCGTTTAACATCTAAGCCCGCAATCCGTCCGGCATCTTTGGTTGCTTGACGTTGGGCATCATTAAAGTAAGCCGGAACGGTAATGACGGCTTCGGTTACTTTTTCACCTAGGTAGGCTTCTGCGGATTCTTTTAAATTTCTGAGAATCATCGCAGAAATTTCTTGAGGTGTGTAGTCTTTGTTCGCGACCCGAACTTTTTGGTTGGTGCCCATTTTCCGTTTAATGGAATAAACGGTATTGGGGTTGGTTACGACTTGACGTTTCGCAACTTCCCCGACTTGGATTTCTTCATCCTTGAAAGCGACAACCGATGGGGTTGTCCGGTTTCCATCTAAGTTTGGAATGACTTTTGCTTCTTTTCCTTCCATGACTGCGACGCAACTGTTGGTCGTGCCAAGGTCAATACCAATCATTTTTTTCATTTTGATTCCTCCATGTCTTATGCGACAAACTCATTGTCTGCTTGATTATGTTCGGCTTCTTGTGGTTCTTCCTCAGAAGCGTTATTTCCTTTTTCATTGATTTCTTCTTGGATCATTTCCACTGGTGTTTCTTCGATGACTTCTTCGATTTTGGGGTGGACGTTAATGACGACCATCACAGGACGTAAAAGACGATCTTTGTAAAAGTAGCCATTTTTGACAATCCGTAATATCGATTGATCTGCGAGTTCTTCGTGATATTCGGATTCAATGGCATGTTGGGTTAGGGGGTCGAACATGTCGCCGACTTTAGCGGGAACCAGTTTGACTCCATCATCTTCCAACACTTTCATAATCATGTCTTTAATCATGTTAAAGCCGTATAAGAAGTTTTTTAATGTTGCATCTTCGGTTTTGGTTTGTAATGCTTGAGTAAAGATATCAATCGGTTCAATTAAACGATCGCTCACATCGAAGGATGCATACTTGCGTTCCTTTTTGACTTCTTCTGCGGTTCGTTTTTTGATGTTTTCTAATTCTGCGAGAGCGCGAAAATATTTGTCTTTCGTTTCTTCTAGTTCTTTTTTAAGAACACTGAGTTCTTCTTGCAGGGTTTCTGTGGAATCCACCGATTCCTCTTTGTGCTTTTTTTCTTTTGCCATAGTAGCTCCTTATTTGTCTTCGTAAAGTTTCGAAATGTGTTTCGCTAAATAACGAATTAAGGGGATGACTTTACGATATTCCATCCGGGTTGGCCCGACTAATGAAATCGTTCCGTGTTCGCCGTTTTGGGCATCATAACTAGCCGATACAACGGTAACGTCTTTCATCGATGTGACCGTATTCTCGGTACCAATCTTGACCGATACCCCTTCGGTATTGGACTCCACGAGTTTGAAAATCTCGTGGGATTCAATGGTGTTAATAAATTCTCGTAATTTTTGGATATCATTGAACTCTGGTTGATATAACATATTGGATTGTCCGGTTAAATAATACCGGGTTTGAGCGAATTTGGAGAAGGCTTCGATAAACGAATCCACAATCGTATCGCGATATTTTAGTAGTTCTTTGACTTGTTGGCGATGAATCTCATAATGTAATTTTTCGGAGACTTGCGAGATGGGGGTTCCCACTAACATGTCATTGATTAAGTCGATGACTTTGACGAGTTCGTTCATATCCATCGATTCTGGAATCGTCATTTGTTTGCTTTCGACATATCCTAGGTTCGTGATGACTAGAACTAACGCAATCGATGGTTTCAGTGGAATTAGTTGAATCTTTTTGACTCGAGAATTATACGCATTAGGTCCTAAAGAGATTGCGGTACAGTTCGTTGCTTGTGATAACATATTAATCGCTTCTTTGATGATCTCTTCCCGTTCGATATCACTTTTCTCGAATAACTTCTCAAACTCAGGGAAGACATCTTCTTCCATGTCGTCCATGGTTGTATTGATAATCGATTCAATATAGTAGCGATACCCTTTCTCAGAAGGAATGCGACCACTAGAAGTGTGTGTTTTTTCTAAAAAACCTAAGTCTTCTAAATCAGACATCTCATTACGGATGGTTGCCGGAGAGACTTCCATGAATTTCGATAACGTTCGAGAACCAACTGGTTCAGCGGTCTTAACATACTCTTCCACAATCAGTTTTAATACTTGGGTTTGGCGTTCTGTTAACATGGATTCACCCCTTTTGGCACTCCGCTTTGATGAATGCTAACAATATTATACACAGTCCCTTTAGCAATGTCAAGCATGGAGTGCTAAAGGATAGCACTTTTTTTCAAGAAAAAAACCCTGCTTTCGCAAGGGTCTTAGTCACGTAATTCGCGGCCTTCTGCGTCCGTTGAAATCGAGCCGGTTAGAATTTGAATCCCTTCTATGAGTCCCCAAATAGACGCAATCAGGGGCCCGAGTCCAAACGCAATCCAGCCGACAGTGGATAACAATAATTGGACAATCGCTTTTTGGGTATACCCTAAGTAAAAATTATGAATCCCAAGAGCACCAAGAAAAATACCCAATAGGCCCGCAACTAATTTCGATTTCGCTTGAGGATCAACGAGTGTTTTGGCATTCACTGTTTTCACACCACAGTGGACGCAAATCACGGCTTGATCATCGATTTGTGTTCCGCAATTATGACAATACATTTCCAATCCCTCCATTTATCATGTCGCTTGATTCTACCACAAACCAGCCATTTCCACAAGATTGGAATGGGAAAATTGGAAATTATAAGTATTTCTTGAGGTGATATTGACAACCCTTTCCATTCGTAGTAGATTGAAGGAGGATAAATCTAAATCATAGGGGGTTTTTTATGCCATCTTTTTGTCCACATTGTGGAACTCAAGCAAATGACGGACAAGTCGTCTGCTTAAATTGCGGTCGTGCTCTTGCGGTAAACAGCAACATTAATCCTGGAAACACAGGAACCTATGCAGTCAATGATAATGCTGGATTTGGAACGGGACTGATTAGTTTTTTAATCCCACTGGTTGGACTGATTCTTTACTTCTCATGGAAAAACACGAAACCAAGAAGTGCCAAACTTGCGATTAAATGGGCTGCCATTGGATTTATTGCCAATGCGATTTACATCACATTCTTTTTCTAAACCGGCTATCCTCTTCAAAAAACATTTAAAAGAACACAACGATATGGCTTTGTCGTTGTGTTCTTTTTCTTTATGCGCATGAATCGGAATAATTAATGAATTTAACCCTAAGTTTTCATATCACCCTTGACAAATTTCTTCATACAAAGTACAGTAGAATAGACAATAAAGATGATAGGAGGAACGGTAATGGCACTATATTGCCCCCACTGTGGGACACAAGCAAATGAGGGACAAGTGGTTTGTTTAAGTTGTGGACGGGCTTTACCCCAATTTCACCAACGAGGTCAAGCACCTCAAATTCAAGACAATGGGGGAGCAGGGTATGGAATCTTAGGATTTTTCATTCCTTTAATTGGATTAATCCTCTACTTGATATGGAAAGACGAGAAGCCAAATTCAGCGAAAGCTGCAGGAACCGGTGCATTAATTGGAGTAATCGCTAGTATCGTTTTCTCGATTTTATTAGTGATTCTGTTAGCCGCCTCTGGAGCTTACTGGGTGTATCCATAGACATTAATAGGTTATCATTGAACTCTCATTTAATTAGTAAAAAAGGTGCAATCTCATCGAGAAGGCACCTTTTTTGTTTTTAAGAACGCGATAAACGGTATGACAAAGGCGGGATCAAATTGACTTCCACTGCACTGTAGTAGTTCTTGCATGGCTTCTTCAAAGGAGAGTGTTTTCCGATAACTTCGCAGTGAGGTCATCGCATCGTAAGACTCCACAATCGCTAAAATACGGGCAAGTTTATGGATTTGTTGCGATTGGATGCCTTTGGGATAGCCCAGCCCATCATAACGTTCGTGATGCGATAAAACGATTTCCGCAATATCCACATATTCAGAAATAGCATGCAGAATACGGTAGCTTACTAGTGGATGTTGCTTGATGATAACCCATTCGTTTTCGGAAAGTTTCGTGGATTTATCGAACAGTGTTGTTGGCCAAGTCGCTTTACCAATATCATGATATAACCCCGCGTGATACAATCGCTCTTGATCAATGATGTCTAAGTCTAAATAGATGGCGAACTCTTTTGCCAAGGTAGCGACGACTTGTGAATGACGCTTTTCTGATGGAACGGCTCGGTACATTTTATCTAAGATAGCGGGAATGGATTGTTTTGTAAAGGCATCATGTTCTAAAGACTTTTCACGGTACATAAAGTTTTCCGCTTCATTCAACAATGGTTCAATCGATTCGACAGGATTCCATGCGGTTTGATACCCAATCGAAATCGATCCCTTTAAACCACTGATTTCTTCTTTTGCAAAAGCTTCTTTGATTTGCTTCTTTAATTGATAAGCCAATTCATCTGATAAAGAAGGAATGACAAGAACAAATTCATCGCCTCCGTACCGACAAATCACCGATTGTTTGGGAACTTGAGTTTGAAGGACTTGAACTGCCCGGATTAATAACTCATCGCCTTGTTTATGACCAAAGACATCGTTAGTAAATTTGAGTCCATTGACATCACAAAACATCACTGTAATCGGGTATTGATCGATGGGTATCGGATGTTGATAGTATCGTTCGAAGTAATACCGATTATATAATTGCGTTAAAGGATCGTGATTTAATGCATATTCGATGGTTTGTTCTTGAAGGACGGATTGTGAAATATCCCTGATAACAAGCACAACCCCGCTCGGATCGCCTTGTTCATTGAATAATGGGGTAGCTTTCGCTTCCACATGGGTGGAGCGCCCTTCTCGTGAAACTAAAATCATTCGTTCCTGAGCGTCCTTTGTCGGTTGATCAATGATTCGTTGAATCGGTGAAATCAAAGGAGTATTGAATTCATCCACGAAGTGTAGGACTTGTTCGAAGGGAAGACCTAATGCTTCTTCTTCTAACCATCCACTTAAAGAAGCAGCGGTTGGGTTAAAGATTTCGATAATCCCTAATGAATTAACAACCACGACTCCATCACCAATGGAAAGCAGTGTTTGTAAATAATTCCGTCGTTCAAAGGATAAACTTTGAGATAATTCTTTTTGGCGAACGACATTCCATGTTGCATTCATCAATAAATAGACTTGATGGGTATCATAATCGGTAAACCCTTCGATTTTGTTAAGCAAAATGATGATGCTTTGAATCTCTGATTCCATCACAATCGGAATCATCGCGAATTGACGAATCGATAAATAGTTCGATGATTGGGTAAAATACGCCTGAAAGTGGTTGTCGATAATGGGTTCCTGTATGGTGACAACACGACGATAAGGATTGTTTGGTTGATTGACATCAAACGGGTTTTGGAGTTGTAACTGCGCCAAAGCGGCTTTCTTCAGTGTGGAATATGTCGTTTCAAATAATCCACTTTGAGGATTCACTTGGAGGATGAGTGCATGTTCACATTCAATAATTTTCACTAACTCGGTCATCGCAAATTCAATCTGAGAAGCAATCGAATCAAATGGTTTGGTTAAAATGTCTGTGACAACATGGATACGCAACATCGTTTTTCGTTCTTTTTCGCGTTGATCTTTATCCTTTGTCATATCACGAATGATTGCGCCAACACCAAATGTTCCATCCGTCATTAACACAGGAAACTTCGCTGCTTCAAACACACGCCCATCGAACCGAACTTCAAAGATACGACGTTGTTGCGAATGTAACACGGCCAAATCGGTTTCTTGTTTGCGTTTCGTAAAATATTCAGGCTGATTCAATTCTTCATCGGTTTTCCCAATGATTTCGTCTTTCGATCGGGAGTAGAATGTTTCTACCGCAGTATTCACAAACACATATCGAAGCTGTTGGTCCTTTAAATAGACAAGTTCTGTTTGTTCATCAATAAAGGTTTGACGCAAGATATCAAAGTTCATGATTTGTTGATTCTTTTTTGCTAACTCCTTAGCTTTTAAGTATTGATTCCACCCAAAAAGTAACAAGGAAGCTACAAGAGTCAATCCTACTCCTAGTAAAAGATATTGATAGGTTTGGTTTAAATCAGCCAATCGAACTTGTTCGGTAACGTCGTGAATGATTGAAAAAAGATACGTCGTCCCCTCAATTTCTAAGGGATAAGAATAGACATGAACATTGCGGATGGAACCATTCTTTAACTGATGTCGAAATTCAAAGAAGTTACGTTCTAACTCCTCCGCCCGCGCCATTTCTATTGCGATTTCTTCGCTTGTTAATGTATTGATTTGATTAATCTTTAAAGCGGTTATTTCATCAAACGTGTATCCATAAAAACGTAAAGCTGCTTGGTTAGCATAGACAATCATTCCATCACTCGGATTGATTAATAATACAACCGACCCAAAGTCTTCGTACAACGTAAAAAAATCTTCCTCTGTGATATCAGCTTTTAGAGAAAGAACTGGGATAAAGAAGACAAGTAGTAAGAAAAAGACTACGATGCGTTTGAACAATTTCATGGCTGTCTCCCACATAAGTATGATAATGCGATTGTATCAAAGTTTCCTTGAAGTTTCAATACAATACAAAGATTCAAGCAAAAAAAACAACGATATTTGTTGCTTGGAGTTCTATGAAACGATGAATAAGTATTGTATAATAGAGGTCGAATCGAGGGATAGCTTGCAAACCATCAAATCGTTCTTACTGAAAGATAAAGTCTTTCTCATCGCTTGGATTGTGGCGATTGTTTCGATGTTTTTTGTTGCTCCGAATGTGGGGTATTTCGCTTATATTAATCCCAAAGTTTTAATCATCATGTTTTCCTTGATGATTGCGGTCGCAGGGATGTATGAAGCGAACTTTTTTAGTTTTGTGGCGATCCATCTGGTTGCGAAGTTTTTTACGATTCGTTATATTGCTTTGGTTATCGTCATCGCCACGTTTTTCCTGGGAATGCTTGTGACCAATGATGCTGTTCTTTTAACCCTAGTCCCTTTTACTTTATATATTACAAAACAAACCAAAATGGAAAAGCAAGCGTTGTTAATCGTCATCTTACAGACATTCGCTGCGAATTTAGGGAGTGCGTTAACGCCGATGGGGGATCCGCAAAACATTTATTTGTATGCGGAATATGACATTCCTTTCTTCACCTTTATTCAAACGATGGTTCCGATAACTGTGATTGGCTTTGTCTTAATCCTCATAACGACGATTCTATTCATCCCGAATAAACACTGCCAACCGATTATGGTCAAACCCGTGGTCGCTTGGAAACGAATGGCGCTTTATAGTATTGTGTTCTTCAATGCTTTAGGAAGTGTATTACGCTTGTACTCGATTTGGATTGCACTCGGGATCACGGTTGTCTTAACACTATTCTTGTTTCCAAGGTTATTGAAAAAGGTTGATTATCATCTCTTGCTCACGTTTACTGCCTTCTTTATTTTTACTGGCAATCTCGGTCAATTGGAAAGTATTAAAGCTCCGATTGAACAACTCTTACAGTCTTCTACCTCGGTCTACTTTACGGGTCTTGTTACGTCCCAGTTGATTTCGAATGTACCCGCTGCGGTCTTATTACGAACGTTTACCTCCAATCAATATGCTTTGGATTTACTCCGCGGTGTGAATGTTGGGGCGATGGGTAGTATCATTGGATCGCTAGCGAGTCTGATTACTTTTAAATTTGTGTTGAAAGATTTCCCAAAACAAGGAGCTCTGTATTTAAAAACTTATACTTTCTTATCCCTAATCTTTATGTTCATCATCACGATTTCATTATTTATACGATAATCAAAAAATAAAAAAAGAGATTCGGCGACGACCAAGCGACGAATCTCTTTTTTTGTTTCTTAAGGAGGATCTTATATGAGAAAACAGTTAATTTTGTTTGCCTAATGCTTCATCAATCTTGGCTTGAATCGCTGGGAGAGCTGCTTGGATGGTTGCGGTAACCGAAGCCCCAGAATTGGTTATGATTTCCGAGTAAACATTTCCGATTCCGACAGTTCCTGATCCCGGAAGTCCCCAAACAACGCCATAGAGGTAGGTTTTTTCGAAGTATCCTAAACGCGAAGCAGAAACATACGAAGCTAATGAACGACTATCATCCATATGATCACGCATGGTTTCCGTGTAGCGTAAATCTTGCTCTGCATCATCACCCCATGGAACGGTGTTGACGAAGTATTGGAAGACCTTTTCCGCTTCTTCATCGCTTAATCCGCTGCGAAGAACCCATAAGTTTCCTACGGTGATGGGAACGCGGTATTGTGTTGCGACATCACTGACATCAGGACCAACGGGGAATGGAGTCATTCCTAGCGTGAATTTCACCGCTTCGCCAGGTTTTAAAATGGAAGGATCACCAGAAATCCAGTCACTACCAAAGTAGAACACTAATTCTCCACTGGTAAATTTTGCTCTGGTGCCGATATCGGTGCCATCTTCAGCCATCCAGACATATCCGAGTTCTTTTAATTGTTGTGCAAATTGGAGGGCATTGACCGCTTTTTGATCGCCTAAAGAGAATAAATCGGTTTCGGGGTCAATCGTTTTTCCACCATTCGATCCAATTAAGTAGGACCCTAAGTCATAATGGTTGATGCCAAAGATTTCAATGTTCGCAGGAGCGTTTTCTTTAATCGATGCGGAAATATCTAAGAGCGCTTGCCAGTTCCACTCGCCATCTTTCCATAATTCTGCGGGGTTTGGCATACCATATTCATTCAGTAAGTCTAGATTGACATAAATGCCCATGTTCACATTGATCCGCTCCGTCCAGATTCCATAGACTTGACCTTTCCATGTGCCCATTTGAACATTGATATCGTAATAGTAATCGGGGAGGTAGTGCATAAATTGATCGATGGGACGAATGGCACCAGCATCAACGAGTTTTCCAAGGTTATGCGAGTTGATGTTATACCAATCAGCTTTGAAATTACCAGCGAGGTATTGTTGGATAATTTCATTGGTATGATTCAATGCGTTATCATAAGCATACCACCCTAACGAACCGTTATGTTCGGTGTTCGCCCGAGTAATACAAGTTTTTTTCATGTTATTTAATTCGGTTGGTTTAGCGGTTAGCCAGAAGGGATCGAGGAAGTTTCTCATCCACGTTCCTAATATCACTTTGCGTCCATTGAGGTCTAAGTTGATTTGTTCGGCGGGGAAGTTGGGATCACAGTTGCCGAACTCCACGACTTTTTCATTGACCCGGAAGACAATGTCATAAGTGGTTGTTTTGCCAAACGAATTGGTAAAACTATAGGTAACACGGAAGGTCCCCACAGCGCTCATATTGACACGGCTTGTGTCGATCATACTGGGTAATACCGTGATATTACCATCTTGTGGGTCTGTTATCGTGACCATCGTCGTGAAATCAGGAGCAGGATCGCCTTGCGTTAAATCCTTCACAAGGTTCGCAACTTCGGTAATGACTGGGGAACCTGGTTCAACCGGATCTTCTTGAATGGTAAACGTAATCGATAATGTTCCGGTTATACCCGAAGAGTTTGTAAATGTATACGTGACCACGAACGTTCCGACAACATTCATGTTGACCATACTGGTGTTTACCATTTGCGATGTGACTGTAATATTCCCATCTTTCGGATCGGTAATGGTGACCATAGTAGTGAAATCTGGTGCACTGGACCCAACTGTATAGGTTTTCACGATTGCTGGTTTCTCTTGAATCACAGGAGCTCCTGCTTGGGTTGTTGTCGTGGTAGTCGTCGTTGTTGTTTGAGTGGTTGTGGTGGTGGATTGTGATGTCGTTTGATTACAAGCTAGTAAAGAAAAGCTTACTAGTAGCAGTGTTGCGAAGAGCGCTATCTTTTTCATGAATGACCTCCATCATTATCGTTTCAACTTGTCTATATAAGTATTATACTTTGAATTCTTTGATTTTTCAATCATAAGTTCAGGTTTTTTCAAAAAACTTTATCGCGCGAAGAGAATAAAGATTTCTTTTATCAAACCCATCGATGCTAACACTTCTTTTTCCACAGCAGAATAGACTCGAAAGGTAAAATAGGCTATCTCTGAATCCCCATGAACAAACCCATCCCCTAATTTTTGTACTTCAACGATGTAAGTTCCTGGGGTTAAGTTCAATGTGGAAATGGTGAATCGATTTAGAAATAGGGTATACGTTTTACCATTAATGGTAAAGCGGTAATCCGTATGGGGATCACTCTCATCCCAGTAGAGCGTCGTAGTGGTTAATCGGAATTGATTGGGACTTTCGAGGGGAATCGCTCCCGGATAATCGAATGGTAAAGGAGCGGATAACTCGGAAGACTTGTAATAAAACCCATCCCCAATAGCTTGAACGGTAATCGTATATAATCCTGCACTCGAAATTGCCTGAGGTAGGGTGAAAAACTGGCTTTTTGTTGTATAGACGACATCATTGATTGTTACTTGATACTCTTTTGCGCCTGTTTGCCCTTGAAACGTTAAGCGATCTCCCTGAATCACAAGATTGGTGGGTGGGTTCAGTGGGGTTGAGTAGTCGGGAATTTCATGGGGAGTGGTGTCATCGAATCGTACTTGAAGGGCTAAGAAGACGGAGTTGGTGACACTTCGGGGAGGATTATCACTGGGTTGATTGACCACTTCAAAGGTATTCGTGTTGGTTCTCAAAACCATGGTTGTTGATCCGCCACCGTCAAGGTTGTACGCATCTACTGCCCCATAATCGAGCATTAAGTCGGCTAATTCATAGAGCGTCATTCCTTGGGAGTAGCCAATTTGTCTACCATCAGCAGCGATAAAGAAGACACTTCCATCCGCTTTCACACCAATGGCAGTCCGGGGATGACGTAGGGTGGGGTCGACACTGACGATGTTCGTGTTTTTTACCCCATTGATCACTAATTTTCCCCAACCTCCAACAGCCCATTTCACGCCTTCAAAAGCGCCTGTCATTTTTCGGTTAATGGTAACTTGATCGCCCGTTTCTAAAAGTGCTGCGAGATAAGGGTTATTCGAGACAATCGCAAGCGTACCAGAGGTCATCGTGTGAGCCTCGGTTTTACTGGATTGATAAGTCCCCTGACCAAAGATTCGTGGAATCGCGCCTTTGGTTTCATTCGTTGAGATTAGATACTTAGGAATCCCATTAGGCAATGCTGTGGAATAGGTATCAAAATATACATAAATATCAAAAGGATGATTCATATAAGAAGCATTGATATTTTTAATGGGTAGTCGAATTCGCTCTTTTCCCACTGCATCGTGTATGATGATTTCATAACCATCATATTCAGGAGTACCTAATGCGATTTGTCCGTTTTCTTTAAAGCCAATCACTTCGCGGTAATACCCTTGACCGGAGGAAATCACTTGGCCATCTTCGACATACGCTTCAATCGGGGCTGACCCAGAAAAGAAATCTGCGTTAACACCACCAATAATCAAGTATTCATCATATTTTGCTTGACTCACTTCCGCATGTTTTTTAGTTGTGGCGAGTCGATATCCAGTCGACGTATAGTCATCACCTGTGATAATCCGGAATTCTCCTGAATCAAAATCAGCTCCTAGATAGTGATAAGTTTGTAATACACTACTTGAGCCAACTTGGAGAGTACGTTGTACTCGTTCGTGAGTAGCGCCATAGATGGTTTGTTGGGTGGAATCGATGATGGTGACTTGATTGGTTAGGTTCCCAGGAAATAAGGAAAACCCAAAGAACGATAAGGTAAGTAATATGGTTTTTTTAAACATGTTTCCCCTCCACAAAAGGTTGGATTGTTTGGAATGTTGCTTCGTCTTTGCTTGTTAGATAAGGTTTTTGACCAAATTGATCGATATCTTGAAAGAAATAAAGAAACAAACCTGCATTGACTTTCCCATTTCTATTAAGAAAGTGAATGACATCTTTTTCCAATGATGTTTTTGGTTGATAGGCTTCAAGATTGGGTTTCTCGGTATGAAAAACGAAACTGAATAGACTTTTTTCCCCTGGAGTTGCTGGGCAGAGATATCCTTGTTCTTGAATCGATAGAATCTTACTGCTCTGATTGGAAATGATCCAAGGCAGTTGCGGGGAATACAACCAAGATACACACCAGAAGGCAGAATAGGGATGTTCTGGATAGTGGTGTTGAAAAAAGGTAATCGCATCGAGTAAGGTTTGCTTGATGGAATCAACATCATACTTCGCCCCAGTGGGAATATGAAAATCAATGACCGGAGACCCTGACTGGATGATACACTTCCACTTCAAACGGTTTAAATGCACAACTTGATTCAAAACTAATCCTTTCGGATGGACTGCATGAGCAATGATTGTTTCGTCGGTTTCTTCCCATATTGTTTTAAAAGCGACATCGTTGACGCCGTTGACGGAGGTGAATTGACCGATGTGGTTGATTGCTAGTCCGGGATTACAAAGTACTTTGATTTCTTTTGATTCAACGTGTTGATACACTTTGTATGGATCTGTAAAGATGTGATGCATGAACTGCAATTGACCAATTGGTAATAATCCGAGTGCAGCTAAATAAGTGGTCCATCCAAAAGGTTCGATTCCCCATGTTTGATGGGATTGATAGTAATTACGGATATAATTACGTAGATGGTTTAAGTTAAAGGTCGCAAAGGATTCGGGAATGCCTCGTTTTTGATGATCTTGTAAAGACGGAGGAATCAAAGATAAAATCACGAGCAACTCTAACATCGAGTTCGAAATCGGATTATTTTCTAACCTTGGCCCATGTTTGACAAGCCAGTAGGAAGGATGACTTCCAATCACGATCACATAACGTAAAAAGGACAATCCGAATAAGAGATCGATTTGTTCTTGAAGAGCATCCCAAGCTTGGACAATCTCATAGGTAGGTAACTCAGACAAGTTCAATCTAACAAGACAACCTTCTAATTCTGCTTTCGTCATCCAAGGAGAAGTCGGTTGTTTCAGAAATTCTTCCCACAACCCTTCGACCATAGGGTGAGCCAATTTGATTCCTAAAAGTGTCTCTAAATCCGCCAAATGTTTCACCATTCATGTTCTCCCTTTGATTGTCTATACATCTATATATTATTTATACATCAAAAGTAGAATAATTTCAAGGCATTCTGGTATTTAACCAAGTATTTACTTTCATTTCAATATCGCTTATACTAGTTTAGGGTGATATTTGTGGATTGGACGAAACGCATCGAATTATTTCAAAACCAAGTTCCGTTTCTTTTGAACATCCTGGATAAAGAAACGTTTTCCTTTCCTTCATCACTTCAAACAGAAGTCTTTGGTAAGTACTATCAACCTCAACTTCCTATAGAAGCGATTCGAGGGGTCATTCTTTTGTACCATGGGTTAGGAGCGGTTATTCAAACCCCAGGATACCAAGAACTCAAAGACGAATGGATTTCAGAGGGGTTTGCGGTGGTAGGTTTCGATGTTCGCAATCAAGGGGGGATGACACTAGGGAACCCTAGCCGGCATCCTGGAGGACTCTATTTAAGTGGAATCGAATCCTTGGAAGACTCCTACTTTGTCCAAATGTATTTGGATAGTATTCGATTAGTTGATGTTGCAAAGCAACTCTTTCCAAATAAAAAGATCTACGCTACAGGTGGTTCCCAAGGGGGAACACTAGCCATCATCGCTGGGATGTTTCATCCTGATGTGAAGTTAGTGATGGCTGATATGCCAAATTGTATTGATATTCCCTATTTAGTTCACCATGCCAATAGTGGCTTTCAAGCCTTTCAAACATTCCAAAATGGACTTTACTTGCAAGGCCAGTCTTTCCATCCACTACTGGAAACCATCGACTTGCTTTCACTTGCTAAATATCTAACCAAACCGATTTTACTTTCAGCCGGATCAGTTGATGATGTAACCCCGATGGTAACAACAACAAAATTTTACGATTTATTGAGTTGCGAAAAGAAGTTGATTGTCTATC
Source organism: uncultured Candidatus Izemoplasmatales bacterium (assembly GCA_964483655.1). Lineage (GTDB taxonomy): Bacteria > Bacillota_I > Bacilli_A > Izemoplasmatales > Hujiaoplasmataceae > JAUXXX01. Next base: position 70,450 of record CAZABW010000004.1, read on the forward strand.
CTGGATACGGTCATGGGGGCTTTGATTCCCTACATGGAACAAAAAAACGCCAATGGATTTCTCTTCATTCCCAGTAAGAGAAATCTTTTTCTTTTTCCTAATGACATGTATAGACATTCAGTGTATAATGTGTCATGTGGAGGTGGTTTTCATGCGATTATTACTCATTGTTAGTTTGTGCTTCTTTTTGATTAGTTGTGGTCAAACACAATCTACTACAAGCACCCTCTCCCCCACCGAACCCCAATCAAGTTCATCAATTTCAACAAGCACAACCTCGACAATGTCAAAGGAAACTTATTTGCAAACCTTCATTGATTCGTTCTCGATGCCTAGTCAAACCAATTCAACACTTGTATGGGTCCTTGAGAGCCAAGGGGTTCAAATTTCCTATTTCAGCAGTAATCCTCTCCTACTGGAACAAGATGGCACCGTTCACCCAGGACTTTACAACGAAACGGTTGATGTCATCGTCACATTTACCTATCAAGACTTCTCTCAAACAAAAACATACTCCATCCTCATTTTAGCAAGGAAGTGGTCCGAAGTGGATATCATCGAACAAGATTTTCTGTCACTTACCCTCCCAACAACCATTGTGGATCAAAATCTCATATTACCGAAATCGGGTCCCAATGGATCGCTCATTGTTTGGAAATCCTCCAGTCCCCATATTGTGTCTCATCAGGGAGTGTATTATCCTCCAGCTGATCCAGAAACGATTACCTTAACAGCGACCTTCCTTTATGAGGGGCTGGAACGAGTCAAAACATTTACCTTGGAAGTCAAACCCATTCCCGATGAAACCAAAGTCCAAATGGCTGCTTTGATGGTTGTACTCCCTCGTTTGGTTGAAGCCAATTTAAGTCTTCCATCGAGAGGCTATTACGGTGTTCAAATCACTTGGTCGAGTTCTCATCCAGAGATTCTTTCTGCGGAAGGGGTATTTAAAGCCCCGATTGGAACGGTTGAAGTCACCTTAGAAGCGACATTTACCTTAGAAGAGAGTACCCACCATCAAACGTTTGTCCTCCAAGCCGTGGGCCATGACCCTCAAACATTTTTAGATAAAGCCTTTCAACAATTAGCCATCAACCACGGAATCACAGTATTGTTTGAATCCCTCACACTACCTACGCAGATGCTAGAACACGTGCAAATCGAGTGGACATCCACGCATCCTGATATTTTATCCGAAACAGGGGTGTTTCAAATCCCAGAAAATACCACGACGGTCATCTTACAAGCCTCTTTACAGATTCTCAATCTATCACTCACCAAAGAGTTCTCTTACCTCGTGATTGGGTCAACCGACCGAGTAAGTGAAGAAATTGATCAACAACTTCCAAGTGTCAGTCTCGATCTCGACTTCCCGGTTTGGTTAGACAGTGGAGACGCATTAACAAGAGGCGTCTACGATCACGTCATGATGAAAGACCATCGTCTCGTTTTACAAGGCGACGCATTGAGTGGATTGTATACCTCGCCTTGGTTGATGACAGAATCCTTTATTCGTTTGAATCTCATGTGGTCCTCCATCACGCATCCACAGGCTAGAACAGCCATGGAAATTCGCACAACGGATGGTCACACCATCAGTCCGTGGATTGCTTTAGGCGATTGGGGATATGGGGGAGAAAATCAACCCCCTCAAATCACTCATAACGTAGCGGGCAGTGCAATAGGCGTCCAGTACCGAATCCTGTTCACGAGAACCCACGCCACAATCCCCAGCCCGAGACTTCACTCGGTAACAATCAATTTTGTTTATGAACAACCCAAGTTTACCTATGATCTGACAACGTATCCTCAAAAAATCCTGTATGATGTTCCCCAACTTCGTCAAGCCGATACTCTAGATGCATCCCTTTGGAATAATATCTGTTGGGGAACCTCGATATCAATGATGTTGGTGTATTATCAAGAGTTAACACATTTAGCGATTCCACAAGAATATTATGCGCCTTTGATTCGGTTAGGAACCACTCGGTATGGAACCGTGA
>CAZABW010000004.1:72552-77412 GCA_964483655.1 uncultured Candidatus Izemoplasmatales bacterium
CAAGAATATTATGCGCCTTTGATTCGGTTAGGAACCACTCGGTATGGAACCGTGAAAAATGATATTGGAGCGAGTCAGTTTGAGATGGATGTCCTTGAAGTCGAATTTCATAGTTTATCGATGTTACTCTATGCTTTACAACACTACGGTCCTGTCATTGTCGGTGTATCTCAAGGAAGTTCTCCCGATGGCAAATTCGGTCCATTGACTTTTACATCGGGTCATGTGATTGTTGTCGTTGGTTATGAAATCCAACCGAACGGGGATATTATCCTAGCGGTCAATGACCCTGCTGTGAGTTGGATCAGAGAAGTCTTTTATGGGCCCAGTGACGAATTTATGAAAGTATGGGATAAGGGCGGAATTATTGTAAAACCTCATTCTTAAAACAAACAAAAGCCAAACGAGGAAATCATCGTTTGGCTTCTTTTTTTGGGTTTGATTAACGAACGGAATGTTGGATAAATCGGTATTGATCGGCCCGATAATAAGCTTTTACATATTCAAAGGGAAATCCACGATCGAGGAACGTATTCCGAGTGATGTAAAGCACTGGGGAAGATTTTTGGATTTCAAGCATTTCAGAGACGCGGGGGTTGGACGATTTGGCTTCTAATGTTTGAATACAGTAGTTAATCTTTAAAGACAAATGGTTTTCAACGTAGTCGTAGAAGGAATGCTCCATCACTTCAGGACTCATCTCTTTAAAGATGGTCTTGGGGATGAATAAACGTTCGAATAACACGGGGATATCATCCCCATAGCGAACCCGCTCAATCGCGTAGACTTCTTCGCCGGGATGTAAAAAGAGTTTATTCGCAATTTCATCATCTGCCTTCATCGTGGTAAAGGTGAAGACGCGCGAACGGACACGTTTATTCATCCGACGCATTTCTTCGGTGAAGCCGACGAGTCCTTGCATGCGTTTTTCAATTTTCAAGTTATTGACAAAAGTACCTTTGCCTTTATGGCGATATAAATAGCCTTCATTCACGAGATTATTGAGCGCTTGACGTACTGTCATTCGTGAAACAGAATAAAGATCTTTTAACTCATTTTCACTATGAATCATGTCGCCATGTTTCAGTTCGCCTTTATTAATTTTTTCTTTGATTTCATTTTCAATCACTTGATAGACAGGAGTTTTGACCATGATGTTTCCCTCATTCTTTCTCGAACTTGTCTATATTATAGTGCAACTTGTCTAGAATTTCAAGCAAACAGAATGATATTTATTGGGAAATAAACCGATTTTTCTAGCCATTTCCCTGAATTTGCTATCTATACAGGTCGAATCACTTGTCTAGGTTTTCCCATCCATCAAATAAAAAACCCATCCAGGGATGGGCTTATGGAAACGTGATGAGGAGCGTTTGAATTTGATGCGGATGCAGTGTGATTTGATTCGATGTTTTGGTTATGAATTTGTGATTGATTTGTACGCGTTCGATGGAGAGAATGTCATAATCACTGGTTAGTTCAGTCGTCAGGATCTCGTTCTTTGGATTCCACAATCGCACTTCAAGACATTTCTCATTTACGATACGAGTGGAAGAACAAAAGATGTCTGGATTTGTACTACCAATTAAACTTTTTTTGAAAGCAGGGTTCGCACCTTTCATGATGAAAGCGGGGTTGCGGTAAGCTAAGGCTGCTTTCATGCTAGACTCAGGGGATGTGTTTGCCCCTTCAATGGCAAACGCATATTCGAGTTTCATTTTGCGATTCACTTGAGCATCTGGGGTGGCTAAATTGGGTCCAGCTGCTCCCCCACGAGAGCGGAAATCATCGCGCGAAAGATGACTGACACTTCGAATCAAGGTGACTTCTAAGGATGTGTAATCGCCTTTGTGAATGGTTTGATATTCATGAAGACCACGATGGAAGAATTGAAGTGTATGTGCATCATCCTGTAGATGAATCATCGACAAGGAGTGGTCCACAGCGACTGCGACTTCTTTTTGTCTTGGCGCATCATATTCTTCTTTGCGATTGGCTAAGCGATGACTTAGTTCAAAAGCACTGTCTGATATCGATTCTTTCACAAGCGTTTTTGTTGCGAATGTAACGCGTAAGCGTTGGTCCTGTGCCAATTGATCAATCCAAGCAACGACGTGAATCATCGGGTTGTGGGGATAAAGGGTAATCTCCATTTCAATCTTGGTCTCTACTAATTCATGAGAAGGCCCTTGACGATCCAGTCGTAATCCTTTGGGTTGAAGTAAAGAAAGGGTCAGCTTCGCTGTTTGTGCCACGGCAGAATGGGTGATAGAAAGGGGGACTATTAGTTTCGGAAAACTAAATTGATCATGAACTGGTTTGGAGTAGTTATAACTATCCCCTGCGTCTAACCCACTATAAAGCAAATTCCATTGATCATAGATGACGCCACTTTGTTTGTGTTTGATTCGTAAGGAACCATTGGCATTTACAGAGATTTCATAAAACTCGTTTTCTAAGGTGGATTGCTCTTTAGATGATTGTTGCTTTTGTGTCAACGCTTGAATCTTCAAAACTTGAGCGGAAAACGGCGGAATATTCTTCACATAGAATTCCACGTCCATCCGTTTCCCAGGACGGAAAAACGGCGGATAATCCAAAGGAGATTCAAAGAGGCGATCCGATTGAATGGACTTGATATGAACGGGGATGATTTCATTTGTTTCTGTGACCAACTCAAACGCCTCAAGGGCGTGGTGCTGGTGAAGAAACAGCGTTCCTTTGACAATCCCACTAAAAGGTGTTAGATGGGGATTAAAGATGGAGAACGTGGAATCATCGGATTCAATCGAAGGAATCGTGTTTTGATAAAACCAAAGCGAACGGAATGCCCCATCATGTAGGACTTTTGCTTGTAAGGAGTCGATCATTTGAAATGCCTTCAACGAACGCATTTCATTTTCTTGATGGACAGCATCCACGCTACAACCACAAATTGAATCATGAGGTTGGTTCTCTAAAACGGTTTTCCATATATGTTGTAATAATTCTTTTGGAGCTCCCTTTTGAAATAAATAGGTATAAGCCATGAGGGGTTCAATTTGGTAGAGTAAGCGGTCTTCTAATTGTTGATTGGTTATTTTTAAATAACTTCGAGTGGACCACACATTGGGTAAGATATAACTCTTTTGATTCGAGTTTAGTTCGCCTTTGAGTATTGGGAGGGTCGACGAATCGATTTCTGCTTTGACCACTTGCACATAGCCTAAATAGTCATTCACTTGGAACTTCATCTCTGGCAAGGCGTGTTGGAGTGCTTCAATCCGAGCCGCAAGATTTTGATTAATCGGAGTTAAATGATCTCCCCCAGCAGTAAGTAACAAATGCGAACTCTTTGCCTTCGAAGCGATTTTTTGGATATAGGTTTGAGTATCGGTTTGAAAGTTTTGTTGATTCACGAGGGGTTGGTAATATCCTTCGGTTAAATAGATGGTAAATAATTGACTACCGTCCAAACCCTCCCAAATGAATTCACTTTCTTCCAGATTGATTCCCCGCCACATCATCGCATCTTCGATATCAAACTGTTTCAATATTTGTGGCATTTGCCCGATATGGCCAAAGGTATCTGGTAAGTATCCAAAGCGTTGGTTTTGACCAAACTGACTGGCAATTTGTTCACCAATCTCTAAATTGCGGATGATACTTTCGCCTTGAACGAGAAATTCATCCATCGCGATGAACCAAGGGCCAACGATTATCTGCCCCGATTGGACGAAGCGAGTAAACGCTTCTTTTTGTTCTTTGGACGCCACTTCTAAATAATCGAGAATGGGTAAGGTTTGTCCATCTAAGACAAAACAAGCAATTTCGTTTGCCTCAAGCGCTGCGATAATCCGATCGATGACCGAAACAAGACGAACTCGAAACGTCTCGAAAGGAAAATACCATTCGCGATCCCAGTGGGTTTGAAATACCAAATGCAAGGTTTTTTGATTCATAGCGTTCTCCTTATATCACATGAACAAGGTCTTTGGGCCAGCTTCGTTCGATTCCTTGGGTATCAAGGAAGGATAGAAATTGTTGTTTTAGTTCGGGGTCAAGATAGATTTCCTTCGGGCTTTTTTGCCAAGCGATGGCCTTCACTGCGAGAAGCCCTGCGACTTCGCCAATGTTCCACTCCACAGGATGGAGACGGTAACAGCCATTGGTTAGTTGGGTTGTACCAATATTCTTACAAGCTGGTAAGAGATTTTTGGTTTGAATCGGAATCAGTGCCCCCATAGGTATCGGGAAGGGCCATGTTTTAAAGAAAAAGAAGCGATGACTTTTGGTGGTCATATGTAAATCGATATGGTAAGATCCGACACCGACACTGTCCGCAATTTCAGGAAGTTCGGCTTGGAGGTTGGCATTCATCAAGTGTTCGGTAATGGTTTCTAAGGCGACAATTCGACGAGATTCGCGAATGTAAGGAGCTTGGGCTAAGCCATCTTCTGTCCCTAACAAATCTCCCCGTAGTTTTAATCCTGGGTAGCCGATTCCGCCATCAGGACGAATGGCTTCCGTTTGCAAGTAATAAAGCAAAGATTTGGTTAACTCTTTCGCCATTTCTTGATGGGTTAACGCATCCTCTGACTCAAACAAGTTGCCAAAAATGTAATCATTTTGAGGCCAGTTTAAGAGCGTTACTTCATGAGGATAGAATCCCTCTTGAAAGTCTCTGGGATCAATAATCCGCCGATACGACCATAAAGGAAATAACCCTTTATTTTCACCATCAAACATACCAAACAACCGTGTCTTCCCGGTATTCGAATCCGGTCCATAAAAACTTAAAACAGGGGTGGTATCACAAGGCCAAATTTGAGAGCGGAAAAAGTCATAGTGCTTGGGTTTTTCAATGACATGATTTTCGCC
>CAZABW010000005.1:0-1631 GCA_964483655.1 uncultured Candidatus Izemoplasmatales bacterium
GCGCCGATGGTAGTACGATTGTGCGAGAGTAGGACGTTGCCAGGCTTCTTTCTTTAAAACCCTTAGTAGAGATACTAGGGGTTTTTTGTATTATCAAAAGTAGATTGAAATGAAGTGGAATCAATGATATAATCACAACTAACGAGGTGAATTTGAATGCGAAAAAGTTTATTGATTGGTTTGTTACTCTCTTTGTGTTTGGTTTTGTTAGCCTGTAACCCACTAAATGGAACATCTCCAGCAGAACGGCTTGATTATTTTCTCGATTTATTACGTGATCAATCGCCCACCGATGACCCCGTGATGCTAGATGATCCACTTGAAATTGAACCAGATGGATGGATTGAAAAGAGTGAAATCGAAGCACTTCAAACGATTCAATCGCTTTCTCGTAATTCGCTTAAAAATGGTTTACGCTATCAAAATCATGAAACCGAAAGTCGACTTAATGAGTTTCTAGCTTGCGTTTCATGGAAAGAAGAAACAGGTCCCATTGAGATTCAATATCCCGGTAACAATCAAGTTGAAACTTTGTGTATGCTTGCTTTTACCCTTAAAGTGGAAAACATCAATGAAACATCTGTCCTAGTTTCCATCGATTATGAAAATAATCAGGAACGTTATCGATTCAATCTGACAGACAAACGCAAACTCCAAATCGATGTGGAAACGATTCAGACATTTCCCGATGAAGAAGAGGAAAGTTTGTATACCCATACGCACTACTCAGAAGAAGACATCATTTACCACCTTGTTCAATCAGACCAAAATTTGAATTACTCGAAACTAGATGTAACAAGTGGGGATGCTATTACCCTTACCATGATCAATGGGGTTCTTCAAAGTACAAAATGGTTCTTGAATCAGGATAACATCATTGCAGAGTGGGTTTACAACGGTAGCTCAACCAGTCAAATATTACACTTCTTCTCAGAAGATACCTATGCATCCTCTTACTTTCAAAGGGAGAATGATAACTCCAATCAAATTCAGTTGTTCTATGCTCTGGCACAATTAGGAAACTGGAATCGATTGTATTTAGGGAGTGACCCACTCCAAATGAGGGGGTTATATTCAGACACTACATTCCGAGTAGGAGATCTTGGAAGTGAGTGGAGTGAAACGTCAGTACATTTGCATGTCGTTTTGGATACCAACTTCTTTCATCTAATCGTCCATCATAATTCAATCGAACTACAACATTCGATGCTTGATGTTTCTGTTTATGGATTAACATTTGAGCATCCTCAGTGGAATCAAAACACCATCGAGCAACTTTCTCAAAAAACAAGAACACCAGCGAATACCTTACCAGAATATGCACACTTAGTATCGTTATCTCAGTCAAATGAACCATCTTTTGCGTTTGGACGAGTTCCGTTTTAGTTCGAAATCGTATACCATTGTCTAGCCCCTTAGTAGAATTACGAGGGGCTTTTACTAACTACTATAAATAATAAAAAGCAAATCCAGTAGTTTTGCTTGATGACATTGAACTTTGTTACTATTTATAGTAAAATGACTTGTATGTAATGGGGAGGAACGCTTCCATGCTTGAACGAACAGTAAAAATCTTTATTTCATCAACATTTCGAGATATGCATGCAGAACGAGACTATCTTGTAAAACAC
>CAZABW010000005.1:1731-73320 GCA_964483655.1 uncultured Candidatus Izemoplasmatales bacterium
TATTTCATCAACATTTCGAGATATGCATGCAGAACGAGACTATCTTGTAAAACACGTCTTTCCAAAAATCAAGCAACAAGCACTCCAAAAAGGGATTCATGTCGTTGATATCGATTTACGCTGGGGCGTTACAGAAGCGGAAGCGCAATCAGGGAAAGCCCTAGAAATTTGTTTGGAAGAAATCGATCAAGCACGTCCTTTTTTTCTCTGTCTTCTTGGACATCGTTATGGTTGGGTACCGGAGCAGCTTGAAGTCTCCAATCAACCCAAATTTGATTGGTTGGCCCCATTAAGTGGAAACCACTCGATTACTCATCTTGAAATCATCCATGGTTTATTCCACCACCCCATTTTCAACCAAAGAAGCTTTTTCTTCTTTCGAGAGATAGAGTCGAGGTTGATTCCCCCCCCATTGAAACCGCTTATTATGGAATCTAAACCAAAATCACAAACCCAATTAGTGAACTTGAAACAAGCGATTCAAGCATACTACGAAAAGAAGTCTTCTCATCACATCAAAACGTATCACCCAGCATTCGCTGGGATTCGGCTAAACCAAGATCAAGTTCAAACCTTATTAGAGTATTTTCCAATTCCGTCAGATTTCAATCAAGTGAGAGCGGTGCTTAATGAGGATTCCCTGATTCCACTCCCTGCCCTTTCTTCGCTATCTCCGACGGTCATTGAAACACTATGTGGCATCGGACAGCCGTATTTTAATCGGCTAGAAGAGTTTGGTCATCAAGTGTTACATGTCATCGAACAAGCCATAGATGAGGAATTTCCAGAAGCAACATTATCTTTAAACCCCGATGATATCGAAAAAGAAAAACAATCAGCCTTTTATCGCTCTCGAGTTCGTCATTTCTTCGGACGAAATGAAGAATTGAAGCATGTGTCCCAACTTCTTGAAAAAAGTCACGCTGTTATGATTACGGGGATTAGTGGATCAGGGAAGTCAGCATTTTTAGCGAAATGTGTGCAAATGCTAGAAGACCACCAAAAGCAATGTATTGTCGTATTTTGTGGCATTAGTGAGTCATCTTCATCAATTGATTCCCTTTTGGAATACCTCATCAAGCAAGTGTATCAAATGAAGCCTTCCATGTATCAATTGACGATTCCTCACACCTATGCGGACCGTAAAAAGTTATTCCGCGAATTGTTGGTCAAATGGAAAGATTGTGAGTTATATATCTGTTTGGATGGGCTTAATCAATTAACTTCAGAGTATCAACCTGAGCTTTTGGATTGGGTTGTATGGGATGCGCCACGAGTTAAGTTTCTTTTCTCCACGCTCGAAGGGATTTTTCTCGATCAAGCATCAAGATTTGACATTCCCATCTTAGAACTACCCTCACTATCGAAGGAAGATGCAAAGGATTTAGTTCGGTTCTATTTAATGGAGTATCGCAAAATATTAGATTCCTCCCAACAACACGACCTATTCCAAAAACAAGAAATCACCAAGCCTTTATATGGTATCGTTGTTTCAGAGTTATTACGTACATTTCCCCGATTTGAAGATTTAAGTCATTATATTAAAGCACTACCGGAAACAGTAGAGGGTCTGTTCTCACTACTTATTGATGATGTTCTCGTTGAATTTCCTACCTTGTTTGCAAAAGATACGTTATCTTGGTTAGCTTTAGCGAAATTCGGTTTGATGGAAAGCGACCTGATTCGTTTGCACGAATTCAAACATCAACATCGATTTCCAGCTTTTCTTTATGCACAATTTTTCTATTATATATCCGCTTATTTAACTAATGTTGGAAGTGAAGACCAAGGGTTGATCCGTCCCTTTCATGCGCAATTTACCAACGCCATCATAATCGCTTTTCATTCTGATGAAGAGTATCGAAAACAACAATATTCAATACTAGCTTCATTAGGAGAAGAAGAAGTTCGTCTACAATTACCCTACGTGTCTTTATCGATGCAATACATGGCTGTCTATCTTCATTACGCAGAAGAGCAAGACCGTTTAGTTCGATTGTTTCGCGAGATTTCTTTACTTCCTGAAGGGCACCGATATTATGACATCTATCGCACTTGGTTGTTTGAGGTAGCAAATACGGACGTTTCACAAAGGAATCATTTGATGGAGCGAGTTTTTCAAGGACTTCTAAAAACAGCGAACTTGAAGCATTTTGCAATGTATATGCTCCGGGATTACGCGTCCGATTTATCAGCAGCAGGCTATACCAAGATGGCTTATTATGTTTCAAAATGGTATGTGTACGTGGCTGAACAATTGCGTGATGAGAATCAAGCCCATATATTAGCTTCCGCTTATAATCAAATGAGTTATTATTCATTGTTATTAACAACGCAAGAAGAGAGCCTGCACTATGCTTCGAAGGCTCACAACATGTTAGAAGAACTATGTAAGAAAGAAGCAACCCCAACAGCCCTATATGAACTCGCGCAAATTAAGACCAGTATGGCTGATATCTTCATGAAACAAAGAAATAAAGAACAGGAACTTCAATTTCGTGAAGAAGCCATTTCACTGTTTAAAAGGATAGAATTCGAGCAACCTCATCAAGCAGATGTTCGGTTTGCTCGTATGAATCAAGAAGCCATTGTTCTTGATCATAGCACATCGATGAATCAGAAGTTAGTATTAAAACGTGCGAAGCAATTATTGGAGGAAGTGACTTCCTTTAGCAAGAATTATCCTGAAAATATCAGTCTAGCTGTCATGCGGATTCGTCTGATGCGAGATCAAGTGAACCGGTTGGTTTCAAATCAAGATTCCCGGTATGAACCAGAGATGAGAGCCGTCTTGGAAAGTTCCAAACAAGCGATTCGGAGGAACCCAGAACATTTGCTTTTCCAGCACCAACAGTCATTGATTTTACAAGATTTAATCATCTCGTTTCATAAACAGAGTCGTTTTGAAGAAGCTGCTTTCCTATTTCATCAAGCTCAAGAAAATATTCGTGTCTGTCTTTCAAAAGACTCGATGAATCAAGAGTATCAAACAAACTGGCTGTATCTCACTCGATTGCAAGGCGATTTTTATTATTATCAGCAGCAATATGAGGAAGCGTCTATCGCTTATCGTAGCAGTTTTGATTTCTATCTCGAGATTCAAAAAAGAAACCCCCTATTCCGAATTTCAGCAGTGGACTTAGAGCAACTGATTGATGTGTTGCTGAGTTCTCTTTATTACAACCATTCCTTCCAAGAAATCTTAACCATTTATGATACCATAATGAAACAACCGTGGAGTAAGGAGATCTCGCTACTTGCATGGGCTAGGATTCACTATATGCGTGCTTTAGTCTATTACAGTCTCCATGACCGGATTCAGTATCAACAGGCGGGAATCAAAGTATTAGAATCTCATAAGGAACTATCGAATGATGAGTTATCTCCATCTGCTATGGAAACCATCCTTACCCATCTTGAAAGTTTCATTCAAATTGAAATTGAAGGGCAGTACTTTTTAGAAGCGCTTCACTTGGGATTTCGATTGATGGGATTGAAACCCCCCTCAAGCGTAATTACTCCTTTCTGTCAAAGCCTAGAACGCTACTTTGCGTTAGTTCAAAAGCATTGTCTACCCATGATTCCATTGATGAGCGATCAAGAATGGATTCATTTCATTCGTCTCATTCTCTCTTCAAGCTACTATGCGCTTTTAAAACCCAGCATAAATCCTCTTATTTATGCACATAACATTGTGTTTACCCTATATGATAAAAAATTACGAGGTCGCTTATCCTCCGTTTATGACACCTACTTTCGGGCGAATATCATACGACTTTCCGCAATCATTCAGACTTATCAAGGACGTCAAGTAGATGGGTTATTCAGTCAAGCTCAAGCAGCTTATGAAGAACTGATGGAAGATTTGTCGCAAACATTCATCTATGAAGAGTATCTCATCGTGTTAACATTCCGAGTCACTTTTTACCATTCTGGGAATCATGGCATGATGAAACAGATTCAAGAAGCGGTGATGGACTACATTCAAAATCAAAAAGGATCTCCCTATTTATCCAATTGGTTAACAGAACACTCGTCATAATAGTAAGAAAACAAGGAGAAAAACATGGAAATGATTGGAAGTGTATTTTTAGCTTTACTGGTGATTGCACTATTATTTATCCTGTTGTTAGCGATTAACAGCATCCTGAATATCGGGAGTACTCGACTCGTTTTAATTATGGTCTTGTTTACGATCGGATTCAGTATTTACTTTGTCGGATTTGTGGATTCGGTTCCGACGATATCCACTTTTTCGGCGGCTTTGTTTCAAAGTGTGCAAATGTTTGTGATTAACAATAACACGGAAACGATGGTAAATCCGTTAGTGACGAACTCCCCATTGTTATTAAGTATCATTCGGATTATCAGTATCGTATTATTCTATATTGTTTCACAATTCATTATCGCGACCGTGTTTAGTGAGTATATGAACGTGCTTGCGGTGAGACTAAATCAAAAACAAGAAGTCATCTATTTTTTTGGTTTTAAAGAAAAATATACTCACTTTGTGAAGGAATGCATAACGAAGAAACAACGAGTGGTTTGCTTGGATTATCAAGGATTAGATAAAAAAACACTTCCAAAACTAATCAATGTGATTCTTGAAAAACGATTACCCATTGCATTTTTGAAAGCTCCGAAAAAAATTCGTGCCTTTTTCTTATATGAAGATGAAACAAAAAACCTCTCTCTTGCGAAAGGATTTTTAAAGACGGTAGGGTCAAAATCAAGTGTTGAGGTTCATGTCTCAATTAAACATGAGTATTTACGCTATTCGTTGGAAGAAGAGCATAAAGAGGGAATCGAAATCAATTTTATTGATGAAGCTCATATGATTACACGGTCGGCACTACAAAAAAAACCTATTGTTGATCAAATTGAAGTGGATACTTCCTCGGCAACATTTGTTAAGCCTTTGATTGCTTTTATCTCGGGGTTACAGCATCTTGGAATGGCGTTTTTCAAGGAGTTTGTTATTAATGGACAATCTCCAACTGCGAAACCGAAGCTTTATTTGGCGGCGAAGGATAATCACTATTTTCAAGGTCAATTAATATCGGCTAATCCGAGTATCACTGAAGCTGTGGATATTACGTTTTTTGAGTCCGAGATTGGATCAATTGAATATTGTAATCAATTAAAAATGATTTTACCCGAATGTCAATATCTCGTTTTCTCACATCCCGACGAGGAAAAAAACATTGAGTTAGCCACTGCAGTTATACGCATGGGAAATACGATGAATCTTTCTCATTTTCCTGTGATTTTGTGTTATGTATCTTCAGAGGAAGCGAATGATTTTTACGCAAATCTTCCGGAGTTTTCGAGCGTTACTTTTTTTGGGAAAAACAGCGACATTTTTAAAAAGGAATTTCTGATTTATGATCAATTGGATTTTGAAGCGAAACGATATCATGAAGTCTATGAAAGTCAAAAAGAAAAGGCTAAGTTAGCAAAGAATAAACCTTACTATCCGAATCCCTGGTCGCGATTACATATTTTTTCGATTTATTCCAATCGTGTTTTAATTGACTCCATACCCATTAAGTTAAAACTATTAGGAATGATCAGCCGTGAAGAGTGTTCGAAACGATTTAGCGATGTAGCCCAGTTTAAAACATTCATTGGAAATCGATTAGAAACATTAACAAAATTGGAACACTTGCGCTGGAATGCGCTTCACTTTGTCAATGGATTCACACCAATGACCATCGAAGAGGCCAAAAAACGCGAACCCCTGTTTGCGAATATGAGCGAAATTGAAGCAAGAAGATTTGGATCTCCCACAAAAGATTTGATTTTACGCAAACATGTTTGTTTGGTTGATTTTGAAAAACTCGCGGACTTAGAAACGGCATTTAATGAACCCTATATTCTTTATGACGAGAACAATATTACTCATATACCAGAAATCATCCATATGATTCAATCAAATCCCCAAGACAATCAAGCGTAAAGACGCTACTAATTAGTATGGATCAGGAGGTGGTTGTGATGTTCAATCATTGTATTTCTGCAGTAGTTTCAAAGTATGAGTCGACTTCATTTTTATTTGGTATAGGTAAGATATCCAAACCAGAACAAATGATATTGAAAAAGAATGATTATATTCTTTTAACACAAATCGATGAACGAGCCATACCAAACCTCAAGATGGCTCGTGAAAAGAAAATGATTCAACTATTTGTTCAACAAGATCAACCGGATAAAGTCAAAGTTTTAGTCAAATCTATCCCAGAATGGGAACAAGCAACCTATCAACATCCTATTAACCCATCCTATTGTGCTGTTCCACTAACGTTCCTAAGTGAGGATGAGGAACAAGAAGGTGGGATCCAACTATTTGGAGAACCTTATTTTATCAACGCAAGTAGAAAAAGTTCTCAAGACTTATTGCTTTTTCAGTATGATCCGTTGGCAGTAGAAACGGGATATTTTCACCACTATGATGGGGTGATTGGGTATTTTATTCCAAAAGAAGATTATCTGAAAGGAGACTTCCATGCAGTGTATGCTGTTGTGGATCGATTGTAACATGTTACCATGGACAGAATATCTTGATGAACCAGAAGCTATGTTTCTAAAAAAGATTCAAAAAGAGATACACCAAATGCTTGATGAGAAACAGTTTTCTGAGGTGTTTCAATTGCTCCAAGAAATCCAACCACACTTAGCATCAAGAGCCCAAACCATAGAGATTATTGAGAGTCGGCTAGAGTTGTATTTTTTAGAATACAAACTACGAGATGTTCGTAAGATTAATGAACGGGTTGAGTTTCCTTGGAAAACGTTTCTGACATTGCTCAAACAAACGAATGACGAATCGATTTGGAAGGAGCAATTGCTTGCCATTGCCCTAAAGGCAAATAAACAATCGATTTCGATTCAAGAATACTATGATTTCGCTTTTGAGCGAATCAAGTTAGTGAAGCATCTGTATGCGGATGAACCCCTCAAAATGCAAGAACTCACGAAGAATGTCTATCACGATTTATTGACATTTTTATATCAAGTGGTAGAGAACGTGGAAAACTTGGCGAAGAAAACGTATGTTTTGGAACAACACGAGCTTGATTCAATTCGAAAAGACACTACACGATTTCTGTGTTTCGATCCAATTGAGCAAACTTCCCAGTTTCAGAACGTGATTGAAGCAGCAAAAAAAACGACTCTTGAAGAGACAAAAGAAGAACCCATCCATCGAATGGGAGGGGTTCATATCTATTGGTCCAAGTTGAAACAAGTACTACAACGCGATTATGATATGGAATGGATTCCTCCAAGTTTCTTAAACGACGCTTTATTTGATTGAGGTGCGAAATATGGAACCCTCCGCTTTATTCTTAGAAACGCTTCAACTCGCAGAGTCTGGAGACCCCAAAAAGCAGTATGAAGTAGCGATGATGTATTTTAATGGCGAAGAAGTCGAGGAAGATATCGATGCTTGCTTAGAATGGATGCATCGATCCTACGACCAAGGTTTTGAATGGGCAAAAGAGTTTTTAGAGGATTTTTATTTTGATGATGACCCCCAGACACAAGCCCATAGTTAAAAAAACGACTTTTTAGAAACAAAAAAGATGATTCTTATTATGAAAAATCATCTTTTTACTTCATTTTGATATCAAATAACTATTCAATCTGCATCTCTAAAGCTTCCACTTGATTCAGGGCATCAAAGTCTTGGATTGCTTGGAAGAATCCCTTGGCTTCTTTAAGCGTTTCTCTTAATTTCTTCTCAGGGATGGTTGACCAGTGGTAGGTTTCAATCACGTGGAATACATGGTTCATTGTGGCTTTCGCTAAGGATAGTTTCCCTTGATGATAGTAAACGACCGCTCTTCTCGCCAGCAAATCAGTCGAATCTTGTACTCTTGAAATCCGAAGAGCCATTGCTTGATAATAAAGCGCTTGACGCCACTGTTTGCTGAGTTCTGCTATTTGAGCAAAATAGCGCATCGAAGCTTCATTATGACGACTCTTTTCAAGACGGTGTAGCGTTTGAAGAACACCTAGTAATAAGGGTTGATGGAGAGGAATCCAATCCGAAAGAACGGTTAAGTAATGAATCTTAACATCCTGATTGGTTGTAGATGCCATGATTTGATTCCACTGATTGTAAAGCGTTGTATAGGGATTCTTACCTTCCAAATCTATAGTGTAACATGTTAGATCCAGGAAGCGATTATAATAACTCACAATATGAATTTGCTTCCGTCCTGGAATAGGGAGAAAACCAGACAACGTCGTTAATGCACTCTGAGCTTGAAGGATATCATTCTGGACGAGATATAGAGATGCTTTGTGGAGATAGTATTCATAGTAAAAGGGATGAATTTGATTGATGTAGAGATCTGTTTTGTGATAGTCATGAAGTCCCGGCATGACCAATTGAAGCGGATGGGGCGCATGAATACTCACCTCTTGGTATAAAGCATCCAACTGATTTAACCATTTTGTCGATTCATCGATGGTCATTTGTTCTAGCTTACGAAAAATGTTTTTTATTTTCGTTTCAAGATGGGTTGGAATCGATTTAGTAGGTTTGATGTTTTTTCGGTTCATATAAAATACACCTCTATTTCATTATAACGTGAAATATCATGTTCTAGAAAGGAAGTTTCATAATGAAACAGATAAACTTGCATTTTTTTAGACGAAATCTTCTAATCAGTAGTTATTTTTTGGTTAACATCACTATCATTATCTTATTCTTTCTCTGGATACATCCGTTTCATGTTTTTGATGAACCCATTTACAATCTGATTTTAAATGGGTCTGTTGGTCTCTTGTTACAACTGATTCTGTGGAGGATTATGACTTCCAAGTCTGGTGTGAAGCAATTGTTTCGTCAAATGAATGTTCGCCCTTTAACGGACCAAGAAGGGTTGCGTAAGGAAGTTCGAATCATCTATGAAGTGTTAGAAGAAGCACGTCAGGTACAGTGGAATGTTCCTAAGACAATCGAGGTTGGTATCATCGATGATGATTATCTTAATGCGTTTGCGATTGGAAAAACTCATTTGGTTATTCATCGTGGTCTTTGGAATCTAGATGAAGGGGAGTATCGGGCAATCATCGCTCATGAAGTCGGCCATTTATCCTCTTACGCTAGTTATTTATCCTTGCTCGTTTCCTCTTCGAATGTACTAATCCAAGGAATCACTCTCTTTTTTCAATTGATTGTCCTATTTTTTCTTTTCATTCTCGCTTTCTTCTTTCCACCAAGGAAAGGGTCCAAAGAACCTTCGATTCTGTTATTGATGATAGGCAAATTCTATGAATGGTGGAGTTATTTAGGGATGTTACTCCTATTTGATGCATCCCGTCAATCCGAATATTTCGCAGATGATTTGGCAGTACAATTGGGATATGGAAGTGCTTTCGTTACTTTTTTAGAGCGAGTATTCTATCAGGAAAAGCCACAAAACCCTAAAGAACGTTTGTTTTCAACTCATCCAGCGACTTCTCAAAGACTACAACGAATTCGAAAAAAAATACCACGAATGAGAATGGAAGTGGAGTATTTTAAGTTTGTCACTCCTGAAGGGGTCATTCAGTCTAACTCGAGTGACTTTGTGTTTCGATATACTGTCGACGATGAGTATCCCAAAATTGTCCCATTTGAAGATTTGTACGAAATTTTTGTTAATCCCAAAACACGGTTAGAATACCGCGCTAAAACCTTGGTGGAAGCACAACAGATTGAGAATTACTTACGTGGCGTGCATTACAACATCAGCGGTTGTTGGAATGCAGGGGGATAATTCGAAACATCGTTTTATATTTGAGTATTTTGTAATATAATTATACTAATGAAAAAGGAGGTGTTTTCATGTACGAAACGGTTCCATTATATCTGTTTTCGATGGCTGTTCTACTAATCTTAATGATTAGTATTTTACGTGATAAAGCATCTCTCACCAAAGATCGTAAATTATTTCTTGCGATGATGTTTATGAACTTCATGTTACTCCTGTTCGATTACATCCAAATTCGTGTGAATGGGTT
This sequence comes from uncultured Candidatus Izemoplasmatales bacterium, assembly GCA_964483655.1. Lineage (GTDB taxonomy): Bacteria > Bacillota_I > Bacilli_A > Izemoplasmatales > Hujiaoplasmataceae > JAUXXX01. The sequence goes on from CAZABW010000005.1 coordinate 11,746, forward strand.
AAGTGGATCGTTTTTTCTCATTGTAAACCATCTAAGTAGTATTCTTATCTACTTATCCGGAATGCTATTGACGATGTCATGGTATTTTTACGTTGATTACTATATTCATAAAGATGGACAAAGACTAAAAAAATATTGGCTATTGATTATCGTCCCCTTTATCTTTAACGCTGTACTTGCTTTATTGAGTCCCGCTTTTGGGTTCTATTTTAAGATTACAAACGCTAATATCTATGAGCGAGGATCGTTATTTTTAGTCAATGCATTCTTCATGTATTATTATCTCATCATTGCTTTTAAAGAACTCATTCAGTATCGCCACACGATCCGAAGACAAAGTTTTATTCCGATGTTACTATTTGTATTGCCCCCTTCCATTGGTGGTATTTTACAAGTCGTATCCTTTGGTTTATTACTCATATGGCCGATGGCAACACTCTCTTGTTTAATGGTGTATGTCTTTGTGCAAATGGAACGGGCAAGTATCGACTTTTTAACGGGTTTATTTAACAAACGAGAGTTTGAGTCTTACATGGCGAACTTAGAGAAAAGCCATCTTCAATTAGGGAAACTAGCAGGATATGTCATCGATTTGAATCGCTTCAAGCAAATTAATGATACGTATGGACATGATATTGGGGATGAAGCATTAAGATCGATTGCGCATGTAATAAAAAGTTCCTTCCGCAGTAATGATTTTGTTACTCGTTTTGGTGGTGATGAGTTTGCGGTGATTTTGTTCATCGAACACGAACAAGATCTCCTGCGAATTAATCAAAGACTTGTCAATCAATTGAAAGCATTCAATGAACAAACTCCATTTCCATTCCAATTAGAATTTAGTTTTGGAAGTGATGTTTATCGGAGTGGACTCGATCAATCCGTGGAACAGTTTATGCGCCGTTTGGATGAAATGATGTATATTCAGAAACAAGAAACGTATGCGAAGGAGAAGCACAATGGACGAAACCTTCATTAAGGAAGCACTGAAAAAATCAGCTTATGAGAATATGGGACAGTCCGATCAAACTAAAGGCCTTCCCCAACCCCCATTAGAAATCGCATTTGAGGGCGAACTTATTTCACTCCCTGACCCCTTATCTGTGTCCGTTCCTTCTATGGATTTACAAGAAGCGATTATGAAACGAGTGTCGATTCGCAAGTACCAAGAAAAGGAACTCCCACTCGCTTGGCTTTCTTACGTTTTATATCATACTCAAGGCATTAAAAAGACTTTTCCTACAGCCACTTTGCGAACCGTGCCCTCTGCAGGCGCAAGGCACGCGTTTGAGACGTTTTTACTCGTCAATCATGTCGAAGGACTTCAAAGTGGATTGTATCGTTATATTGCCTCTAAACATGCACTAGGCATTGTATCCATGAAAGAAGGACTCCAACAACAGTTTGTTGAAGCGACGTTGTTTCAACATATGATCGCTTCTGCTCAGGTGACGTTTTATTGGGTCGCGGATGTGAAACGGATGAGCTATCGGTATCAAGAACGAAGTCTTCGGTATCTATTCCTTGATGCTGGGCATGTATGTCAAAATCTCTATTTATTAGCCACTCAATTAGGAATGGGGACTTGTGGGATCGCGGCGTTCCATGATACCTTATTAAACCAAGCCTTAGGCATTGATGGCAATGACCAATTCGCTGTCTATGCGGGAACTCTTGGCTATAAAACAACTACCTAACGGACTCGATTGAGTTCGTTTTTCTTTATCGCTTTAGCATGATTATAAATACTTTGCGTTTGGCTATTTTCAGGCCATTTTTTATCTTGTATAATACATAGTATGTCACCCCATTGAGGCATCCTATGATTCGAAATAAAACCGTTTTTCAACAAATGTGTAATTTGATTGGTTCGACACCACTGAGTCAAATTTCGTTTACCTACAAGGATCAACCCTTTACCATCTATGTCAAACACGAGCACTACAATTTAACTGGAAGCGTCAAAGATCGAATGGCGCTTCATATTCTTTACAATGCCTATAAATTCCGTAATTTAGACAAAAGTTATACTATCTGTGAAGCTACCAGTGGGAATACTGGGATTGCGTTCTCTGCGATTGGAAGAGCTTTAGGTCATAAAGTCCGGATTTATATGCCAGAGTGGATGAGCAAAGAGCGAGTGAATTTGATTAAAAGTTTTGGGGCGGATATTGTCTTAGTTACCCGCGAACAAGGGGGGTTTTTAGGTAGTATCGCCTTAGCGAAGCAGTATGCCGCTGAACATGAAAAAGTCTTTTTACCATCCCAGTTTTCGAACCTTTGTAATCTCGAAAGCCATTTTATGACGACGGGTCCGGAAATTTGGACACAGTGTTCCCACATCAATAAAGTTCCTGATGCTTTCGTAGCGGGAGTAGGAACCGGGGGAACGATTATGGGGGTTGGAAAGTATTTAAAAGAAAAGAATCCTAACGTCAAAATATACCCCTTAGAGCCCTCGAATTCCCCCACCCTTAAAACAGGTCATAAGGTTGGAAAACATCGAATTGAAGGCATTAGTGATGAGTTTATACCGGAGTTAATCGACTTCTCGAAGTTGGATGATATTATCGATGTCGACGATGGCGACGCCATTCTCATGGCTCAGAAATTGGCGATGGATTTAGGATATGGAGTGGGAATCTCGAGTGGGGCGAACTTCTTAGGAGCCTTAAAAGCGTGTCTTGAGTTAGGGCCTGAGGCGACGGTTGTGACGATGTTTCCCGATGATAATAAGAAATACTTGTCTACCGATTTAATGCGTGATGAACCAATTCAAAGTCATTTTATGAGTCCGTATATCAGTCAATTAAATGTCGATCAAGTCATTCAAATCAAAGATTTAGACCATCACTCTCTGTATTCAGTCTGTGATTGTCCGTTGTTTGGATCTTGTAAACAAGAATAGAAAAAAAGGGGAGAAATTCCCTTATTCTTTTGCTTGACACACCTAGACCTGTGTTGTATAATATAAACGCTGTAAAAAAGTACCCCTTAAGGCCTTCTTGGCCTTATAAAAATGAGACAAATGCACCTCCCGGGTGTGTGGGTATGAAAGGAGGAAACAGAATGCCTACTATTAACCAACTCATTAAGAATGGTCGTCATGACAAAGTGCGGAAATCCAAAGCACCACAATTGAACATTGGTTTCAATACACTAAAAAAAGAGTATACCGATGCTTCCGCTCCACAAAAACGTGGTGTGTGTGTACGGGTTGCGACAATGACCCCCAAGAAACCGAACTCAGCGCTTCGTAAATATGCTCGTGTTCGTCTTTCAAACGGTGGTGAAGTCAATGCATACATTCCTGGCGTAGGACATAAACTTCAAGAGCACAGTGTCGTACTGATTCGCGGTGGACGTGTGAAAGACTTGCCTGGTGTCCGCTACCATATCGTTCGTGGTACCTTAGATACCACTGCAGTTGTTGGCAGAATGCAAAGCCGTTCCAAGTACGGTGCGAAAAAAGCTGCTCCTGGAAAACCAGGTCAAAAGCCAGCTGGAAAAAAATAACAAACTATTAAAAAAATTGATTTCTATTATCGTTTGAAAGGAGGAACTCCATTATGCCTCGTAAGGGTAATATTGTAAAGCGGGATTTATTACCAGACCCCATTTACAATTCAAAATTAGTAACCAAATTAATCAACAGCATTATGTTGGATGGTAAAAAAGCTGTGGCTCAAAACATTTTATATGACGCTTTCACGCGGATTCAAGCAATCACCGGGAAAGAACCAATTGAAGTGTTTAATGATGCCCTCAATAACATCATGCCTGTTCTTGAAGTTAGAAGCCGTCGGATTGGTGGACAAAACTATCAAGTGCCAGGTGAAGTAAGAGCAGATCGTCGTTTAACGCTCGGTCTTCGTTGGTTGGTGCAATATTCGCGCCTACGCAATGAAAAAACCATGGAAGAGCGCTTAGCGAAAGAAATCGTTGATGCGTCCAATGGTACCGGCGCATCAGTAAAGAAAAAAGAAGATATGCACAGAATGGCAGAAGCCAACAAAGCCTTTGCTCATTATCGCTTTTAGTTAAAGGAAGGAACCAGTTATGGCACGTGAATACAGTTTAGAAAAAACACGAAATATTGGCATCATGGCTCACATCGATGCCGGAAAAACCACGACGACGGAACGCGTCTTGTATCATACCGGAAGAATCCATAAAATGGGAGAAACCCATGATGGTGCTTCTCAAATGGACTGGATGGAACAAGAACAAGAACGTGGTATCACCATTACGGCCGCTGCGACTACCGCTTTTTGGAATAATCACAGAGTCAACATTATCGATACCCCAGGTCACGTCGACTTTACGGTGGAAGTTTCTCGCTCCCTTCGTGTTCTAGATGGTGCTGTAACGGTACTCGACGCTCAAGCAGGTGTTGAACCGCAAACCGAGACTGTCTGGCGTCAAGCTAATGAGTATAAAGTCCCACGCGTTGTCTTTGCCAATAAAATGGATAAGACTGGCGCAGACTTCGCTTATGCGATTGATACCATTCACAAACGGTTAGGCGCAAAAGCCGAAGCGATTCAATGGCCGATTGGCAGCGAAGATACCTTCAAAGGGATGATTGATCTCGTTGGCATGCAAGCGTTTATCTTTGATGGCGGAGCGGAAGAAAACTTCCAAGTTACTCCCATTCCTGCAGACATGCTTGAACTTGCGAAAAAGAAACGGACACTCTTAATTGAAGCGGTAGCGGAATACGATGAAGAATTAATGATGAGTTATCTCGAAGGCGAAGAAGTAACAGCCGATATGCTGAAACAAGCCATTCGAAAAGCAACATTAACCGTTGAATTCTTCCCTGTCATTTGTGGATCAGCATTCAAGAATCGCGGTGTTAAACCCATGCTTGATGCAGTCATCGATTACCTCCCATCTCCAGTAGAAGTGCCGCAAATTAAAGGTCATAATAAATACGATGAAGAAATCGTGATTGAACACGACGATAAAGCTGATTTCGTTGCCCTTGCTTTCAAGGTCATGACTGATCCTTTCGTTGGTCGCTTAACTTTCTTCCGTGTTTATTCCGGAATTGCGGAAAAGGGATCTTACATCCTCAATGCATCCAAAAACAAAAAAGAACGGTTAGGTCGGATTTTGCAAATGCATGCCAACCATCGAACCGAAATTGATATTGTCTACAGTGGCGATATCGCTGCCGCAATCGGATTGAAAGATACGATTACAGGCGATACTCTCTGTTCTGAAAAGACCTTTATCATCTTAGAAAAAATGATTTTCCCAGAACCTGTTATTTCCGTCGCGATTGAACCAAAAACCAAAAACGACCAAGAAAAAATGGGTGTGGCTTTACAAAAACTCTCAGAGGAAGATCCTACATTCCGCATCCATACGGATTCTGAAACATCACAAACGATTATCTCTGGTATGGGTGAACTCCATTTGGAAATTATCGTTGATCGGATGAAACGGGAATTTAAAGTCGAAGCGACAGTTGGAAATCCCCAAGTTTCCTACCGTGAAACGATTAAGACCAGTGCCGAGTGCGAAGGAAAGTTCATCCGTCAATCCGGAGGACGGGGACAATATGGGCACGTTTGGGTCCGTTATGAACCGAACCCTGGCAAAGGATATGAATTTGTCGACGCAATTGTTGGTGGTGTCGTTCCAAGAGAGTACATTGCGACGATTGATAAAGGGATTCAAGAAGCCTTATTAGGTGGTGTCTTAGCTGGTTATCCAGTTCTAGATATTAAAGCTACTTTATTTGATGGGTCTTACCATGAAGTGGACTCCTCAGAAATGGCATTTAAAATCGCTGCTTCAATGTCCTTAAAAGCCGCAAAAGATAAATGTAAACCTGCTCTTTTAGAACCAATCATGAGTGTTGATGTAGTAACCCCAGATGATTACCTTGGTAACATTATTGGAGACTTAACTTCAAGACGGGGACGTATTGAAGGTCAAGACTCTCATGGTAATGCTCAAAAAGTGAGCGCAAAGGTTCCTTTATCGCAAATGTTTGGCTACGCAACCAGCTTGCGTTCTAACTCTCAAGGACGGGCCAATTTCACGATGCAATTCTCGCATTATGAAGAATGTCCCAAATCCATTACCGAAGAAATTGTTAAGCGTCGCAACGGCTAATGGCCCTTACAATTCTATTGCAATCTCGCTAGAATTGTTATAAAATAGATACGATATCGACAAAAAATAAAAAAAACTAGTATAAGGAGAATAAACAAATGGCAAAAGCTAAATTTGAACGTACAAAACCACACGTGAATATTGGCACCATCGGTCACGTTGACCATGGCAAAACCACTTTGACCGCTACCATTACCATGGTTTTAGCGAAAAAAGGTTGGAGCCAAGTTCGCGACTATGCTTCCATCGACTCCGCACCAGAAGAAAAAGCACGCGGAATCACGATTAACACCTCTCACATTGAATACGAAACGGCTAATCGCCACTATGCACACGTAGACTGCCCAGGACATGCTGACTATGTTAAAAACATGATCACCGGTGCCGCTCAAATGGACGGCGCAATCCTCGTTGTTTCTGCTGCAGACGGCCCCATGCCTCAAACTCGGGAACACATCTTACTTTCTCGTCAAGTAGGGGTTCCAAAAATCGTTGTATTCTTAAACAAAGCTGACATGGTTGACGATCCCGAATTAATCGAACTCGTTGAAATGGAAATCCGTGAACTCTTAAGCGAATACGGCTTCCCAGGAGATGAAACTCCAATCATCGTTGGATCTGCTCTTCGCGCTATGGAAGGCGACGAAACGTACCAACAAAAGATTCTTGAACTTATGGATGCGGTTGACAACTACATTCCATTACCAGAACGTCCCGTTGACAAACCGTTCTTAATGCCTGTTGAAGACGTGTTCACCATTACAGGACGTGGAACAGTTGTTACCGGCCGTGTTGACCGTGGAACAGTTAAAGTTGGGGAAACCATTGAAATCATTGGTATCCGCGATACAAAAGCAGCGGTTGTTACCGGTGTTGAAATGTTCCGTAAACTCTTAGACTTTGCTCAAGCTGGAGATAACGTAGGTTTATTACTTCGTGGTATTTCCCGTGAAGAAGTACAACGTGGTCAAGTTATCGCGAAACCAAAGTCGGTTACTCCTCACACGAAATTTACTGCTCAAGTTTACGTATTATCTAAAGATGAAGGTGGCCGTCATACTCCATTCTTCTCGAACTACCGTCCTCAATTCTACTTCCGTACAACAGACGTAACCGGCGTTATCGAATTACCAAAAGGTGTCGAAATGGTTATGCCTGGAGATAACATCGAAATGGTTGTTGAGTTAATCCATCCCATCGCCCTCGAACAAGGAACCAAGTTCTCAATTCGTGAAGGCGGTCACACGGTTGGTGCTGGATCGGTTGTTTCCATTTTAGAATAATCCAATTAGAGATTCCTTCGGGAGTCTCTTTTTTGTGAAGTAAGTTATATGAGTCAAGAAATCGTAAACAATTCAATTTGCAACCCAGAAATCCATGATAGTTTGAATAAAGGAGATGATTGGAAAGACTCATGTTAGAATTTGGTTCTTTTATATAAATCTATTGTAATATTCAGAATTCCCTTCTTTATAAAAGTAGAACGATAGTGTATCATATATAGAAAGGAAAGTGAGGAAATACGATGCTATTTGATTCTCATGTCCACTTAAACGACTCCGACTTATTCCCGATTGCGGAAGAAATTATCGAACGAGCTCTTCATGCTGGCGTAAAGTTTTTTCATGTGATTGGTTATGATGTTTTAACCAATCAGCGAGCGATTGAGTTAGCAAATCGCTATCCCAGCGTTTATTTAGCATTAGGATACCATCCCTCAGCCGTGAAGGATATTACAGATGAGGATTTAGAATTATTAGAACAACAACTGCAACATCCGAAATGTACGGCAATCGGGGAGTGTGGCTTGGATTATTACTGGGATAAAACGTTTGAAGAAAAACAAAAAGCGATTTTCAAAGCACAAATTGATCTAGCCAATAAAACCAAGAAACCCCTTGTCATCCACATGCGAGATAGTGCTCATGATACCCTAGTCATGTTACAAAAATATAAAGATAAAACCGTCTCTGGTATTATGCATTGTTACTCAGGTTCGGCAGAAATGGTACAGGACTTTCTTCGTGAAAACATGTATATCTCTTTAGCAGGACCTGTGACATTTAAGAATGCGAAAACCCCAAAAGCGGTTGCACAGATTGTGCCACTTGACCGCCTTCTCATCGAAACCGACTCGCCATGGCTCGCTCCCCACCCGTTTAGAGGAAAACAAAACGAACCTAGTTATCTTCCTTACATTAATGAAGAAATAGCCAGAATACGCCATATTCCTGCTGAAGAGATGGCGAGAATTACATTTGAAAACACGTGTCGTTTATTAGGAATTGATTCGAAATAGAGGGGGAATATTCTATGGATTTGCTAGAACAGAAGCTTCAAGATATTTGTTTGAAATTCACTATGAAGCATCAACCCCTTCAAATAATGATTACAAGTAATCAACTTTCTCGGCCCTTTATCTTTTCGACCACGGATCAAAGTCAAGTATTTCACAGCGCTTCCGTAGGGAAGCTGACAACCACGATTGTAATCATGAATGCTTTAAAGAAGTATCATTTGACACTAGATACACCGGTCTCTCAGATCATCGATAAAACCTTGTTAGAGGGGTTATTCATTTATCGAGGTGTGGATTATTCAGCTGAAGTTACACTACGTCATTTGTTATCACACACCTCTGGTATCAACGACTATTTTGAAGGGAAATGCAAAAAAGCGAAACCTTTACTTAAGCAAATCATAACAAATCTCAATCAATTCTTTACTCCTCAAGACTTGCTTGATTTTACCAAAAACTTCCAAGAGCCAGTTGCCGTGCCTGGGAAAAAATTCTATTACTCTGATTCAGGGTATGTTTTACTCGGATTGATTGCGGAATCGCTCTATCAAAAACCATATTATCAAATCCTACGTGATGTTATTTTTGACCCTCTAGGGATGAAACATACAGGGCTTTGTTGCTACGATCCGATGTTTGACAAGATTTCCTTAGCGCCTGTGATGATTAATGGGGTCAACTTTTCCAAATCAAAAGCCTTGAGTATCGACTTTTCTGGGGGTGGTCTCTTTACCACAACCGAAGATTTGACTACATTACTACAAGCGATTCATCAAAGAACGATTCTATCTGAGGAAGTCTATCAAATGATTTTCCCTGCAAACCATTATTTTCGCTCGGGAATGTTTTATGGGCTTGGAATCATGGAAATGCAATTTGATAAGTTGTTTTTCTTATTAAAAGTATTTCCACGATTAATTGGACATACAGGTATCTTAGGAGTCCATGCTTGGTTAGATCCTCAAAATGGAAATACCTACGTAATTAATATTAGTAATATGAATCAAATCGCAAAGAGTTATCAACTTTTGATTACTTGCTTATCTGTTTTAAATCCGAAAGAGAGATCATTATGAGCAACGTGAGGTTTCATCCATCTTTGAAACATCTTGTCGATGAAATTGTATTGAAACTAGAAGGGGTTGTTCCTGGAAAGATGTTTGGATACCCCGCTTATTACATAAAAGGACGTTTATTCGCTTGTGTCTATGAAAATGTAGTTGGTCTCAAAATCCCCTCTCAGCGAGCAACTGAATTCGTTCAATACCAACTAGTCACATACTTTCTTCCTCGAGGGAAACGACAAATGAAAGAATGGGTTCAACATGGATATCCCACTGAAAACCAATTCGTTTTCTTGGAAAACCTGATACTAGAATCTTGTACTTACGTCCAGTCGATTTTACAAAAAAATTAGATTTGTCATCAATCGAAGATGATATAATGTATTTATTAAGGAGTTGAGAACAATGAAAGAAAATTTCGAATACCGCCAACAAGCAAAAGCATTACTAAAAGGCAAGTATGCCAATGTCATTATCACCACGATTATCATGGGAATTATTGCCGGAATTCCTAGTGGAATTGGCCGCAACTTTCAACCAAAATACACCATCATTAGTTGGTTTCCGCTAGAACGTGTGCTAGTTGATGCTGGGAATCCCGGGTTAGTCAGCTTATTTAGCATCTTAAGTTTTGCATTAGCAGCACTTGTTTCCTATGCACTGATGAGAATGTATATTACAGTCTCAAAAAATCAAGAACCCCAAATAGAGTCCATTGTTAAGGTTGGAGTTATGGAACAACCCATCCGCAGTGTGGTCCATGCGTTTATCTCTCAAGTATTTGTTTTCTTATGGACTTTACTCTTAATTATTCCTGGAATCATGGCTGCGTATAAGTATGCAATGGGCTATTACTTATTGAATCTCGAACCCACGCTTTCCGCTTATGATGCGATTGATAAGTCCAAACAATACATGATGGGCAATCGGATGAAACTCTTTTTGCTAGATTTAAGTTATCTTGGATGGTACTTCTTAGGGATATTTACTCTAGGAATCTTATGGTTTTGGGTCGCTGCGAAACATCAAACAGCTCGCGTGCTATTCTTCCATGACTTATATGCCCTCAAGCAAGAACAACCACTTCAGGCACAGACCCCAGAAATTTTATCATAATATTGTCAACCTTGAGTTTGAATCTCAAGGTTTTCTTTTTGAAAACACTTTCAATCAAATAGTCCTTGCCAAGGATTTTCTAAGTGGTATACTTATACTCAAAGCAATGAACAAGAGTAGTAATTCAGCATTTTTTTTATAGAGACCAAACGGGTGGTGGAAGTTTGGATGAAACCTGAATGAACGTGCTTGGGAGCTGTCAATTCGAAGTTTTGAGGATTGAACGTAATTTCGACGTTACCGAGATCAAGAGTTGGTTTAACCAAGAAGCAAGGTGGCACCACGAAGAAATTCGTCCTTAGCAAATGCATTTCCATTTGCTAAGGCTTTTTTTATTCTCTTGATTTCAAACTCAAAATAAGGATTGTACCGTTATTGGCGTTAACAATTCAAGTGCTAAGTGAAAACTTAGAAATTAGGTGGTACCACGGAAAATCCGTCCTTTTGTCAATCGACAAAGGGCGTTTTTTTATAAAAAAAGCAGATTAAAGGAGAAGATTATGAAAAAAGTTCTAAGTATGTTGGTTTTATGTTTCACTTTTGGTTTGACGATGGTTTTAAGCGCTTGCCAGTCATCCAATATTTTTACTTACATCATCGATGAGTCGTATGATGAGTTTATCACGATGGGAACCAGTGCGGACTATGCGCCATATGAATGGCCGATGAATGTGGGTGGAAAACAAACGATTGTTGGAATTGATATTGAAATTGCGAAACACATCGCCAGTGCTTTAGGGAAGAATTTGAAGGTAGTAAACAAAGGTTTTGATTTTTTACTCGATGACCTTCAAAATGGAAAAGTGGATTTTGTTATGGCTGCGATGACGCCAACTTCTGAACGTGCTGAAAAAGTCGATTTTTCCGTTGTCTATTATGAAGCAAAACAAGTCGTTCTAATCCAATCATCGAAGATTAATACGTTCCCTTCGATTGAATCGTTAAACCTTTCAACGCAACGGGTAGGCGCACAATTAGGATCGATTCAAGCCGATCTCGTGAATGAGTATTTTGCGGATGCCCAAAAAACGATTCTACAAAGTGTTCCGGACTTAATTTTACGTTTATCCCAAGGTCAACTCGATGCGGTCGTAGTAGAAGAGCCTGTCGCGAATGGATATTTAGCGAATATTCAAGGGTTGCATATTGCGTCGATTACCATCGGTGAACCGGATGGAGGATCCGCAGTAGCGGTTCAAAAAGGCAATACGACACTATTAGATGCCATTAATACAGTCCTGAATTCCCTCATTGAATCAGGTGAACTAGATGAAATCGTCAAAGCAATGGTTCTACTAAACTCAGGAGAATAATCACGTGGATTTTTCCTTCTTACTGGATGGTTATTACCTGAATCTCCTCTTTCAAGGTCTATTAGTGACCTTGATTTTGGCGTTGATTGCAGTCTTTTTTGGTTTAGTTCTGGCTTTGATTTTATCCTTGATTCGTTTAGCCAATCGCAAACCATTGACATGGTTCGTCATTGCCTATGTTGAATTGATTCGGGGAACACCGATTGTGGTCCAATTAATCATTGTTTACTCGCTCATGAAATTACCGGTCTGGTTAGTAGGTGGGGTTGATCTGTCTCCTTATATTCCAGGAATGGTTACCCTTTTGATTAATTCAAGTGCGTACTTGTCAGAAGTTTTAAGAGCAGGAATCAATAGTGTGGACATTGGTCAAAGCGAAGCAGCTTGGAGTTTGGGATTAACTCAAAAACAAACGCTTCATAAAATCGTTCTCCCCCAAGCTTTTAAGAATATTTTACCAGCATTAGGGAACGAGTTTGTTACTCTTATTAAAGAGACAAGTGTCTTAATGTACTTAGGTGTCAGTGAGTTAACTTATCAAGCAGCGATGATTAAAAGTGAAACCTATAGTTATATGGAGAGTTACCTCGTCGCTGCTCTTCTCTATTTTATACTCACCTATCCCACATCGAAATTGATGATTGCCCTAGAAAAGAGGATGAAAAAAGCCGATGCCAAATAATCCTATCATAGAGTTTCAAAATGTATCTAAAGTATTCAAAGATGGTACGAAAGCGTTACAAGACGTATCACTTTGTATTCCACAAGGACAAGTCATTGTGATTATTGGACCTTCTGGCTCTGGTAAATCAACTTTGCTTCGCATGTGTAATCTCCTCGAACAACCTACAGAAGGAACGATGTTGCTTGAAGGAAAAGTTATTCCAAAAGACACTTCCAAATATCATCTTATAAGAGAACGATTCGGGATGGTCTTTCAAGGGTTTCATTTGTTTCCACATAGGACGGTAATGGATAACCTAACGCTCGCCCCCATCCTTGTGAAGAAAGAATCCATCGATTCTAGTCAAAAACGAGCTTTAGAGTATTTGGCAATGGTGGGTTTGCTGGATAAGAAAGATCGTTATCCTGCTCAATTGAGTGGAGGGCAGAAACAACGGATTGCGATTGCAAGAGCGTTATGTATGAACCCTGATGTGATGTTATTTGATGAACCCACTAGTGCATTAGATCCAGAAATGGTGGGAGAAGTTTTAACCGTGATGAAACGATTAGCGAAAGCAGGAATGACGATGGTTGTGGTAACCCACGAAATGGGATTCGCTAAAGAATTTGGTGATTGGATTGTCGTGATGGACCAAGGGTCAATCATTGAAGAGGGGACACCGATGCAAGTATTTACGAATCCAAAAAATCCACGAACCGCTGAATTCTTGCGTCGTGTCATAGATAAACGTATCGATTAACCGATTTTGGTTGGAATCATCCTGGAATCACTCCTGAGAGTGTGAAATCGATTGTGCTTTCATGGGTTTTCGAGTAGAATAGAAGAGATAAAAGGAGACGATACTATGGGAGTAACAGCCGGAATCGTCGGGATGCCAAATATTGGTAAATCGACACTATTTAATGCATTAACGAAATCAGCTGCGTTATCGGGAAATTTCCCTTTTAAGAGTGCAGATCCAAACATTGGGGTCGTCGAAGTCCCAGATGAACGGATTGATCAACTAGTCAAAATGTATACCCCGAAAAAAACCGTATATACCTCATTTGAGTTTATTGATTTAGCTGGGCTTGTGAAAGGCTCATCCAAAGGGGAAGGACTAGGAAATCAATTCTTATCTCACATTCGGAATGTCGATGCAATCTGTCATGTTGTTCGTTGTTTTGAGGATGATAATATTATTCACGTGGACGGTTCTGTGAACCCTGCACGTGATATTGAAACGATTGGTTTAGAACTTGTCTTTGCGGATTTAGAGTCGATTGAAAAGCGACTCCCCAAAATCAAGAAAAAAGCAGAACTCAAAACGGAAGTCGATGCGGTTGTGGAATATCAACTATTATCTCGACTCAAAGAAACCCTGGAGGAAGGCCAACCAATACGCGCGTTAACGTTTGACGAAGAAGAAAAGAAATTAATCAAGAACTTTAGTTTTATTACCGCCAAACCAATGCTTTACATTTGTAATATATCCGAAGATGATTTGGCAGATTATAGCGAAAATCCACATGTGAAAGCGGTTTTTGAAATCGCTGCTAGAGAGCATACACCCGTCTCAGTAGTATGCGCAAAAATCGAACAAGATTTAGCGAGTTTGACCAAAGAAGAACGGCTGGAGTTTTTATCAGAGCTGGGAATTGAAACCCCAGGGATTAATGATATTATTACAAAAGCTTATGACTTACTTGGTCTGAATACCTTCCTAACCGCTGGGGAAAAAGAAGTCCGAGCATGGACCTTCCGCAAAGGCGCGAAAGCTCCTGAGTGTGCTGGAGTGATTCACTCCGATATTGAAAAAGGATTTATTAAAGCAGAAACCATTGCCTTTGAAGAACTTGCGAAAGCAGGTAGTGAAGAGAAAGCAAAACAACTGGGTAAATATCGGCTTGAGGGGAAAGACTACGTTGTCAAAGACGGCGATGTCTTGCATTTTCGATTTAACATCTAAGAGTCGAGGAGGTTCTATGATTGAACAATTGATCCAAGTTTTGCGTCAAAAAAAGTGGAAAATCGCAACGGTTGAATCCGTTACGGGAGGGCTAATTGCCTCTACACTCGTTTCTATTCCACATGCTTCAGATGTGTTTTCTGAAGGATTCATCACCTATACCAGTGAGGCAAAGGTGAAAATACTTGGATTAAACCAAGCTTGGTTGTTATCGTATGATGTCGTAAGTGAAAAAATCGCATCAGAAATGGCAAAAGCATTAAAAAAGAAGACTTATGCGAATATTGTTGTTAGTACAACGGGGTACGCTGGCCCGACGACTGGAAATAAAAAAATACCAGTAGGGACGATTTGTTACTCAATTGGCATTGAAAATCAATGGATTACCGAAACCATGGTATTCCAAGGAAGTCGTAATGAGATTAGAGAGGCAGCGTGCCAACACATTTTGAAACGAATTTATGATCTTGTAAAGGAGTAAAAAGAATGTCGTCAAGAACCAAAAGTTTACTCGAACTGACTGTAAGTTATACCGTTGCAATCACGATAGGAATCATTGTGTATTGGTTTTTAACCCTAGAGTCCGTCATCCTAAGAATTCTTATTGCGGATGTTGTAGCGACACTCGTGATATGGATTCACGGTTTACTTCGAAAAAATTCGAGTGTTTACGATCCTTATTGGAGTGTGATACCACCGATTATATTAATTCTTGTTGCTTGGGATTTAGGGGTCAGATTGACCACCCCAAGTCAACTCGTTATTTTTGGGGTTTCCCTCTGGGCAGTGCGCTTAACGTATAACTGGTTTATCGGTTGGAGTGATTTTAGCGAGCAAGATTGGCGCTACACGATGATCAAAGAAAAATCACCCAAATTATGGCCTGTTTCCAATTTGTTCGGAATCATGATGATGCCAACATTGATCGTGTTTATCCAACTCATCTCTAGTTTTCAAGTGTTTCAATTAGCTGGCAGTGCCAATGCTTTAGCCTACATTGGCTTTCTAATGATTGTATTAGCAACAATGATTCAGTTTATCGCAGATCGTCAAATGCGCAAATTTAAAGAACGGATGAAGGGGAAGAAAGCCATTATACAAGAAGGCTTATGGAAATGTAGTCGCCATCCTAATTATTTTGGCGAAGTCACGATGTGGTGGGGCGTTTATATCATTTATGTAGGAACTTCAGGAACACTAGATTGGATGATTGTTGCGCCAATTTTAATGACCGCATTGTTCGTTTTTATCAGTATTCCAATGATGGAAAAGAAAATCTTAAAAACCAGACCCCAGTACCGCCATTATCAGCAACAAGTTTCAATGCTCATTCCTTGGTTTTCCAATCTTCCAAAAGAGGATACCATTATTTCAACTTCCCATGAATAAAATCAAAACGAGTGATTCAACTCGTTTTCGTTTTTATTTGGTCATATTGTCAAAAGAATACAACCGTGTTATGATTCATCTACCATGTCTTAATCAAGAAAGGGCCTAGACTATGCCATTAACGATTGTACTAGATGATCTTGTTAACATTCGTGCCGATGTCCTTGTGAATCCAACGAGTCCAGAAGCCTATGTTGGAAAAGGAGTCGACTATACGCTCTATCAGAGTGGTGGAATCGCGTTGTTTGAAGCTAGAAAGCAATTGGGTTTCATTGAACCAGGTACAGTCAAACAGACTGAGGCATTTTCTTTGCAAGCCAAATACGTCTTTCATACTGTAGGCCCCATTTGGGAAGGGGGTCTTCAAAATGAATTTGCAATTCTCACTTCTTGTTATCAACAAGCATTAGAATTGGCCATTTCGCTCCAAGTTCAATCCATCGCATTCCCTTTAATCGCTTCTGGAGCGTTTGGTTTTCCTAAAGATAAAGCCTTAGAAATAGCTAGAAGAACGATTGAAGCGTTCTTAAAACAAAATGAAATAGATGTGTTTCTCGTCATTTTTGATAAGGAATCCTATCAGATATCTCAAACTCGTAATCAAGGAGTGCAAAGTTATCTTGATCGTGCTATGTATCATCTTCCTACTCGCAGTCCTTATGCAAAAAGAGAGTGGGAAGAGAAGGATGATTTCGAGACATCGATTCAGTATAGCGAAGAAAGAATGATCTTACCAAGTTACAAACGCAACCTGAAAGAACCGATGTTTGTCGACCAATCGAAACCATTCTCTTTGCTTCTATATGATTGGATTGAGCGTTCAGGAATGAAACCTGTTGAAGTATATAAACGTGCGAATATCTCTCGGAAAACTTTTTCCAAGATCATGAGTAATATCCACTACCAACCCAGTAAGCCCACAGCCGTAGCCTTTGCGATTGCCCTACGTTTGAATCTCAAGCAAACACAAGAGTTATTAGACTCCGCAGGCTACTCGTTATCCAACGCCTTTAAGTTTGATTTAATCATTAAGTATCATATCACTCAAAAGAAGTATAATGTCTTTGAAATTAATGAAGTTTTATTCGAACATGACCAGGTCTTAATCGGTTGTTTGTAACAATTCACATGTCGCCTGCTAAGCGACCTTTTGCCCCTCTTAATCGGATATACTATTGGCGAAATCAAACTTAGGAGGGAATTAAATGAAAAAAGGATTAAAAGAAGTCATCTTCATTCTCGATCGTAGTGGCTCGATGCAAGGCTTAGAAACAGACACCATCGGGGGTTACAACAGCATGTTAGATGAACATAAATTTGGCGATGGTGAAGTAGTATTATCGCTCGTCTTATTTGACGACCGTTTTCAAGTGATTCATCATCGGCAAGATATCAAATCTGTTCCTCCCTTAACAAAGAAAGAATACTTTGTCCGGGGAAGTACAGCACTCTACGATGCGATTGGCAGAAGCATTCAAAAGATCAATCAAGTACAAAATCGGTTACCAGAAGAAGAACGCAGTGAAAAAATCGTCTTTGTGATTATTACGGATGGCTACGAAAATGCTAGTCGCGAATACAATCGAGCAGAGATTCAACGCTTAATCACCCGACACAAACAATTGTTTGGGTGGGAGTTCTTGTTTCTAGGGGCGAACATCGATGCTGATGAAGTCGCAGAAGATCTCGGCATCGATGCTCATAAAGCAGCGAATTATCATGCGGATGCCAAAGGAACACGTAAAAACTTCAAAGTGATGTCAGAGATGATTCATGAAGTAAGAACTCACAATGCTTTTTGTAGTGATTTAAAACAACGAATTGAAAACGAGTAAACAACGAAAGCGGTGTCCTAGTGGCATCGCTTTTCTTCTCTTGTGTGGTGAAAACATTGAACTCATGATACAATGAATAAGGAAAATGTTTCATTTCGAGGTTATCATGAAAACAAAACAGGAAGTGTCATTAGGACAGTTTTTTACCAAAAAGGATGTTTGGTTAAAACCCCAAATCAAAGCTTTTATCCATCACTTTCAACCGGAATGGATTTATGATCCTTTTGCAGGAAAAGGTGATATTTTAAAAGCCATGGAATCCATAGGGTTCAACCAACACATTGGCTGTGATATTGATGAATCCCATCAGTGGCAAAAACAAGATAGTTTGGTCTATATCAAACCGATTCCAAAAGCGATGATTGTAACCAATCCTCCTTATTTATCGAACTATTCTGCATCTCGGAAAAAAGTCATTCATCAGATGGTTCAGTATTTCATTTCCAACAATCACCATGATTTGTATTTTATTGCGCTTGACCGCATGTTGGAAACCAACTTACCGATTGTTGCGATCATACCTGAAACATTCATTTTATCAGATTACCCACATAAAAATAGACTCCACTCCATCACAATCTTAGAAGATAACCCTTTTGAGGACACGGATGTTCCTGTATGTGTTGCTTGTTTCAATCCCACTGAATCAAGCGATGATGCCATCCTAGTTTACAAAAACGAACAATTTTTATTCGACTATCAAACCCTACATCACATGCGTTTAAAGTCAAATCGCACCATCCCCATGCGTTTTAACGACCCATCGGGATGGTTGGCACTACGCGCTGTGGATTCCACCAATCCCTCCAAACCCATTGCTTTTTCCTTCAAGGAAGACATGGACTATGATTGGGATCATGGAATTAAAGTTAGTTCTCGCTTATACACTTTAATTCAAGTGGAAGTACCTGAAGAATTACGGTTTTCTTTGATTCAAAAAGCAAATCAAATCCTTCATCAACTACGTAAAGAAAGTTTTGATGTCATCCTATCTCCGTTTAAAGGAAATATGAAAACTGGAGTTAGACGCAGAAGATTAGATTATCAAACGGCTCGAGCAATCCTCGAACGAAGTGTCAAAGAGATACAACTACGAGCAAAGGAAGGCTAAATATGGAATATCATGAAATCATAGAAACGGCACAATGGATTGGGCAAAAGTGCTCCATCCAGCCAACAATCGCTCTTATATTAGGAAGTGGTTGGGGGTCTTTTTTAAGTACCATTGACATCGTCAAAGAAATTCCTTATGAGACGATTCCGCATTTTCCTACATCGACTGTTTCCGGCCATAGTGGAAAATTGGTATTTGGTAGACAAGGGAACAAAGAACTTATCATCATGGTGGGGAGGTATCATTTTTATGAAGGATACCCACTGGATCTCATTGTTTTCCCCATCCGCGTTTTATCATTACTAGGTGTAAAAACCTTAATCATTACCAACGCTTGTGGAGGGATTCGTTCCGATTTACAGCCAGGTGATTTTATGCTCATTACAGACCACATTAATATGGTAGGATTGAATCCATTAATTGGGAAAAACCTCGATCGTTTGGGTCCCCGATTTCCCGATGCAACCGCTATTTATACCCCATCTCTCATAGCGAAGGCAAAAGCTTGCGCCACAATTGATTCGAATCATCCTTTGGTCTTTAAAGAGGGTGTCTATGCTTGGTGGAGTGGTCCGAGTTATGAAACCCCTGCAGAGATTCGCATGCTTCAAGTGTTAGGAGCAGATGCTGTGGGTATGAGCACTGTACCGGAAGCATTAGTAGCCTCACATATGGGGATGGATATTCTCGGCATTGCTTTGATTACTAACAAAGCATCTGGTTTAGCTGCTGGGCGTTTGTCTCATGAAGAAGTACTTTCAGTAGGAGAACAATCGATTGGTAAAATGGTTGAATTCTTACCGCGGTTGATTGCCTTGTTATGATTCCTGAGTTTGATTTACATGAGGATAACCCCACAGTAGCGATTAGCGTACTTCGTTTAGAAAACACTCTCAAGATGACCCGAGGAAAATATCCGATTATCAAAATTATACATGGCTATGGATCATCAGGAAAGGGTGGCGCGATCCGTACTGCCATTCGTCAGAAATTAGAAGAATATGTTCATTTGGGAAAAATAAAAACATTTATCCCAGGAGAAGCATTCACTGCAATGATGGGATATGCAGATTTAATCTTTAAATATAAGAGCGAACTAAAAGGGGATCGTGACTATCATCATGGAAATGATGGTATCACCTTTGTGATGTTCCGATAGTGAATAGGAAGTGAAGATATGACCTGTTGGATTTGCCAATCGGCTACGATACCAAGATGCCATCCAATCAGTGGTGTCCTTTTCCATGCATGCTCCAAATGCGGTTTTATCTTTAAAGATCAAAGCCACTTTCCAAGTCGTGAAGCAGAAGAACGGCGATATCAAGAGCACAACAATGAAATCGATGATGTCAAGTATCGAAACTATTTCAAAACCTTCATTGATCGCTGTGTTGAACCTTACTCAAAAGGAAACAAGGTCTTAGATTATGGCTCTGGACCAACACCGGTCTTGAAAGATGTCTTAGAGCGTGATTACCATTACCAAGTGGACATATATGATCCTTTCTTTGCCCAAAGCAAAGTCAACGTAAAGCCGACCTATGATGTCATCACTTGTACTGAAGTCATCGAACATGTTCAAGATGTTCATAAACTCTTTCGTCTCTTTACTTCGCTGACTCATGATTACAGTATCCTCGCTTTGATGACACAATTTCATCCTGATTCTTTGGAAGCTTTTTATGAATGGTTCTATCACCGCGATCTCACACATATTGGATTCTATTCGCTACAGACGTTTCAATACTTAACCAACATCTATCCATTCGAGATTATCGATTCAGATGATAAGAAAATGATTGTATTAAGGAGAAGAAAATGAAAAAACCGATTTTATTGTTTCAAGGGGATTCCAATACAGACTGGAATCGCAAACGAAGTGAACCTTTTGATTTGGGAACGGGCTACGTCTTGGAGGTATCAAAACATCTACCTAACACCACTCTACTCAATCGTGGAGTAAGTGGAGATCGGTGTGTGGAGTTACTTGCTAGATGGAGTAGTGATTGCCTTGATTTAGCTCCTGATTATTTATCCATTTTTGTTGGTATTAACGAGATTTGGCATAAATATGAATGGAATAAACCGATGACAGTTCAACAATATGAACAGAATTATCGTTCGTTAATCGAACAAGTAAAACAAACGTTGCCGAATACTAAAATCATCCTCTTGTCTCCCTTCGCTTTACCTATAGGTGCATATAAACCAATCTGGCAATTGGAGTTGGAACAAGAAATTCAAGTCGTGGAAGCATTAGCCAAAGAGTATCAAACCCTCTATTTATCGGTATCTTCGATCTTTCAAAAAGCAGCGCAAAACTACACGTTTCAAGAGTTAACCTTTGACGGAGTACACCCAACCCCATTGGGGCATCAAATCCTCGCAAAGGCGGTTGTGGACATCCTTCAAAAAGAATGGAACTTGTCATAAATTGGGCTAAAAATCAATCAAAATGGGTGATTTTTTGTTGGACAATCCACCATCATTATGATATAATGTTTCAGCGTGAGAAAACTCTCACTTCTTGCTACTAAAGGATTTTGGTAGCCACTAGACCATAAGGAGGATATGAAATGAGAAAGTATGACATTATGTACATCATTCGTCCGACCCTCGAATTGGAGCAAAAAAAAGCACTGGTTGAAGAAATGAATCAATTGCTGAACTCCAAAGGCGCAGGCTCGATTAAAACGAATGAATGGGGAACTCGTGAACTCGCATACGAGATTAACGACCTCAGAAAAGGTTACTATGTTGTCTTAGAAGCGGTTTTACCGATTGAAGCAGTGAATGAATTCGATCGTGTTGCCAAAATCAAAGAAAACATCATTCGCCACATTATTGTTTCTCGTGAAGAACGGTAATCGGTAGGAACCTTTTATGTTAAACAAAGTGATTTTAGTTGGGAGACTTACCAAAGACCCAGAACTAAGAACCACCCAAAACAACATTCCTGTCGTTAGTTTCACACTTGCTGTGAATCGTCCATTCCAAGCTCAAGACCAAACCCAAGATAATCGTCAAACAGCCGACTTTATCAATTGCGTGATTTGGCGTAGAGCAGCGGAAAACGTCGCAAAATACACCCAAAAGGGCAGTATGGTTGCGGTCGATGGACGCTTACAAACTCGTGATTATACCGATCGCGATAATGTGAAACGGTACGTGACAGAAGTTGTTTGCGATTCGGTTACCTTCCTAGATTCCAAATCACAAAATGAGAATCAAAACACCCCGAATCGTCCCAATGAACGCAATCAATCATACAATCAAGGTCCCTCTGATGCGGATTTACCGTTAATCGAGGATGACTTACCATTTTAAGAGGAGGCACTCACAATGGCATACGACAAGCAAGGTTCGTCTCAAGGTCAAGGCGGTTTCCGCGCAAATCCACGGAAACGCAGCCGTAAACGTTGCTATTTTACCGATAATAAAATCGAATACATCGATTTCAGAGATTTCGAATTATTAAAAAAATTCATTTCCGAACGCGGTAAAATTTTACCAAGACGAGTTACAGGCACAAAAGCGTATTACCAAAAGCATTTAGCTGCTGCAATCAAACGCGCGCGCTTCATGGCTTTATTACCATACGTAAAAGACTAGTTAGTAGAGGACAGATTCTGTCCTCTTTCTTTTTGATATTCCAATTATAAGCGTATTTCCTTGCCGTTTGCAAAAAACGACGATTATGATATAATATCTATGATTTCACATATATTTGGAGGAACTCCATGTCCAAACGCTTGAGAATCTATTTGATTCTCGCAATCGTTGTTTTTGTCCTCGCTAGTGGCACTGGATTTGTCTTCGTGCTCGGACAAGGACAGATATTATCCACAATCCTATATTCACTGCTCATCTTTGCAGTTTTTTTAGGATTCTTATTCAATGTATTGTTTGGCAAACAACGCGTTTTTAAAATCAAAACGTTAGAAGAGAAGTTACGAGATGCGAATATCTTACAAAAACGACTGAAGAACAGCGAAGAAATCGTTTTAAGTCATCTTCCAGTTGGAATGGTGCTTTATGACACCAACTTAGTGATTATTTACGCCAATAATTCGGCGAAGGACTATTTTTCAAACTTACTCGTCGATCGTCGAATTGCCTTAGTTCATGAGAATTTGGCCAATCACATTGAACAAAAAGAAACCAAATTCCTCATCAATATTTATGGGAAAGACTATGATATCATCCATTATCCAAAGAACCGCGTCTTGTATTTATTTGAAGTATCGGAACGGGAAGAAATGCGTCAACACATCCACAAAATGATGCCTACCATGGGAATCATTCACTTAGAAAACTTTGAAGAAGCAACTCAAAACTTCGATTTACAACTGAAATCAACCATTCAAGGGAAATTCGTTGGGGCGATTAGTTCATGGTGTAAGAAGTATGAAGTGTACCTAGTGAATGTGAAAACCGATCGATTTATGATGTTTATGACTCGAGAACAACTCGAACTCATCATGAAAGAAGAATTTTCTCTCTTAGAAAAAATCAATCAGGTTTCCAATGAAACCGAAGTTCGGGTTACCCTATCGATTGGGGTTGCTTGTGCGGACGGACTTCAAACCGATTTAGGAGATTTAGTTGAAGATGCATTGAAATTAGCCATCGGTCGCGGTGGGGATCAAGTGGTTGTTAATATCCAAAATCAACCGATTACTTTCTTTGGTGGAAAAACGAATACAGTTGAGAAACGAACAAAAATTACCGCTCGTATCAACTCCAGAATCATTGCGGACGTCATTCAAAAACACGCTAAAGTTTATATCATGCCTCATAAATGGACGGATATTGATGCCTTAGGTGCGGCAGTTGGACTTTTACATTTAGCTTTGGTTCAAGGAAAAGAAGCACGGATTATCCTTGATTTTGATATGATTGATGTTACTTGTTCGAAAGTAATGAACATGTTAAACCGCGAGTATATCAAGTTGCTTGAATACTTCATGGATCCCGATTATGCATTAGACCAAATAACAGAAGCCGATTTATTAATGATTGTCGATCACCACGCACCTAGCCAATCCATCGAACCAAAAATCTTTGAGAAAACGAAGAATTGGATCGTGGTAGACCACCATCGGCGAATGGAAGGAGCCATCACCGATGCGATTTTAAGTTATGTAGAACCTTACGCTTCGAGTTCTGCAGAGCTTGTCATCGAGTTGATTGAATTGTATAATTACGAAATTGAGTTGGATTCTTTTGAAGCGACAATGATGTTAGCAGGAATGATGATTGATACGAATAACTTTACGTATCGAACCGGTGTAAGAACTTTTGAAGCTGCTGCGTCGTTAAAACGGTTTGGTGCTGATCCTTTTAAAGCGCGGTTGTTATTAAGAGAATCATTAGATCACATTAAGACGAAATCAAACTTAATCAACCAAGCCCAAATCATCGCAAATCACTTTGCGATTACTACCTTAGACCCAGAGATTCAAACCGAACGGGTTCAATTAGCGAAAACAGCAGACGAATTACTTGAAATTGATAATATCATCGCATCCTTTGCGATTGGTTATATTGGTCCAGGAACGATTGGAATTTCTGGTCGGAGCGTGGATAAGTTCAATGTCCAAGTCATCATGGAACAGTTTGGTGGTGGCGGACATTTAAACAACGCTGCTGCTCAAGTTACCAATCAATCGATTCCTGAGATTGTAAAAAAACTCGAAGAAATTTTGAAAACTTCGTACAAGGAGGAAACAAATATGAAAGTCATCTTAATGAAAGATGTCAAAGGAAAAGGCAAAAAAGGCGAAGTCATTGATGTCGCGACAGGATACGGTAATTTCCTACTTACGACCAAGCAAGCGATTGAAGCGACCAGTGGAAACTTAAAAACCTTGGATGAAGAACGTGCAAAACTCGAAAAAGAAGCGAAAGCTGAAGTAGAAAACGCAAAATTACTAAAAGCCGAATTAGAAGATCATCCAATCAAACTTTATGTAAAAATTGGGGAATCCGGAAAACTCTTTGGCGCAATTAATACCAAGCAAATCGCTGAAGAATACAAACGGGCTCATAACATTGAAGTTGATAAACGGAAGATTATTTTGGATGAGAATGTCCACTCGTTAGGAACCTATAAAGTTTCTGTCAAACTACACAAAGATGTGATCGCAACGATTTCGCTCCAAATCCTTGAAGAAAAATAGCGTCACCCCAGGAGGTCCACATGGAACAACGCATTCCCCAAAATATTGAAGCCGAACAAGCCGTCCTGGGATCCGTCTTTTTTGACCAAGGGGCGATTAAGACTGTACTAGATAAATTACATAAGGAAGATTTTTATCATCCCCAACATCAAGTCATCTACGATGGAATGAAAGAGTTATTCCAAGAACACGTGATGATTGACCAAACGACCCTATCGGATCGACTGGACGCACAAGGCGTTTTAGCTCGTGCTGGTGGGATGGAGTATTTGGTCGATTTAGTTCATTTTGTTCCTTCATCCGCCAACCTAATTCACTACATCAATATCGTAAAAGATAAAGCGATAACCAGAAAAGTCCAAGATGCTTGCCGAAAAATCATCGAAGACTCCTATTCTGTGGATTATGCGCCCGATTTTATTGATGATGTGGAACGTCAAATTGTAGCGATCACGAAGGAAAAACGGACGAGTGATTTTAAAGGGATTGGAGAAGTTGCGACAGCGCTACTAGAAAAAATCGCTTCTCAAGCCCAAGTGAAAGACCATATTACAGGAATTGATACCGGATATACCCGTTTAAATCAATATACCCTAGGACTTCAACCCTCCGATTTGTTAATTATCGCAGCGCGTCCCTCGGTTGGGAAAACAGCATTTGCATTGAATATCGCTTTAAACGCTGCTAAGAGCGAAAAAAAGCCACATATCGCCTTTTTCTCCTTGGAAATGGGTGTTGACCAACTCGTTATGCGGATGCTTAGTTGCCAAGCTCAAGTCGATAATTTCAACTTAAGAAAAGGGGAGTTATCCAATCCAGACTGGGAGAAACTTCAATTCGCAACGGATGTCTTGCAAACCTTAAATATTTATTTCGATGACTCAGGGACTGTTAAAGTAACTGATTTACGAAGCAAATGTCGGAAATTGCATCAAGATGGAAAACTTGATTTAGTCGTCATCGACTATTTGCAATTACTATCTGGTTCACAAAACAACCAACAAAATCGGGTTCAAGAGGTATCTGAAATCTCACGGGTCTTAAAAGAAATGGCCCGTGAATTAAAGATTCCTGTTGTAGCCTTGAGTCAGTTATCCCGTAATTTGGAAACCCGACAAGATAAGACACCAGTCATGGCGGACTTGCGGGAATCCGGATCGATTGAGCAAGACGCCGATATTATTTTATTCTTATACCGCAAGGACCAAAATGAAGAAGACAAGACGATTAACAATCATATCGTCATTAACATCGCGAAAAACCGGTCAGGTACCGTTGGTGACTTCGAGTTACTATTTAATAAGAACATGTCTACGTTCTTAAATACACGCGTTCACTTCTCACAACACGATGAAGAAGAACAGTTTGAGGGAAGATAATCCGTCCTCACTGTTTTTTTTGAGAGAAACCCCACAGAAGAAAGGAAATATATTATGCTACTCGATCGTTTAAACCAAATTGAAGAACGATATGAGGTTATTAACAATCTAATGTTAGACCCCAACGTTACTTCTGACATAAAACGCTTAACCGCCTTATCCAAAGAACAACGACAATTAGAAAAAATCGTCGTTGTTTATCGTCGTTATAAACAACTAGAAGGTTCTTTAGCCGATTTAAAAGAAATGGTTCGCGATTCCGATGAGGATATTCGCGAAATGGCAGAATTAGAATTAACCCAAGTCAATGAAGAACTACCTAAGTTAGAAGAAGAGTTAAAAATGATGTTACTTCCCAAAGATCCCAATGATGACAAAAATGTTATTGTGGAAATCCGTGGCGCAGCTGGTGGCGATGAGGGAAACATTTTTGCCGGAGACTTATTACGGATGTACAGTAAATACGCAGAAGCCAAGGGTTGGAAGATTGAAATGCTGGCGTTAGAGGCCTCAGAAGCAGGTGGCTACGCTCAAATTGAATTCATGATGAATGGCGAAGCAGTGTATTCGTTAATGAAATACGAGTCCGGTGTTCACCGCGTTCAACGGGTGCCGCAAACCGAAGCCCAAGGTCGGATTCATACTTCAACAGCGACCGTATTGGTACTACCAGAAGCCGAAGAACTTGATTTTGAACTGAACATGGAAGATATTCGCGTCGATACATTTTGTTCTTCTGGACCAGGCGGACAAAGTGTAAATACCACGAAATCCGCTGTCCGATTAACTCACGAACCAACCGGAACCGTCGTTCAATGCCAAGATGGGAAAAGCCAACATGAAAATAAGGCATCCGCTTTAAAAATGCTACGAGCAAGACTTTATGACCAATTGATGCAAGAAAAGTTAGATAAAGAAGGCCAAGAACGGAAAAGTAAGATTGGAACGGGCGATCGTAGCGAAAAAGTAAGAACTTACAACTATCCTCAAAACCGGGTCACTGATCATCGGATTAATTTTACGATTCAACAACTAGATCGCGTCATGGAAGGAAAATTAGATCCTGTAATTGATGCTTTACTCGCCGAAGAACAACGCCGGAAACTAGCTAAAGAAGGCGAGTAAGCATGGCAACGTACCAACAACTCTTAAAAGAAGGCGAACAGATTGTTCGAAAAAAAGGGTTAGAAGCGTCCGCTGTAAAACTCCTTTTACTCCATTTCTCTCAGTTATCGAATACCGATCTATACTTATCCTTACACCAGGAGTGTCCAAGTGAAGATGCGGAATTCTTCAAACAAGGAATAAGACAGTATGTCGAAGAGGGTGTTCCGGTTCAGTATATCATCGGGTATGTTTATTTTTATGGCTATCGGTTTTTCGTCTCTCCAACCGTGTTGATTCCTCGCTTTGAAACCGAGGAGTTGGTCGCGAATGTATTAATTCATTATGATGAGATGTTTCAAGGCCAAATCGTTGATTGTTTTGATATCGGGACAGGCTCTGGTTGTTTGGCCATCAGTTTAAAACTGGAAGAGCCTAACCTTCAAGTTTGGGCTAGTGACATTAGTGATTCTGCTTTAGCAATGGCAAAGAAGAATGCGCAAGCATTAGGAGCGGATGTTACCTTTTATCAAGGGGATTTATTAGAACCTTTCCAAGGGCGAAAAGCAGATATCATTGTTTCGAATCCTCCCTATATTCCTGATGATGAAGTTGTAGATCCCATCATCAAAAATAACGAACCCCATTTAGCCCTATTTGGTGGGAAAGACGGGCTCAAGTTTTATCATAAGATTTTAGAACAAGCGAAAACAATCGTCAGAGAGACATTCTTAATCGCTTTTGAACATGCATACGATAAAGCAGAAGAACTACGAGCCATTGCGGCATTCCATTTTCCAGATGCTTCTATTCATACCGAGAAAGATTTACAAGGGAAAGACCGAATGACATTTATCAAACGAGTGAGAGAGTAGCTATCTTTCACTTTTTTATTATTTTTTGGGAAATATTATTATTAATATAATAAAGAAAAACCACACAAATTTCTCAAATAATTCCAGTTGACATCTTACACATGACAAGGTAAAGTAATAGGATGAAAGTGAGTGGTTAGCATGAAACCCAAGTTAGTAATTGTGGAATCACCGAGCAAATCCAAAACCATTGGCACCTATTTAGGAAAAGAATTTGTTGTTTTATCATCCAAAGGACATGTTCGTGACCTTGCCAAAAAAGGAAAAGGCGGACTCGGAATTGAGATCAATAACCGTTTTAAACCCATCTATGAATGGATTCCCGATAAAAAACCTTTAATTCAAGACCTGATTAACGCTGCCAAAAAAGCATCAGCCATTTATTTAGCAACCGACCCTGACCGCGAAGGGGAAGCGATATCGTGGCATTTAGCGGAAATACTGAATGTGAAAGAACAACCTGTTCATCGAGTCATTTTTAATGAAATTACCAAGACCGCAATTCAAAAAGCGTTTGAACAACCGCGCGAGATTGACTATCACCTCGTGTATTCGCAGGAAGTTAGGCGAGTTTTAGACCGTATCATTGGCTTTGAGCTATCCAAACTACTTCGTAATAAAGTTAAATCGGAATCCGCAGGACGAGTTCAATCAGCGGCACTCAAGTTAATCGTTGACCGTGAAAAAGAAATCAAAGAGTTTATTATCGAAGAATACTACGAAATCAAAGCTGTTTTTGAACACTTTGAAGCTGACCTGGTTCGTCTCCATGATAAAACCCCTAAATTATCAACTCGCGAACAAGCGCTTCAAGTGATCGAGGGATTGAAACATTCGTTTTTCGTTGAATCGATTGAAACGAAAACGAAAAGCAGTGATTCGAAACCCCCTTTTATTACATCTACTTTAATTCAAGAAGCAAGCAGTCGTCTCAACTTTACATCAAGTAAAACGATGCAAATTGCTCAAACTCTTTATGAAGGGATTAAACTAAAAGAAGAAACCAGCGGCTTGATTACCTATATGAGAACCGATTCCACCCGATTAAGCGAGGACTTCGTAAAACAGGCGAGTGAATACATCGTGAAAGAATTTGGGAAACAATATTTAGCAAGTCCAAAACAAACCATCAAAAAAGACAACGTCCAAGATGCGCATGAGGCGATTCGGCCGACAAGTTTGGAATATTCTCCGGAGTTTCTCAAAGAATATCTAACAAAAGATCAACTTGCATTATATCAAATCATTTATGCAAGGGCCGTTGCTTCGATGATGAAACCTTCCACATACCTACAAACCATTGTCATATTCGATAACAATGGTGCGAAATTTAAAACCATCCATAACAAACCCGAATTTGATGGCTACTTAAAAATGTATGGAAAGTACGAAACCAAAGAGAAGAAAGTCCCCAAACTACCTCATCTTGAAGTTGGAGATAAGCTAGCTTGTCATTCCCTATTAGAAAAACAATGCTTTACTTCGCCCCCCGCGCGTTTTACGGAAGCGAAATTAATCAAAGCCATGGAAGATTTAGGGATTGGTAGGCCCTCCACATATGCTCAAACCATCATTACCCTAACCAAACGCAAGTATGTCCAAACGGAAGATAAAAAATTCGTTCCAACCGAACAAGGATTCTTAACCATAGATGCATTAGAGCGTTTCTTCTATGAGTTTATCTCAGCGAATTATACCAAAGCCATGGAAGAAGTGTTAGACCATATTGCTGAAGGGACCGAAGAACCCGTCGAAGTTGTGAAATCTTTCTATGAGTATTTCATACCTCTAATCGAAAAAGCCAAACTTCAAATGGAGAAAATCCCTCCCAAAGAAACCGGAGAACCTTGTCCTTTATGTGGTCAACCTCTCGTCATTCGAAAAGGGAAATATGGTTCGTTTGAAGGCTGTAGCGATTATCCTAAATGTCGATATATCAAAAAAGCTCAACCGATTGACGCGCCAAAACGTCGAATCACCCAAATTCCTTGCCCAAGTTGTCAAACAGGAACGCTAGTTGAACGGATAGCGGCATCGGGGAAAAATAAAGGGAATCGTTTCTTAGGCTGTTCAAACTTTCCAAAATGTAAATTCATCTCACCGTTAAAAGTGATCCAACAAGATTGCCCTCAATGTGGAAATATCTTAGTTCAAAATGATCAAGCAGTCATTCATTGTATCGATGAAACCAATTGTGGATATCACACCCATTAGCACGACTACGGTCGTGCTTTTTCATGCTTGAAATCGGAGCGTGATTTTAAGGAAACTATGGTATAATAGACACGATAGAAAGATGAGGGATGAGTATGGGTATTTTTTCCAAACTATTTGGAAACCATGAAAAAAGACTAAAAGCCGAGAAATACAAAATCGGTATGGAGAAGACACGAAGAGGATCCCTCTCTTCATTAAAAGATGTCTTAAAACAATCAAAAAAAATCGATGATGCCTTGTTTGATAAACTTGAAGAAATTTTTATGATGGCGGATATCGGCGTTGATACTGTTGTTTTATTCTTAGAGGAATTAAAAAAAGAAATCAAAAAAAACCAAATCACATCACCGCTCCAACTCGAACAATTAATCGTGGATAAGATGTTCGATTTATATTTAAAGGGCGAAATCCTAAATACCAACATTCGCTATAATCCCAATGGATTAACGGTTTTATTATTTGTGGGTGTGAATGGTACTGGAAAAACGACATCGATTGGGAAACTGGCATATCGTTTAAAACAAGAAGGGAAATCAGTAATGATGGCAGCAGGAGATACCTTCCGCGCTGGTGCGATTCATCAATTATCGATTTGGGGAGACCGAGTCGGTTGCGAAGTCATTCACAAAGCTGAGGGAAGTGATCCGTCCGCAGTCATCTTTGATGCCATACGCGTTGCGAAAGAAAAAAACATCGATGTGTTGTTATGTGATACAGCAGGACGGTTACAAAATAAAGTCAATCTCATGAAAGAACTCGATAAAATCAAGCGAACGATTGAACGCGAACTACATGGGGTTCCTTTTGAAACCTACTTAGTCATCGATGCAACGACGGGCCAAAATGGGTTATCTCAAGCAAAGATCTTTAAAGAAGTGACTCAACTATCAGGAATTGTATTAACAAAACTTGATGGAACCGCGAAAGGGGGAATTGTTCTTGCCATTCGGAATGAGTTAGGCATTCCCATTTCGTTTGTTGGTCTAGGAGAAAAAATTACGGACATCGACTACTTTGATATTGAAGATTACATTTATGGATTATTTGCGGACTTTTTCGATTAGGAGGAATCTATGTCAACGACGATTGAGAAAACGATTCGCTTGAATCAACTATATGATTTTTATGGATTGTTACTAACCGAAAAACAGAAGATTTACTTTGTCCACTATTTTCAGGATGATTATTCCTTATCCGAGATTGCGGAGTTATTAGGAGTGAGTCGCAACGCTGCATTTGATCAAATTCAAACAGCAGTCGACCATTTAGAAACATACGAACAGCATCTGCGATTATTTGAAAAGCATCAATTGCGGATGGGTATTTTACAAACTATGAAGGCTCTAGAAGATCCGCGATTCCAAGCGATGATTGAAGAATTAGAGCGATTGGAGTGAGAGTATGGCATTTGAAAATTTAACCTCAAGACTACAAATGGCAATGCGCCGAATAACTGGCAAAGCCAAGTTAAATGAACAAGATATTGATGACATGATGCGAGAAGTCCGCTTATCACTTCTCGAAGCGGATGTTAATTATAAAGTTGTTCGAGATTTTACTGCAGAAGTCAAATCCCTAGCTTTAGGAGAAAAAATCTTAAAAGGGTTAGATCCCGGTCAACAAGTCGTTAAAATCGTTAATGATGAGTTGATTAAACTCATGGGCAGCGAAGCAGTATCCGTTGAGTTTAATCCAACAGGTATTTCTACCTTAATGATGGTTGGATTGCAAGGAGCAGGGAAAACCACTACTGCTGGAAAACTAGCAGCTTACTTACGAAAAAACAACGCCAAGAAACCTTTACTTGTCGCTTGTGATATATACCGACCTGCAGCGATTGATCAACTTGTTACTGTTGGAAACAAATTAGAAATCCCTGTCTTCGAAATGGGAAATCAAACCAACCCAAGAGTCATCGCTGAAAAAGGGTTAAAACATGCGAAAGAACAAGGATTTGATCTTGTTATCTTTGATACCGCAGGACGACTACATATCAATGAAACCTTAATGGATGAACTCGTTGACATTAAAAAATTGGTAAAAGCGAATGAAATCCTATTAACTGTTGATGCTATGACAGGTCAAGATGCTGTCAATGTTGCTCAAGCATTCCACGAAGCATTAGAAGTTACGGGAGTGATCTTAACCAAACTCGATGGAGACACTCGCGGGGGTGCAGCCTTATCAATTCGGAAGGTTACCGGAGTTCCCATCAAATTCTCAGGCACAGGCGAAAAACTCACAGATTTAGAAGTCTTTCATCCAGAACGCATGGCCTCTCGGATTTTAGGGATGGGGGATGTTTTATCCTTAATTGAAAAAGCAACAGAAGAAATCGATGAAGATGAAGCAATGAATATGATGGAAAAAATGATGTCTGGAAAGTTCAACTTCAACGATTTATTGAAACAGATGAAAATGATCAAACGCATGGGAGCTCTTTCTGGAATTCTGAAAATGTTACCTGGTATGGGAGCTTTAGCAAACTCCGATAAAATCAATGATCAACAGCTCGTTTATATTGAAGCGATTATCCATTCAATGACACCAGAAGAACGCAAAAACCCAGAATTAGTGGAACGTAGTTCTTCGCGACGCAATCGTATTGCCCGAGGATCCGGACGTTCCACCACGGAAGTGAATCGATTAATTACGATGCTAGAAAAGCAACGTGAGATGATGAAACGAGCACAAAACATGAAACCAGAAACCTTAGAGAAAATGGCTTCAGGAGGAATTCCTTCCATTCCAACAGGAAAAGGGAAGGGTAAAGGTGGATTCCGCATTTGAGCATGAGTAAGCCAATTGTTTGCGCTTTCAAAGCCGTTCCGTTATAATGCTATTACAAATATAGGAGACTGTTTTCTATGCAGAAATTAAGACCCCTGCTATATTTACTTGCGGCAATTGTAATAACCATTGGATTTGGTGTTCTTTTATCCCACTATACATGGGAGAAGTTTCGAGATGAGATTGAAGCGATTCAAATCGATGATATTGATTTAGCGACGGTAGGAGATGGGATTTACATCGGCACTTATGATGCGAATTTAATTCGTGCAGAAGTCCGTGTTAAAGTCCACAATCATCGTATTATTTCCATCGAAATTCTTGAACATCATCATGCTAACGCAGAAGCGGCGGAGCAAATTATCGATTGGATTGTGGAAAGTCAAACCATTGAAGTGGATGGAGTTGCTGGAGCCTCTTACTCTGTACGTGTCATTCAAGCTGCTATTATAAATGCATTGAAGAAAGGTGTGAGTCAAAATGACGAATCATGATGCAATTTTGTTACGCAAATCACGACGAAAATACCGAGATATCCCCCTTTCAAAAGACGAGAAAGAGTCGATAGAAAAAGCTATCGCTAAAGGCAATAAACTTGGACATTTGTCGATGAAACTTATCGAAAATCGAAGTGATTTATTTGGTGGTTTTTTTCGTAGTTATGGATTATTGTCAGGTGTGAGCCATTTCATCGTAATGGCAGGTCCCAAAAATGACCCTCATCTTTTTGAAAAATTAGGATACTATGGAGAAGAGGTTGTGATTGAAGCAACCAAACTTGGCCTCGGTACTTGTTGGGTTGGAGGGTCATTTAATAAAAAGGCCGTCAGCGATGAACTCGTCCAAGAACAAGACTTATTAGCCTGTGTGATTGTGCTGGGGCATCCCCTCTTGCAACCTACCATGCGCGAGCAAATCATTCGTTCGATTATGCATCTTAAAAAAGAGGAACAAGCAAAGTTCTACCAAACGGACGGGTCCCATCCGGATTGGTTTATACAAGCGATGGATTACGTGTACCATGCTCCCTCCGCTGTCAATCAACAACCAGTTTGGATGTTGGTCATTCAAGGCAAAATCATGGCAAAATTACGGACGATTAATCACTATGCCTGGATTGATCTAGGAATTGCCAAACGCCATTTTGAGTATGCTGCTCCAAGCGGGAGATTTGATTTAGGTAATAACGCGTTATTCCATGATGATCATTAATAAGAAAACCACAGTGCGAAAAAGCACTGTTTTTTCTTGACTTCACTTTAGAAATAGCATACTATATAGATAGATGTCAATATAGATGAATATCGATATAGAGGTGGAATATGAACTCGCTAGATCGTTTGTTTTATGCTCTTAGTGACGAAAATCGTCAAGAAATTTTGAAGCAATTATTACAAGGTAAAAACTGTCCGTGTATGTTACTAAGGGATTTACCGATTACCCAACCAACACTTTCCTATCATTTAAAGACCTTAACTGATTGTGGAATCACCACAACAGAGCGTCATAAGAATTGGAAGCGACATTATGTTGATCTCCAAAAAATTGATGAAATGATTGATTTCCTACAATCCTTTAAGGAAATTCGTGAGGTGGCATGTGATTGTTAATGTTTGGAATTGGCTGAATGACCAACTTCTGAGAATGAAATGGTTAGAAGAATTGGTTCATTGGTTGATGAGCCATGTCATTGGACTAGAAGAAGACTCAGCAATCTTTCATTCTCTTGCCTATTTTGTTTATGATACAGTTAAGATTTTTATCTTACTCTCTACCCTCATTTTTATTGCTAGTTACCTTACCTCTGCATTAACACCAGAGCGAACCCAAGCGATTTTGGGAAAAGTCAAGGGACTACCTGCTAATATTATCGGGGCTTTGCTTGGGACGGTTACACCGTTTTGTTCCTGTTCATCGATTCCGATTTTTATTGGATTCACGAAAGCAGGAATTCCTATTGGAGTAACCTTTTCGTTTTTGATTTCTTCACCATTAGTTGATTTAGCTTCAGTGATTTTGCTTGCAAGTATCTTTAACTGGACTATCGCACTGGCTTATGTTGGAGTCGGGCTACTCATGGCAGTTTTAGGGGGAAGTCTCATCACGATATTTAAGATGGAACGATATGTGGAAGGATTTGTCTTTGCAAATTCCACCACGACTGCTGTTCACACAGAAGATACGCCTTTGACAAAAAAAGAACGTCTCCAATTTGCTTCCAGACAAGTCAAAGACATTATTCATCGCGTATGGCTCTTTATTTTGATTGGAGTCGGAATTGGCGCTGTGATTCATGGTTATATCCCAGAAGCATGGATTACTTCTGTACTAGGAAGTCAAAATATCTTTTCAGTTCCCTTAGCGGTGTTAGTAGGGGTTCCGATGTATGCAGATATCTTTGGAACATTACCCATTGCTCAAGCGTTGGTTTCTAAGGGTGTTGGGATTGGAACGGTTCTTTCATTCATGATGGCCGTTACTGCTTTGTCATTTCCATCCATGGTTATGCTTAGTAAGGTTATCAAACCAAAGTTGTTAGCATTTTTTGTAGGATTCATCACCTTTTCGATTATTCTCATTGGTTATTTGTTTAATTTATTAGGATGGCTATTCGTTTAAAAAATAGAGGAGGATCTACAATGAATATCAAAGTATTAGGCGTTGGCTGTGCAAACTGCAAACGATTGCACCAAATGGTCTTGCATGTTTTGAAACAAGAAGGCATGATTGCGACTGTAGATTACATGACAGACTTAGCAAAAATCTCAGAATATGGATTGATGAAAATGCCTGGATTAGTGATTGACAATCAAGTCGTTGTTTCAGGAAGAGTACCTAGTATGGAAGAGGTCAAAACATTCATTCAAAGTCATTATAAGGAAGCATTATGAAACTCTCATTTTTTGAAAAATATCTGACTGGTTTTGTCTTACTGGCGATGATTATTGGGGTATTAATTGGCACGACCTTCCCAGCTTTAGCAACTTTTTTACGTCAATTTGAATGGGCGAATGTCAATCTCCCGATTGCTGTGTTGATTTGGGTCATGATCTTCCCCATGATGCTTAAGATTGATTTTGCCTCCATCAAGCAAGTGTCTAAGAATCCCAAAGGATTGGTTCTTACTTGGGTTGTTAATTGGCTCATCAAACCATTTACCATGTTCTTCATTGCGATATTCTTCTTTTCCGTTGTTTTTGGACACTGGATTCCTAGTGATTTAGCAAGGGATTATCTTGCAGGAGCGGTTCTCTTAGGTGCTGCCCCCTGTACGGCAATGGTCTTTGTTTGGAGTCATCTAACCAAAGGAAATCCTGCCTATACTTTAGTCCAAGTCGCTACAAATGATTTGATTATTCTGGTGCTATTTGTGCCAATCGTTGGGTTTTTATTACAAATGGGTGGCGTGAGTGTTCCCTGGGACACATTAGCATTATCGGTATTATTGTTCGTAGTCGTGCCGTTTGCATTGGCAACTTGGACAAGACGATGGGTTATGAAATCCCGAGGGATTGACTTTTTAAATCAAAAGGTCATTCCTAAATTTGGGAAAGTTACGATGGTTGGGTTGCTTGTTACTTTGATTTTAATCTTCTCTTTACAAGCTGATTTTATTCTTTCCAATCCATTCCACATTGTTTTAATCAGTATTCCTTTAATCATTCAGACCCTTTTCATCTTTTGGATTACTTATCAAGCAGCGAAAAAAATGAAATTATCACACGATATTGCAGCTCCTGCAGGCATGATTGGAGCGAGCAATTTCTTCGAATTAGCTGTCGCGGTTGCGATTAGTTTGTTCCCACTCCATCCCGGAGTAGCACTTGTAACGATTGTTGGGGTACTCACTGAAGTACCGATTATGTTATTGTTGGTTCGCTATGCGAATAAAACAAAAGCGAAATTTGAGAGTAATCAAAAGGAAGCCTTGGGATAACCCAGGCTTCCTTATTTGATTTGTAAGAAATGAGTCAAAAACTTCACAACAGCTTCTTCTTTGGCGTTATAAGGTAAAATGATATCTGCAATTTGAAGTAAATCAGGGTGAGCGTTCTTCACCGCAACACCGATTTTCGCATAAGCAATCATCTCCAGGTCGTTGTGTCCATCGCCAATTGCAATGACTTGACTTTGGGGGATGTTGTAATAGTCTGCGACCGATTTTAATGCTTTCCCTTTATTCGTTTCTTTGGTAAAGACTTCAACGATGCTATCAAATTCACCAGGGAAGTGCCAAATTCTAGATAAGACAGAGCCAGCATATTTTTGATGAATATAATCTTCGATATATTTGCCGTGTCCTTGTTTTCCGATAATGATAAAGCCATTGGGATCTTCTTTTAACGTATCTTTGAGGTGGCCCAAATACAAGTTAGAGTCCGGGGTCCGGTGAAGTAAGGGTTCGATTGCTTTTTCTTCTTGAAACAAGTAGATATGATCTCGAACCTCACTAAACGCATTTCGAATGTGAGCAAGATTCGACTCGAAGATGTCAATGATCACTTCTTTTTGAACTGTTAAGTTGGTTTCTGGGTAGGATGGCTCTTTGGGATGGGTGATTAAACCACCGTTATAGTTGATAATCGGCATATCGAGTTCAAAAGCTTCATATACGAACCGACTACTCCGAAACGGTCTTCCCGTCGCAATCACAATTTTGTGTCCTGCAGCTTTCACACGTTTCATAAACTGAATGGTCGAATCCGATAATGTATCAAAATCATGTAATAAAGTTCCATCTAAGTCGATGGCTAATAAGTATTCCTTCATGGCAATCCCTCACTTGGGTTCCATTATCTCATAATTTCACAAAAGAAGCAATTTTCAGATTGTGAAAACGCGGTAAATTCGTATCTCGTTGTCAAATGGGTGGGTTTATTATATAATACATCGTAGGATAGCGAGGTTTTAAGATGATCTTCTTGTTTAGCTTCGATTTACAATCCATCTCGAATTTTTTATTAGGATTCTTAACGGGTTTTGTTTTATTTAGCCTTTTTTTAGCATTGATTTTTATTCGTAGTAAGAAACGGAAAGATAAAATCTATGTAAGTACCGCGGAACCGATTCAAGATGAAGTCATTCGGTATATGATTGAAGAAAAACAAAAAGTTTTGATGGAAACAGTGAAAGTTGCGGACAATGCATACTTCCGAGTTGCCTTTGAGTTGAGTTTTGATTTGATTCATGACATAGCAAAACATTATTTTCCGAATTCAGCCTACCCGATTTATGAACTATCTGTTCAAGAGTTGTTAAATCTTATTTTATACATTCAAAATCGACTACAAAGAATCGTCAATGGAAAGATTATCAATTTATTCAAAAACAGTCGGATATCCACACTTGTGGACATTATAAACAAGAAAAAAGCACTAGACAACTCTAAAATTATGAAGTTAAGTCAGAAGTTAAAGGTCTCCAAATTTTTAGAGTATGCAAAAATGATTTTAAATTACGGGAACCCGATTTACTGGTTCCGTCGCTTCGCATTAAAACCATCAACTACCCTAGTGATTAAAGAAACCTGTAAGATGATCATTCGGATTACCGGGGAAGAAACGAATAAAGTCTATTCGAAAAAAATATTTATGAAAGAAGACGACCCTTTAGAGATTGAGCAAAAATTTGACGCAATCCGAGAAACGGTACTCGACTCGAAGGAGTGAATGGCATGTTTGGAAAAAAGAAAATGAAGCTTGAACGAATCGTTCCTGGCGTGAGTCGGACTCCTGACCAACGTCAGTTTTTCATTCCACGAATTAGCGCGTTAGAAGATAAAGTAACCCAAAAACGGGGATTCGTATCCCCGGTTTTTGGTAAGAATGTTAAAGATGAAGTCATCATTCCAAAAAGCGAACGATTACAAGGAGACTTAAATAAACGCTATGATGCATTTCGGATAAAACAAAAATTGACCAAAGAAGA
Organism: uncultured Candidatus Izemoplasmatales bacterium; assembly: GCA_964483655.1. Lineage (GTDB taxonomy): Bacteria > Bacillota_I > Bacilli_A > Izemoplasmatales > Hujiaoplasmataceae > JAUXXX01. The sequence goes on from CAZABW010000005.1 coordinate 51,116, forward strand.
AGCAAAAGAAAAATATGGTCATGAGTATTATGAGTTTGATGCGATAACGAATGATAAAAAAGAGAAAATGGTTCGTGGTGAATTATCCAAAGAAGACGTGAAAGTGAAGAAACGTGAGATTGAGCACATAGAAGAAGATCAAGTGGACACTAACCCACTGACGGAACAAGTCTCTTTAGATGAGTTTTTCAACGCCGTGGAAGAACGTGTAGAAACGAAAGAACCCACACTAGAAGAACTAACACAATCCCTTCAAATGAACCAAGAAGATTTTGATATTGAAGCGATTCGATCCAAAATGGAAGAAGATGAGGAAGAGGTGATTCCTTTCTTCCCCCAAACAGAAGAAATCGAACCGAAACCCGCCTTTCTTTTTGGTGAAGAAGATGCGCCAAAGCGAAGTTCAACTCCCCTTGAGGCAGAACAAAATCCCTATGAAGAACCCCAAAAGGATGGATATCGTCTCCCCCCAGTTTCGTTAATGCGAAAATCAGAAGTACAAAAAGAAAAAAACGAGCAATGGGTACATGCGAATATTGATATCATTAATCAAACCCTTATTGCCTTTGATATTGGGGGAGAAGTAACCAATTATACCAAAGGCCCAACCGTAACACGTTATGAAATCTCCTTAGCCGCTGGTGTAACAACCAAGAAAATCACTTCAATTGCGGATAATATCCAAATGAACTTAGCGGCTCATACGATTCGGATTGAAGCACCGATTCCTGGGAAAACAACCATAGGAATTGAAGTACCAAACAAAGAACGCGAGGCCGTTTACTTTGGAGATGTAATTGACAACCCCAAGTTCCTTCTCAATCCAGATCCTTTATTGCTGGCAATCGGATTAGATATTGATGGGAATCAAGTTTATACTTCCATTGAAGCCATGCCACATGGCTTAGTTGCAGGGTCCACTCAAAGTGGAAAATCAGTAGCCATCGCTTCATTTATTGCATCTTTACTATATAAAAACAAACCCGACCAAGTGAAATTGTTATTAATTGATCCTAAAAAAGTTGACTTACAACAATTTGCAGATATTCCTCATCTGGTAACACCTATTATTGATGAAACCAAAATGGCTGTCGAATCGTTAAAGTGGGCTGTTTATGAAATGGAGCGTCGCTATGACGTCTTAAAGAAATTTAAGACTTTGAACGTCAAAGACTATTATGAACGCCGGCAACATGATCGGTTATTTGAAAGTATGCCTCGGTTAGTGATTATTGTGGAGGAAGCCTCTGATTTGCTTCTTAATGGCGGACCTGAAGTTGAGGAAACGATTCTTAAACTCACTCAAAAATCGCGAGCCGTCGGAATCCACTTGATTTTAGCAACCCAACGTCCATCTGCAGATATTATCAAAGGAAGCATCAAAGCGAATATTCCCACTCGCTTTGCCTTCAAAGTTCCAACCCAAGTGGATTCCTCCGTTGTTATTGATCAACCAGGAGCGGAAAAATTGTTGGGTCGTGGCGATATGTTATTATTAGAAAACGGCTTGATTCGACGTCTTCAAGGAGCTTTTTTGTCACCGCAAGAAGTCGAGCATTTAACGGATTACATCAAGAATCAAGCAAAACCAGCTTATTTATTTACCCACGAATCGTTAGTTAAGATTGCCCAAGAAACGCAATCTGCTTCCGAACTTGATGAGTTATTTCCTGAAGTCGCTCGCTATGTTGTCCGGGAAGAAAAGTGTTCTTTGAACAAAATCACGCAGGAATATGGCATTGGTTTTAATCGGGCTACTCAGATTGTTTCTAGTCTTGAACTATACGGAATAGTAAGCCGAAATGTCGGTACGAAACCACGAGAGGTACTTGTGAATGATTCGCAGTTAATCGGGATTTTGGAAGGGCTAGGGATGAATCATGAATGAGGAAGAACGACAACTTCAAGAGCAAGATGAAGCCAAACAGTTAATGGATTTTTATCTTGACTTGGAGGAATATAAAACGCTAAAAAAACGGAGTGTCCGCAAGATCATTGTGTTTTTGATTAGTTCCATCCTCGTTTGGTTGGTGATTGTTCTCAATCAAGGAAATCCGTTATTTATATTCGATCTTGCGAATCAAAATTTAAATGCTTCCGAGACTTCGAGACTATTTGGGTTCATAACATATTTGTTTTTGCTTTTCACAATGGGACAATTTCTCTATTTCCTCTATCGGTATCAACAACTACGTCATATCAAAAACGAGGAAGTGGAAGTTGCCCTACCAAAACTCAAAAAAGCTTTTGACGTGTTTGATTTGTTTTCGATTATTCCCACGTTTCTCTTGGTTTTAGTCTTCTTTAATGCAGTATTTTTTGCGCCAGCCGTAGTCGATGGTCAATCGATGGAACCGACCTTTGAACATGGGGATCCTGTTTTAATCTATCATTGGACACAGACCTATAAAAAAGATGACATTGTCATTATCAACATGAGTAATCGTCTATTAATCAAACGATTGATTGCCAAACCAGGAGACACGCTTAAAGTGAGTCTTACAGGGATTTGGGTCAATGGGGAGTTAATCGAAGAAGATGTTCGCGCCAATGGAGCGGGGTATCTGTTTTTATATGATGGTTTGGTTGGCGAGAATCAATACTTCGTTATGGGCGATAATCGTGGTTACACCTCGGCGAATACAGCAAAATCGAATGATAGTCGATATTTTGGATTTTTAACACAAGAGCAGTTATTAGGGAAAGTGATTATCAAGTTTGGTTTTTAGGAGATCTACATGAAACAAGTACAATGGTTCCCAGGTCATATGGTCAAAGCAAGACGCCAAGTCGAAGAAAAACTTGGCGTTATTGATATTGTTTTTGAACTTCTCGATGCCCGAGCGGTAATTTCCTCGATGAATCCTGATATTCCGATCATTATCAAAAACAAGCCACGATTACTGATTCTCAACAAAGCCGATTTGGCTGACCCTCATGTAACCAAATCATGGATTCAATACTTTCAATCTCAAGGATTGCAAGCAGTATCGAGTGATGCAACTCAAGACGATTTGCTACCAATAATCAAACCTGTCGTTGAACAAATCCTCGCACCTTTACGCGAAAAAGAACGCAAAAAAGGGATGAAAGATCGTCCAATCCGAGTCATGGTCTTGGGGATTCCTAATGTTGGGAAGTCCCAGTTTATCAATCGATTATCGAACCGTAATAAAACGAAAACCGGTGACAAACCCGGCATCACCAAGATTCAACAATATCTTCGGATTGGGGACCATTTTGAGATTTTAGATAATCCGGGGATTTTATGGCACAAGTTCGAAGATCCGATGGTGGGATTAAAGTTAGCTTTACTTGGATCCATTAAGGATGAAATCTTACCTCTTGATGATTTGGTACTTTTTGGAATTCATTACTTGAAAGAGCGATACCCATCCTTATTGAAGGATAAATATAAATCCTTGTCAAACGAAGATGAAGAAATCTTAGCCGCCATTGGACGGTCTAGAGGGGTGCTTCAAAAAGGTGGTACGATTGATTACGAACGCGTAATGAAGTTGTTTTTGTTTGATTTGCGAAATGGCAAATTGGGAAGGATTTCCTATGACCGCGTCGAATCAGATTGAGCTAGCGCTACTGCAAACAGGGATTCGTTTGATTGCTGGGCTTGATGAAGCGGGAAGAGGTCCTTTAGCAGGACCCGTAGTTGCTGCGGCTGTTATTTTAGATCCTGATTATCCTATTGAAGGATTAAATGATTCGAAACAACTTACCCATAAGAAACGAGTCGCCTTAGCTGATCAGATTAAACAGCATGCAATTGCTTATTCCATCGTGTTTATCAGTGAGACCATCATTGACCAAATCAATATTTATCAGGCTTCTAAGAAAGCGATGTTAGAAGCTGTTTCTCAGTTATCGATTCAACCTGAGTATTTGTTAACGGATGCCATGCCTTTAAAAGAATGCACCATTCCCCACGAAGCAATTATTCATGGCGACGCTTTAAGTATTTCCATCGCGGCGGCATCTGTTCTAGCTAAAACTGCCAGAGATGATTATATGGTAGAATGTTCGAAAAGATATCCTCAATATGGCTTTGAACAACATAAGGGGTACCCAACAAAAGCTCATTTAGCAGCGATTCAGCGATATGGAGTACTCCCGATTCATCGCCAGAGTTATCAACCGATCAAGGACTATAAAAACCAACAAATTCAATTATTCGAGGATTAAGCATGAAGACTTCTGTTCAAGCAGTCATCTTTGATTTAGATGGCACATTATTAAATACCATCCACGATATTGCGACGAGTGTCAACAACCCATTAGCTAAATTAGGTATTCCGTCTTATTCTGATGAAGAGTTTAAATACTTTGTCGGTGATGGGGTCCATACTTTGGTAAAGCGTGTTTTAGCTAGATATCCACACCATCACCATCAAGAGTCTTGGTTGGTTGATGCATATATGTCGGAGTACGCGATTCACCAATTTGACACCACCACCCCTTACGAAGGAATCCATCCATTGCTAGAAGAACTAGCAAGTCACTCCATTCGTATTGCAGTCTTATCAAACAAACCTCACCAGGATACCTTAAAGGTGATAAAGCATTATTTTCCGTTTCTACCTCAGCAGGATGTGTGGGGCAAAAAACCAGAGTTTCCACCCAAACCAAATCCCCAATCTTTACTGGCGCTACTTCATCATTTACAACTGTCCAAGGAAAATGTATGGTATGTTGGCGATACAGCAACTGACATGATGACCGCTAAAAATGGCGGTTTGACAGCAATTGGAGTGACGTGGGGTTTTCGTCAAAAAGAAGAGTTAATCGATGCTCATGCGGATTTCATCGTATCGCACCCTCACGAAATATGGCGGCTCTTAGAAGAACACAACAAACACGCTTCTGAATAAAACGACGCTACCGTCGTTTTATTTTATCAATGAGGAAGTAAGAATCCTAGAAATCCCATTCTTTTTTGTTTGTAAAGTAAGCGCGATTTTGCTATAATTGTATAGGGTTTTCCCTAAAGGAAAAAGGAAACCATTCAATTGAAGGAGGATTTCATGAAGATCGCCATTGGATCGGACCATGCGGGTTTTGCTTACAAAGAAGAAATTAAGCGACACTTGCAACTGAAAGAACACGATGTGGTTGACGTTGGAACCAAATCTATTGATTCAACGGATTATCCCATTTACGCAGCGAAAGTGGGTAAATTGGTTGCGAAGAAAGAAGCACAGTTAGGTATATTGGTCTGTGGAACAGGCATCGGAATGTCGATTGCGGCCAATAAGATTGCGGGCGTTCGAGCAGCCGCATGCCAATCGTTGTTTTGCGCTCAAGCGACTAGAGAACACAACAACGCAAACATCTTATGCGTTGGGTCGAGAAGCAACTCCATTGATGAAGTACTTGAATTTGTCGATACGTTTCTATTGACTCCATTCTCCAATGGGGAACGGCATGTGAAACGCGTAGAATTAATCACGAAGTTGGAGGAGGAGCACCAATGATTCCATCGATGCTTACGATTATTAATCACCCACTTTTAGAACATAAAATGGCAATAATCCGGAATAAAACAACGGATACGAAAACATTTCGAGAAAACTTAAATGAAATTGGTAGTTTAGTCACCTATGAGATTACTCGCGATTTAGCTACCAAACCAATTGAAGTAGAAACTCCGATTGCGACAACTACCTGCCAAATGTTAGCAAATGAAGTTGTCATTGTCGCGATTCTTCGAGCGGGACTCGGGATGGTCGATGGGATTCACACTGTGATACCTACCGCCAAAATTGGTCATATCGGGTTATGGCGTGATGAAACAACCCTTCTCCCCCATGAGTATTATTTGAAACTTCCTCCTCATATCGAATCCGCAACCGTTTTGATTGTCGATCCGATGTTAGCAACAGGAGGTTCTGCAGTAGCGGCGATTGACCAAGTCAAACGTTTAGGAGCGAAAGATATTCGCTTTGTTGGTTTGGTTGGCGCTCCTGAAGGTGTCACGGCTATCCATGATAAGCATCCTGATGTACACGTATATTTAGTCAAGTTAGACAGTCATCTTAATTCCATTGGATACATTGTTCCTGGACTTGGGGATTGTGGCGACCGACTGTTTGGAACGAAGTGAGAATTTGAAAAAAGGTTCATCAAAAGAACAAGCGAAAGTAATTCACATGATGGTTCAGTTTTTTTCTGAAACCTTTGTCGGTATGGCGATTGGTTATTTTATCGGCAAATGGTTGGATTCCATCTTTTTCCCCAATCAACAAACTCTCACCATCCTCTTGGTTGTGATTGGGGTTTTTGCTGGCCTTCGAAACCTGATTATCCGGGCGATTGCCTTCACGAAAGGAGAAACCGATGAAACAAAAGACCAACGTCATTGAGAAAACCATCTTATTTTCATGGCCATATACGATTATCGTTGCGACAGGTATTTATTTATTTACCTCGAACTGGGATTTTGTGACGAGTTTTCTTTTAGGTGCAGTCGCATCCTTATTAATGAGTTCTTGGAATTACCGTTGGATGAAGCGAGCATATTTAGAAGCCCCCACATTAATCCAACGCCACTACATTCTCTCTTATGTGATTCGGTTTGTTCTTTTTGGAGTTTTGCTTTACATCACTGCTACAAATCCAGAATCTTGGAATGTATATCTCACAGCGGTGGGAATCTTAACTTATCGAATTGTTTTAGTGCCTGTCGTGTTAATCTTTGGACGCACGGAAGGAGGGGATGATGTTGGTTGATAATTTTAAACTGATTGCTCAACCTGCCCCAAACCTAGTTTCATCTGTCATCATCATTTTGGTGTTAGGAATTGCGTTTATATTCATAGGGAAGAAAGTAGACCGCCTAAATCCGAAAGAAGCTCCGAAGGGATTTATGCTTGCCATGATTCTGCTTGTGGATACCTTTAATAAGTTCATTAAAGAACAGTTACCAGGAAGTCGATTTAAAGTTTTTGCGCCTTATCTATTCACCATTTTAATCTATTTAGCTTTTGCGAATACCGTATCATTATTTGGGTTGAATCCCCCACTGGCAAATCTTGGGGTTGCCCTCTCGTTTTCGGTGATGTCCTTAGTGATGATTAAGTTCTCCGAGATGAAATATCAAGGACTGAAAAAGAAACTTCGTTCCTTACTTGGTCCCGTCCTAGTCATCAGCCCGTTAATGTTGCCCATCAACTTGATAGGAGAGATTTCTACTCCTGTAACCATGGGGATGCGTTTGTTTGGGAATTTAATGAGCGGTACTATTGTATCCATTATGGTATATACAGCATTACATTGGATTTTGGGAATTTTTGCAGGGATTTTCGTTCATGCAATCTTCGATATTTTCTTTGGATTGATTCAAGCCTTTGTCTTCTTTATGTTGTCACTTGTCAACATATCGATGGCATCGGATGCATAAAAATATATTAGGAGGAACTACCATGCTATTAAATGTATTAGAAGGTTTTGCCCGTTTTCTCACAGAATATAATGAACACTTTGCTTCTGGGATGGCTTATCTCGGCGCTGGTATTGCTATGATTGCTGGGTTTGGACCTGGAATTGGTCAAGGATTCGCATCTGGGAAAGCCGCTGAAGCTGTTGCTCGTCAACCCGAAGCATCAGGAAAAATTCTGGTTACCACTTTGGTTACTCAAGCGGTTGCGGAAACCACGGGGCTTTACGCATTAATCATTGCCATCTTACTTATTGCGAAGTAATCGATTTTCGACCATCCTAAGGAGGTCTATTTATGACTGGTATTGAAAAAATTACTGCTGCTGTCAATGAAATGTTACAAACGGCACTTGGTGTCAGTTTGCTTGACATGTTCATCCAAATTGCGGCGACCGTCCTTTTAGTTATCATCGTCAAAAAATTCTTCTGGGGAAAGATTACCGCTTTTTTAGATAAACGTGGTGAGATCCTCAACCAAGAATTTGCGACTCTTGAACAAGCAAAGACGAATGCCTTGGATTTAGAACGACTTCGTCAAGAAGAGTATGCAGCTTTACAAAGACAAAAAAGCGATTTACTACTTGAAGCGAAGCGCGTTGCAGAAGCGGAAAAGGCGGGCATTCTTTCTCAAGCAAAAGATGAAGCAACTCGTCTAAAAGAGGAAATGCAACGTCAGTTAGATTACGATGTCTTGAAAGCGAAAGAAACTCTTTCTCACGAGGTTGTTGTTCTCGCAGCTGAGTTAGCTAAAAAAATGATTGATAAAGAAATCGATCCCGTCTCTTATACAGAGACGTTAAGTCAAGATTTCGCGAAGAGGAAATCCTAATGAATGGCAAGGCTTTTGAATATGCACTCGCCATTTTTTCACTTGCTTTGGAACGACGAGTCGAACAAGAAATCTTCGATACTTTGGAAGGATTTCAAACATCTTTGTCAGAAGAGTTGCGAAAGTTCTTTCGTCACCCTGCCATGGAAAAGAATGCAAAAAAGCAAGTGATTGAAGGGTGTATCGACGAACCACTCGTGAAAAACTTTCTCTATTTACTTGTCGATAATCAACGATTTGAACAAATCGACGATATCGTCAAAGAGTATCGTCTATTATTACAAAAACAAAATCGTCAACTAGCACTGAAAGTCTTTTCCAAAGCACCCCTTTCGAAAGAGACTTTACAAGCACTGCAATCCAAGTACACTAGGGATACAGGACGGATTGTTCTGATTGAGAACATTCTTGATTCGTCCATCATAGCGGGGATTCGCTTGGAATTTGACGGGTATGTTCTCGATCAAAGCATCAACCATTATTTAGAAGATTTAACCAAACAATTACAACGCTAATGAGGTGACAATGTGGCGAAAATTAACCCTCTAGAAATTAGTTCGCTTCTTCGGGAGCAAATTAAAAAATACGAAAAGAAAATCCAAACGGAAAAAGTTGGAACCGTCGTCTCAGTCGGAGATGGGATTGCCATTGTCTATGGACTTGACAATGCCATGTCCGGAGAGTTGCTCGAGTTTCCTAACGGCGTTTTTGGTATGGCCCAAAATCTGGAAAAAGAAGATGTTGGGGTCATTTTGTTAAACGATACAGGAACTGTCAAAGAAGGCGACTCCGTGAAGACAACGGGGACCATTTTAGAAGTCCCTGTAGGCCCTGAACTGATTGGGCGAGTCGTCAATCCCTTGGGTCAAGCGATTGATGGGCTCGGATCGATTACAACCAAAAAACGTCGTCCGATTGAACGAAAAGCAACCGGCGTCATTGATCGTCAATCCGTGAATCAACCCATGCAAACAGGAATCAAAGTCTTAGACGCCTTGGTTCCGATTGGTCGAGGACAACGGGAGTTAATCATTGGTGACCGTCAAACTGGGAAAACATCCATCGCTGTGGATACCATCATCAATCAAAAAGGTGGCGATGTCATTTGTATTTACGTTGCCATTGGTCAAAAAGAATCAACCGTTTTGAATGTCGTTGAAACTTTACGGAAGTTTGGGGCCTTGGAGTACTCCTTTGTTGTGTCTGCTTCTGCTTCTGAACCCGCTCCATTATTATTCTTAGCACCCTATTCCGGTGTTACCATGGCAGAAGAGTTCATGTTTCAAGGGAAACATGTACTAATTATTTATGATGACTTAACGAAACATGCGATTGCATATCGTGAACTTTCCTTACTCTTGCGCAGACCCCCTGGCCGGGAAGCATTCCCTGGAGACGTCTTTTATCTACATTCTCGTTTGTTAGAAAGGGCAGCAAAACTATCGGACCGCTTAGGCGGTGGGTCGATTACCGCGCTACCGATTATTGAAACCCAAGAAGGCGATATCTCAGCCTATATTCCAACCAATGTCATTTCGATTACCGATGGCCAAATCTTCTTACAAGCGAACCTCTTCCATGCTGGAATCCGCCCTGCAATCAATGCTGGATTATCGGTTTCTCGTGTTGGTGGTGCCGCGCAGTTTAAAGCGGTAAAGAAAGTATCTGGGACATTACGACTGGATTTAGCGAGTTATCGTGAACTAGAAGCCTTTACCCAATTTGGCTCAGATTTAGATGATCAAACCAAAGCAAAACTGGACCGTGGTGCACGTACAGTAGAAATCCTCAAACAAGGACTTCATCAAACAATGCCCTTCGAATTGCAAGCTATCTCCATTTTTGCACTAACAAACGGTCATATCGATACCATTCGACTCAAAGATATTCGCCGCTTCGAACAAGAACTCCATCGATTCATGGAACATGATTCGGAAGCAAAACCATTGTTAGAACACATTCGCACAACGAAAGATTTACCTAGTAAAGATCAACTCAATCAAGTTATGACACGATTTGTCAGCGACTTCATCTAATTAGAAAAAAGGAGGGAACAACATGTCATCCATGCGTGAGATTAAAACGAAAATCACCGCAACACGAAAAACGAGTCAAATTACAAAAGCGATGAACATGGTGTCTGCTTCGAAACTTAGAAAAGCGGATAAACAAGTCAAGATGTTTCGTCCGTTAGTGAAAAAAGTGAAAGATATTGTGGAAACCGTTCTTTCTTCGAATCCTGATTTACAACATCCGCTCCTTATCGATCGACCGATTAAAAAAACAGGATATATCTTAGTCACAAGTGATCGCGGATTAGCAGGACCTTATAATTCCAATGTCTTTAAAACGTTCCTTCGTTTGATTCAAGAGCATCCAAGTTCGGAGGATTATTTTGTTGGGACAATCGGGTATAAAGCATTTTCCTTTTGTAAGCGTGGGAAGTATCCGTTGATTAATCTTGAATCGATTCCCTCTCGGGATGAAGTGCAATTCTTAGATTTTCAAGCCTTGAGTAAAGCTTTTATCCAAATGTATATCAATGGACTAGTCGACAAAATCGTCGTTGTTCATAGTCACTATGTGAATACGTTAACTCATCAAATCACAGAAACGGTTCTACTCCCGATTACCGATTTAAAAACCCATGAAAAACGAGCCGTTAGTGAATATTTATTCGAACCATCCGCACAAGAAATCCTCAATGAATTATTACCAATCTATTTAGAAAATACGCTTTACGGCATCATCTTGGATGCGAAAGCGAGTGAACACGCTTCCCGGATGACGGCGATGAAAAATGCATCCGATAACGCCAAAGACATCATTACAAAACTCAATCGCTATTATAATCGTGCTCGACAAAGCGCGATTACCAAAGAACTTACCGATATTATCGGCGGCGCAAACGCTGTCAGTTAGGAGTCCTTATGCCCAATACTGGAAAAATTGTCCAAGTCATGGGGCCGGTTGTTGACGTCATGTTTGATCAACAAATGCCCCAAATCAATCATGCTCTTCATGTCCAAGTGAAAGCGAGTGAAAATCATGGCGTTGCTATTGATTTAGTCTTAGAAACTTCTCTTCATTTAGGGGATGGTGTGGTCCGAACCATTGCCATGGATTCCACCGATGGATTAGTACGCGGTATGCAGGTTATTGATACACAAGCACCGATTTCAGTTCCCGTTGGTGACGTAACACTTGGTAGAATCTTTAATGTCCTAGGCCAAGCAATCGATGGAAAAGAAGCGATTCCGCTCCATGCAAAACGGATGCCCATTCATCGATTAGCCCCGAAATTAGATGAGCTAAATACGAAAGTAGAGATCTTAGAAACCGGGATTAAAGTCGTTGACTTGCTAGCTCCTTACATCAAAGGAGGAAAGATTGGCCTCTTTGGTGGTGCTGGAGTGGGCAAAACGGTCCTGATTCAAGAATTAATCCATAATGTGGCTCAAGAACATGGTGGAATTTCGGTCTTTGCAGGAGTTGGGGAACGGACTCGAGAAGGGAATGACCTTTACAACGAAATGACTGAATCCGGAGTCATCCAAAAAACAGCGATGGTGTTTGGGCAAATGAACGAACCCCCTGGTGCGCGGATGCGAGTTGGATTATCAGGGTTAACGATGGCGGAGTATTTCCGTGATGTCGCTAATCAAGATGTCTTATTATTTATTGATAACATTTTCCGATTTACACAAGCGGGATCAGAAGTGTCAGCTCTTTTAGGACGGATGCCTTCTGCAGTGGGATATCAACCTACTTTAGCGACCGATATGGGAAAACTACAAGAGCGGATTACATCGACGAAAAATGGATCGATTACTTCCATTCAAGCCGTTTATGTTCCGGCGGATGATTACACCGATCCCGCCCCAGCGACAACATTCACCCACTTAGACGCAACCACCAACCTAAGTCGAAAGATTTCTGAAGAAGGAATTTACCCTGCTGTGGATCCTCTTGCTTCTACCTCAAGAGCTTTAACGCCTGAAATTGTCGGAGAAGAGCATTATCGGGTGGCGAGAGAAGTGCAACGGACACTCCAACGATATAACGATTTACTCGATATTATTGCCATCCTAGGGATGGATGAACTCAATGAAGAAGATAAACTACTGGTTCATCGAGCTCGTCGGATTCGATTGTTCCTCAGTCAAAACTTCCATGTGGCGGAGCAATTTACTGGTCAAGCTGGATCGTTTGTGCCAGTCAAAGAAACCATTCGAGGATTCCGTGAAATCCTCGAAGGGAAATACGATTCCTTCCCAGAAGATGCCTTCCGACTTGTAGGAAGCATCGATGATGTGATTGCAAAAGCGGATCGGATGAAGAAGTAATGCTACATATCTCAATTGTAACCCCGAATGGAGAACTGTATAACGAAACGGTCCAATCGGTGGTCATCGCCTCTGACACGGCGGGGGATTATGGAATCTTACCGAACCACTTACCCATTGTATCTACCATTCATCAAGGCTATATCAAACTAGAACTCGATTCCCTGGTATACTTTGTTGTGATTATCGATGGAATTGTGGAACATCATAACAATCACATCACAGTAATCGCACAAGACGCATTCATTGGTCAAAGCAAAGAAGAAGCCTTTCAAAACTTAAAAGAATTACGTGAAGAGCGTTTGGAACAAAACAAACGCCGAAACACAGAATTAGCTTTAGCTGAACAAGAACTCAAGCGACAAATCAAGCAAACCGGAGCGGGTTCCTTGTAAGTGAAAAAAGTTGTCATTTATGGCTCAAAATCGCAATTCAATTTGACAATATTACGTCTTTTTGGTATAATGCCATTACTTTATAATTAGATAGAGAGGTCATTCATTCATGCTAATTAAACGAATCCAGAACTCACGACTACTTCAATTAATTACTGCTATCGTTCTCCTTGCAATCGTCTCCTTACTGGTATTTATTATTAACATTATTCCGATTTATAATCCTGTTCGTGTGGATATCAACCACACTGGTTTAATCACGCCTTCAGGTCGTAATATGGCTTTGTTTGAAAATGAGGTCTATTTCTTCTCTCAAGGAAGTGAAGGACGCGGAATCTATGTTTCCAACGTCGACAGTGATGATGCAGAACTAGTCTATGCCGTTGAACGAATTAACGGGTTAGCTGTCAATCAAGACTCTGTGTTCTTTGTGACAGAAGAAGAGGATGATTTTGGCGCCATTGTTCGAATCGACAAGTCAACCAAAGAAGAAGTCACTCGGACGATCCCCCTTCGCTATGTGATGGGCATTGCCTCTGATAATCTCTATGTCTATTTCCAAGCCTGTGTTACCGATGAAAATTCATGTAACTCCGTATCTGGATTATTGTTAAGCAATTTTGTTCAAACTGTCAATGAAGCAGATGAAGTGGTTCCGGTTGACAATTTCCGGATCTTCAAGAGTGATTTGACCAATCATGATAACCCTGCTTTCTTCTTTAGTTCTTTTTTCACAGTTGTTAATATTGATTCCACTAACAACCGTCAAGTAGCGTTCTATTATTCCTCAGAAATTCCTGGGAAAACCATTGTTTACCAAGCAACCAGAAATGATGATACTTCTTCAAATGGACTCTATCCTTACTTAATCGATCAAGTAGATATTTTTGATAACTCAACGGGTCTAAAGGTATTAGCATCCACGAATAATGATTATCAATTCCGGGTTTCCAGTACCCGTTATATCACCCGGTTACGTGATTTCAACAATATCGTAGATAACGTCTTAATCAATGAATTCCGCTTAAATCAAATTTCTGGGTCCACTGAAACAAGAGCTTTTGTCAGCGTACCTTATGTGAATAAGTATCCAGACTTAGTTCCTGTTCCGCAGTTCAATCCGATTTATTTCGAGTTCTCTTCCCCAGTGAAACTTTCTGGAACGAGAATCGGATTCATTGCATCTCGTTGGCAAAGACCATCTCAAGGTAGTGTCTTCGAACCCTTACAACGGCTTCATCTAGAAGACTACTTTGTTGTTTTAGATTACTCCGCAAATACCCTTGAAGTTGCATTCGCCAGTGACAAGGGCGAACGCATTGTTGGATACCGTGAAGGCATGTTATACCTTTATGATAAAAACAAAATCTATTCTTATGACCTTGTCAGTCAAGAGCGGGAATTAGTCTTAACCGTTCCAGGATTCTCCTTGAATACTACGATTACGATTGATATGATGGGGAAAATCATTTTAATTTCGAATAGCGAAGGTAATAGAACCTATCGTTATGACCTTCCTTAAGAATAACGCTTTACGAGGGTTTGAGTGTATCACTTTATATCAAAACAGTGGCATTGAACTACCCTCAAGAAAAACGAAAACCTCCGCTGGATATGATTTTCAAGCCGCGGAAACGATCGAAATCCAACCCGGTGAGATTCGCCTCGTTCCAACGGGAATAAAAGCATTTATGCAAGATGATGAAGTTTTAAAACTCTACGCGAGAAGTTCATTAGCAATCTCGAAACAGTTAATTCTAGCCAACGGAGTTGGCGTCATAGATCAAGATTATTACAACAATGAAACCAATGAAGGACATATCTTGCTCCCGCTATACAATGCCTCTAAACAAAGTGTTATTGTTCAAAAGGGAGAGCGTGTTGCGCAAGGAATCTTTGAAAAATATCTTGCTTCTGAGATTGAATCAAGACCACAAGCAACCCGAAAAGGTGGATTTGGTAGTACTGGTAAATAACCACTAGAAATAGTGGTTTTTTTCTTGGATTTTGGCGCTTACAAAGAAATTTCACTTGCATTTCAACACAATCTTTGATAGAATAGTTTCGCCGTAAAAAATACACACACCATCTAGCTAAATCGTGTCCGGGAGCCCAATGGGTGGATACAGGCGTTGACCATGGTGGAGGCACACATCAAAAAAACCGTAGGAGGAACAAAAACAAATGGGCGTTATTTCCATGAAAGCCCTGCTTGAAGCAGGCGTTCACTTTGGGCACCAAACACGTCGTTGGAATCCCAAAATGGCAAAGTACATTTACACATCAAGAAACGGAATTCACATCATTGACTTACAAAAAACCAGCGATTTAATCGACATCGCGTACAAAGCGTTGTTTGAAATCGGCGAACAAGACGGCAAAGTATTGTTTGTAGGAACGAAAAAACAATCCACAGAACCTGTTCGTGAAGAAGCTGTTCGTAGCGGCCAATACTACGTTGACAAACGTTGGCTCGGTGGTACTTTAACCAATTTCAAGACCATTAAAAAATCGATTAAGAAATTACAAGACCTTTACAAAATGGAAAAAGATGGCACCTTCGCTGTCTTACCAAAAAAAGAAGTCATTGGACTTCGCAAAGAAATGGATCGATTAGAAAAATTCTTAGGTGGAATTAAAGAAATGAAAAACCTTCCCCAAGCCATCTTTATTATCGACCCACGGAAAGAACGAAATGCAATCTTAGAAGCTCGCAAATTAAACATTCCTGTATTTGGAATTGTCGATACGAACTGTGACCCAGATGAAGTAGACTACATCATCCCTGCGAATGATGACGCTCTCCGTAGCGTTAAACTAATTGTTTCCAAAATGGCTGATGCTTTATTAGAAGCAAAAGGTGGCTTAAGTGATGCCCCTGCTGAAAGCGTAGAAGAAAAAGCTGTGGAAGAAGTGAAGACTGTTGAAAGACCCAAACGTCAAGAAAACCGTCCCTACCAAGAAAATCGTCCGCAACGGACCGATCGTCCTTACGAAAAGAAAGTCGCTCCAGCTCCCCAAGTTACACCTGCAGTCGTAACACCAGCTGCTCCTGTTCAAGACGCTCCTGTTGTAAAGGAAGTTGTCAAAGAAGTCGTGGTTCAAACTGCTGTAAAAGCAACCCCTGATTACGAAAGCATGACAGTCAAAGAATTACAACAAATTGCCAAAGATTCCAATTTAACCGGGTATTCTGCTTTGAAGAAAGCCGAACTCATTGAATTTTTAAAAGCCAATCAATAATCCAACTGGGAGCTTCACGCTCCCTTTTTAAAGAACATCAATCAATCTAGTAAAAAATAGAAAACTATGGTATGATAACCATAGTGTAGAGGAGGAATAACCATGGAAATTACTGCTAGTTTAGTCAAAGATTTACGGGAAAAAACCGGCGCTGGCATGATGGATTGCAAACGTGCACTGGTTGAAACAAATGGAGATATGGATAAAGCCATCGACTGGCTTCGGGAAAAAGGGATTGCGAAAGCAGCGAAGAAATCATCTCGGATTGCGGCCGAAGGTCTTTGTGATATCGTCATTGAAGGAAATAAAGCGTTGTTATTTGAATTAAATTGTGAAACGGACTTCGTTGCGAAAAACGACAAATTCTTGGCGTTACTCACTCAAATTGGTCAAGTTTTGATTCAATCGAATGCTGTTGACACCGAAACTGCTTTAGCCGTTGAAGTGGAAGGCAAAACGATTCAAGCGCTATTGTTGGAAGCTGTGTCTGGAATTGGCGAAAACTTATCGCTTCGGAATGTTCACATCTACACCAAACAAGACAATCAAACGTTTGGTGCTTACAAACACATGGGTGGACGGATTATTGCTTTAAGCATTCTTTCAGGTTCTGATGAAGTTGCCAAAGACATCGCTATGCATGTGGCCGCATCCAATCCCAAATACATGAGTCAAAAGGATATCCCAGGGGATGTCATTGAACACGAACGCCAAGTCCTCACAAACACCGCTTTAAACGAAAATGCAGAATCGGAAAAACCAAAACCAGAAGCAATCGTCTTAAAGATGATTGAAGGCCGCTTAAACAAGAACTTAAAAGAGATTTGCTTAGTGAATCAACCATTCGTCAAAAATCCTGATTTAACCGTAGAAGAATACGTGAAGCAAAAGGGTGCGAGCCTTGTCGCATTCCAACGTTTTGCCGTTGGCGATGGAATTGAAAAGAAAGAAGAAAACTTCGCTCAAGAAGTAATGTCTGCGTTAAAATAATTTTTGTTATGAAAAGGACACCCATGTGTCCTTTCTTTCTATCCATTCCATTTGAGGAGGTCACATATGAGTAAACGACGCATTATGATTAAATTAAGTGGTGAGGCATTAGCTGGAGCCACAGGGATTGGAATTGATCCACTCGTTGTTAAAAACATCGCTTCAGAAATCAAAAAAGCCGTCGATTTAAACACCGTAGAAATTGGAATCGTTGTCGGCGGGGGAAATATCTTTCGTGGAAAACTCGCCTCAGAAATGGGCATTGAACGAAGTTCAGCGGACTACATGGGCATGATTGGAACGATATTAAATGCCTTAGCATTACAAAACTCTCTAGAAGCTCTTGGTTTAGAAACCCGCGTCATGTCTAGTTTGAATATTCCCGAAGTTGCGGAACCTTACATCCGCAGAAAAGCCATCAGTCATCTCGAAAAAGGATATGTTGTCATCTTTGGAGGCGGGACGGGGAACCCTTACTTCTCTACCGATACGACTTCCGCTTTACGCGCCGCGGAAATTGGCGCATCGATGATTTACATGGCGAAAAACGGGATTGATGGAGTGTATGATAAAGACCCCAGACAATTTAAAGATGCGAAAAAGTATCAATACTTAACCCATCAAGAAGTCTTGAAGAACGAACTACAAGTGATGGACTCAACAGCCGCTGCCTTATGCAATGATAACAATATCGATATTTTTGTCTTTGATATGAATCAAAATGATAACATTCGCAATGCGATTTTAGGCCATCCGATTGGCACATTAATCACGAAAAATCATCAGGAGGGATAAACGATGCCAGAAACAATTTTAATGCACGCAGAAGAAAAAATGGAGCACACCATGGAAGCGATGCACCGCGAATTTACACAAATTCGTACTGGGCGCGCGAATCCAAAAATGTTGGAACGAGTTGTTGTTGATTACTACGGAGTGGAAACACCGATTAATCAAGTAGCCTCAATCTCCGTTCCAGAAGGAAACCAAATTTATATTAAACCGTATGATCGATCTTTACTCATCAAGATTGAAAAGGCGATTCAAGCTGCCAATTTCGGAATTAATCCATCCAATGATGGGGTTGGTATTCGTCTCATACTTCCAGCGATGACGGAAGAACGTCGCCGTGAAAATGCGAAAATGGTACATAAGATGGCGGAAGAAAACAAAGTAGCCATTCGGAATGTTCGTAGGGAAGCGATTGATAAACTCAAGAAAATGGAAAAAGACAAACTGTTGAGTGAAGATGAGTTAGAAATTTATCTCGAAGAAGTCCAAACCATCACCGATAAGTTTGTCAAACGGATTGATGATGCGGCCGCAGAGAAAGAAAAAGAAATCATGCACATTTAAAAGACCAGCGATGGTCTTTTTTCTTGTCAAAACCTTACCTCAAAATGCGACTTTTAGTGTATAATGGGTTCGAAACGGAGTGAAGTGCATGTTTTTTCGTAAACTGGATTCATCCATCACAATTCCCAAACATATTGCGATTATACTAGATGGCAATGGCCGTTGGGCGAAGCGACGCGGGATGCCGCGGACCTTTGGTCATCAAGTAGGAATTGAGAACATTAAAACCATTGCTTTAGCATGCTCTGAAGCGGGAGTGAAAGCATTAAGTGTTTTTGCTTTCTCCACGGAAAACTGGAAACGTCCAAAAGATGAAGTCGATTTTTTAATGACCATGCCCAAGGAATTTGAACGACGCTTCCAAGATGATTTCCAAAAGTATGACATTAAAGTGATGTTTTCAGGCAGAAAAACCAATCTCTCAGCAGAAAACTTAGAGATTATGGAACGCATGGTGACGCAAACCAAAGATCGTCAAGGAATGATTCTGAATATTTGTTTTGACTACGGTTCGTATTATGAGTTGACAGAAGCGGTGAAACAGATTGCTCAAGAAGTCGCTTCCAATCAACTATCCGTTGAGGCTATTACCCCAAACATCATAGAACAACACTTATTGACAAAAGATCTCCCACCGCTTGATTTATACATTCGTACTTCTGGAGAAATTCGTTTATCAAACTTCTTACTTTGGCAAGCCGCTTACAGTGAACTTTATTTTACTAAAGTACCATGGCCAGCATTTACCAAGAAAGAATTGTGGAAAGCATTTCGTAATTATCACCAAAGAGAACGCCGGTATGGCGGACTGAAAGGATAACCGATGAAACAACGAATCTCAACTGGCATTATCCTCACGCTTCTGTTTTTCCCGATTCTCATCTTTGGGCATTATTATTATATCTTTGATATCGCTTGTTTTGCGTTATCCGTTGTTGCGGCGATAGAGTTAACAAAACTCTTTTCTCATCACACCCGCCTTCCGTGGGTGGTTCGCTTATCCACCATTCTTTTAACTGCCTTTTTGTTTACACTTGTGGTTTTAACAGCACGATACAATCTTCAGGCCAAGTGGTTGCTAGGCGGATTTATGATTATTATCTTAGTTCAGTCCTTCTTTATGGTGATGGTAGATGAGTATAAAGCAATCGATTTTGGCAATCAACTCTTAATCATCTTATATGGTAGTTTAGGGTTTGCGGCATTCGCTCATTTACGGTTTGTTAGTCTTCATTCGATGCTTTATCTATTGATTGTGGCGATGCTAACAGACACCTTTGCGTATTTCTTTGGGATTCGTTTTGGAAAACATAAACTCGCTCCCAAAGTAAGCCCAAAGAAAAGCATTGAAGGCGCCGTAGCTGGATTGGTTTTTGGCGGAGGACTTGCAAGTGTTTACGCCATCATCTTTCCCGTCTTTCCAAGTTCGATTCCTCCCGTTTTCATTGTCCTTTTATCACTGTTCTTATCTTTTGTGGCACAACTAGGGGATTTAGTGGCTTCCAAACTCAAACGCAGTTTTGAAGTAAAAGACTTCTCTCATTTGTTTCCGGGTCATGGGGGCGTACTGGATCGTTTTGATTCGAGTTTATACGCAGCGATGACACTGTTAATATTGTATGGATTCATCCAAGGATTTGGATTATAATCAAGATTGAAAGAAGCACAAAGTCGATGATTGTCTGTTTCAATGCTATACCTTGTTTCAAACGTATTACCGTTTCTCTCATACAAAAATTACATATGAAATCCAATCAGTAAGTGAAACATTGATGCTTACCGAGGATTGTTAGGAGCTATCATGCAAGCTATATTACAAGTAATAGGAAATATCGCACTTTTCGTCATTATCTTATCGATTGTGATTACTCTTCATGAATTAGGACATTTTTACTTTGCGAAAAAAGCCGGGATTTTATGTTATGAGTTTTCTTTAGGGATGGGACCCCGTTTGTTCTCTAAAAAAATCGGTGAAACGACATATTCCATTCGTGCGATTCCCTTTGGCGGATTTGTCTCAATGGCAGGGGAAGAAATTGAATCTGCCATTGTAAAAAAAGGGGATACCGTTCGATTACATTTGGATCAACATGGATTTGTGGATCAGATTATTGTCGATAAAAATCATCCCGATTATCTCGATTGTCCCTTAGTAACCATCGAGATCATTGATTTACAGGGGAAAGATAACGAACCTCTCTATATCAATCAATATCCTGTCAGACGGAATGCTCAATATACCTTTCTAAAACGGACGATTCAGATTGCCCCTTATGAACGGAATTTCTCATCCAAAACGAAATGGCAGCGGTTTCTAACGACTGTAGCTGGCCCTTTAATGAATATTGTTTTAGCTTTTGTTGTGCTATTATTCTTATTCCTTATTTATGGAGTGGCGAACTATAATTCCACAAAATTAGGAGTTGTCAGTGCAGACTTGCCGGCAGGAGAATATTTACAACCTGGTGACATTGTCTTGGAAATCAACGGGATTCCTGTAGAAGCGTGGAGTTCCAATGATTCGGATCAATCGACGATTCAAACAGCACTCGCAATACCTTCCAGTAATGGGTATCTTTTCACGATTGATCGGATGGGTCAAGTCATCACGGTTGGGCCTATTTATAAGCTATATACTTTCTATGGACTTGGATTTACTTCGACTCCAGGAGAAAGTGAATTAATCATTCGCGGTCCCGTTTATCAAAACTTGGTGGATGTTTTTAAGTCAGGAGATAAAATCATTTCCATTAATGATCAAACATTCGCATCGTGGGAAGATTTGATTGTCTATGCCAATCAATACCGTTCCGGGTCTTCTGAAGAGGAACCAGCCGTTATTGTATTGGAACGGGAGGGAGTTGTGCTCGATCCGATTGAATACACCGCATATGGGGAGGATGTTTTACCTGCTATTGGTGTATCGGCTTTAGTCATGCAAACACTTGGGATTGGTCCTTCCAATGAATTCTCCCTTTTTGGGTCAATTTCCTCTGCTGGAGGGCAGTTGGTTAGTTACTCGACAATGATTTTTTCAACCCTACGTCAACTATTTGTTCGTAGTCAAATTGGAGTTGATGACTTAGGTGGATTCATCGCGATTTATCAAGCCACTTCTGATGCGGCAGAAGGAGGATTCCGAGTTTTGTTATCTTGGGTCGCCTTACTGTCTGTGAATTTAGGAATTTTGAATTTGTTACCGATTCCAGCATTGGATGGGGGACGAATTGTCTTTATTGGATATGAACTCGCTACCGGCAAGAAACCCAATCAAAAAGTGGAAAATTTCCTCCACATGGTTGTCTTCTTCTTGCTCATTGGATTGATGATTTTTGTGACATACAATGACATCTTACGTTTGTTTGGATTAAAATAACGCCGAAAGGCGTTTTTTAATGGGGGAGGTGTTACCTGTTTGGGGCTAAATATAGCCATAATAGTTACAAATAAAAGAGGAGTCGATTTTCTCCTTAAAAACCGATAAATTATAGTTGACACCGCGATACTCGTATGATAGAATATAAAAGCGCCTGAAGAGTGCGCACGGTCTTTGAAAACTGAATAGAATATAAGACGAACAAAAAAACCACAAAAAAA
>CAZABW010000006.1:0-12343 GCA_964483655.1 uncultured Candidatus Izemoplasmatales bacterium
AATTGGAATCGCCTTTATCATTCCTGGATTAAGTGGTGGGACATTAGCTATTTATTTAGGAATCTATCAACCGATGCTTCATGCGATTGGTCATTTCTTCCAATCTTGGAAAAAACACTTTCTTTATCTACTTCCGATTGGCCTCGGTATTGTTTTAGCCATCGTGGTGTTTGCTCGGTTAATCGGATGGTTGTTAAATGTCAACTCCTTCGCAACACTCCTTTTCTTTATTGGATTGTTAATTGGCGGATTAAAGAAGTTAGGAACTACCATCCAAGTAAAAACCCAATCCAAAGCAGCGTATGTGCTAGCGGGAGTCGCTTTTGCTCTTGTCATCGGATTGTTCCTCTTTGAACAAAGCTCTTCCCAGGAAGGGATTATAACGACCATCCCTGTGAACGAATCTAGCGTCTTTCTGTTGTTGATATTAGGAGCGTTAGCAGCAACAACCATGATTGTTCCTGGGGTGTCAGGGTCAGCTCTTTTAATGGTGGTTGGATATTACACCGCGATAGTGACAAATGTCATTGGAAATATCTTTGATTTCTCACAAATCGGCTACCACATGTTCGTCATTTCATTTTTTGCAATTGGAGGACTTCTCGGAATCTTTTTTGCAAGTCGTCTTCTAGACAAAATCATCAGTAAGTATCCTTCAGAAAGCATGACGGTCATCTTTGGTTTCTTGTTTGCCTCAGCTTTGGTATTATTCTTACAAATTCATCATCCTGATAGTGCTGCATTATACGATTCACAAGAACCCATCTATCTCAATTATTGGAATTACTTCATCACCGAGTGGCCATCGGTCATCGCTGGAATTTTGATGTTTATCACTGGGTTTTATGTTTCACGGAAAATGGTTCTTTTAGAACACAAATAAGAATTGAAGGAGGAACAAGATGTTCATCGATTCATCGTGGGAACAAGATTTAATTCACTTACGTCGACACTTACATCAACACCCTGAAGTCGGGTTTGATTTACCGAACACGCGTGCCTTTGTAAAACAAAAACTTCAAGAATACGGGATTACCCAAGTTCTTGAAGTCGGTTTATTTTCCCTTGTTGCGACGATTCATAACGGGGAAGGACCGGTGATTGGCCTTCGAGCTGATATGGATGCTTTACCGATGCAAGAGGAAAACCAACATGCTTATTGCTCGTTAACGAATGGCAAGATGCACGCCTGTGGTCATGATGCTCACACCTCGATGTTACTCATGGCGGGAAGATTTCTAGAAAAACATCGTGAATTATGGAAGGGTACTGTAAAACTCATCTTCCAAGAAGCGGAAGAAGGTCCCGATCCCGGAGGTGCATATGGCATCATTCAATCTGGACAAGTCGATGATGTGGAATGTTTCTTTGGGCTCCATGTTAGCCCCCTTCACCCAAGCGGAATGATTGCCTTACGCCCAGGGGAAGCCATGGCGTCTGCGGATACGATCAAAATCCACCTGCAAGGGAAAGGAACTCATGCGGCATATCCGCATTTAGGAGTAGACCTTTCATTATTGGCTTCTTACTTGATTCTTTCGTTTCAAGAGTTGGTGTCAAGACGGATTTCTCCGGTGGAGTCCGCAGTGATTACGATTGCTAAAGTTTCGTTGGGGTCTGCACATAATATTATTGCGGATTCAGCAGTGATGGAAGGAACGGTACGAGCTTTTTCCAATGAAGTTCGATCCTTTATAGAAAATGAAATGCGACATCTTGTGAATCATTTCGCTACTGCTTACCATGCAAAAGGGGTTTTGGACTATGTTCGTACGTACGACCCCACCATCAACACCAAAGCAGTGGCTTATAAGTTAGAAAGAATCATCAAGCAAACCCGGGGAGAAGAGGCCTTTCAGTTCATTGAGAAACCCTCGATGGGAGCAGAAGATTTCAGTCGCTATATTATGCATCGTCAAGGAGCCATTGCTTGGTTAGGAACGAAACACAATGAAGCGACATCCTATGGACTCCATCACCCTAAATTCGACATTGATGAAGCGGCTATGAAATATGGAGTTCATGCTTTGACTCAATTTGTGATTCACTATCCAGAGGAGGAATAATATGATTCTTATTAAGAATGCAAAAGTCATTACCATGGAAGAAACCAATTACGAACTTCGAGATCTACTCGTAGACAAAGGCATCATTCAAGCAATTGGCCACCTGGATGGGGCGAATTATCCTAATGCCACCCTCATTGATGCCAAAGAACGCTTTACCACTCCAGGGATTGTCGATCCCCATTGTCATATTGGTATTTTCGAAGAAGCAATCGGATTCGAGGGAGCAGATGGAAACGAAATGACCAACCCCATCTTCCCAGAACTACGTGCGATTGACGCTATCAAACCACAAGATGTAGCGTTCCAAGAAGCGTTGGAAGCAGGTGTGACAACGGTTGCGACCGGACCTGGAAGCGGGAACGTCATCGGAGGAACCTTTTGTGTATTAAAAACAGTAGGTAAAACGATAGATGATATGATTGTCGTAGCGGAGTCGTCGATGAAAATGGCACTAGGAGAAAATCCCAAACGCGTTTACTCGAATAAAAACCAAACGCCAGCAACAAGGATGGGGTCAGCCGCTTTAATGCGAGATGCTTTAATAAAAGCTAGAGATTACTTGGCAAAAGTTGAAAAGTATGATACAGACCTGAAAGAAGGAAAAGATGTTAGTAAACCCGAGTTCAATATGAAATGGGATTCGTTATCTCGGGTGTTCCGTGGGTTTCCAGTAAAAATTCATGCACACCAACAAGATGATATCGTAACGGCAATTCGAATTATTGAAGAATTTGGACTCAATGCAACGATTGAGCATGCGACGGAAGGACATTTAATTGCGGATTACCTCAAACAACACCAAACTCGCGTGATTATTGGCCCAACATTAGGGTCAAAATCCAAATACGAACTTCGTAATAAAACCTTCAAAGCAGCGAAAGTATTACACGATGCAGGGGTGGAATTTGCCATTATGACAGATCATCCAGTGATTCATTTGGCGAATGCCTTGACACAAGTAGGAATTTTTGTTCGCGAAGGGTTAGAAGAATTAGAGGCTTTACGCGCGGTAACATTATACGCCGCAAAAATCAATGGCATTGATCACCGAGTTGGTTCACTTAAGGTCGGAAAAGATGCGGACATCGTCATTTGGGATGGGCATCCACTTCATTATTTAACCAAAACGAATATGGTTATGGTGAACGGACAAATTGTTCATCAAACGATTTAAACCAAAAAAGAATGGAGACTTCGTGATGAAGTCTCCGATTGTTTTTAATGACTCTTTTTGAATTGGTTTTGATATCGTTTAATCAGCAAAATCGCATGTTCTCGATCAAAGTAATCGAGGACTTGAACGTCATGATCGGCTTGTAATTCCTTGTAGGTACGGAAGAATAATTTAATTTCTTTCAGTTGTAAACTGGGAATATCGGTGATGTCGTTAATATGGGAAAACCGCGGATCAGCATCCACAACAGCGATGATTTTTTCATCTCGTTCGCCATTATCAAGCATGTCTAAATAACCAACAACTCTCGCATCGACAACACAACCTGGGAATGTTTGTGTCGTAGCTAAAACGAGGATGTCAAGCGGGTCCCCATCATCGGCTAAGGTTTCTTCAATAAATCCATATTCTGCCGGGTAAGTCATTTTGGAGTATAGTACCCGGTTTAACTTAATCCGATCGCGAACTTTATCAATCTCATATTTGTTTTGAGTCCCCATGGGAATCTCAATAATCGCTTCCACAATTTTTGTCACTTTGCCACCTCACGTATTTGATTATTCATTATACTTGATAGACGGTGAAGTTTCAATAGATTCAATCACATTCCGACGATTGAACAAAATCTTGATTCTCCATCTTTGAGAGTTCGTGATTTTATGATACAATAGAAGCGAGGTGATGAGGATATGATTCATTCATTACGAGACTGGCTCGTAGCCCTAGATGAGTTTGAAATTGATCCAGGCAATAACAGTGGAACTCCTTCAGGAGATGCTGTTGCTTGGTTAGATGAGTTTATGAAAATATTACCCTATGTCGCATTGGTTCTAGCTCTTGTTGCAGTGATTGTAGTGCTTTTTATTGCCTATAAATACAAAACTACGAAAATTCAACCCATGAGTGAAGAAGCGATTCAGTATTGTCTAGAACACCTAGGTGGGATGGATAACATTATTTTAGCAGATCACGATGGTGCAAGAATTCGGTTCCAAGTCAAGCAAGTTTCCAAATGTGATTTGGTCGCAATCAAAGATTTAGGAGCATTAGGTATTTTTGTCAGTGGCAATAACATCAAGATGATGTTTCCGTTTGACGCAATGGCACTATTAACCACCATTCAGACAGCGAAGAGGGAGGGATTGTAATGATTGAGTCAACATTTAAAATTGCTTATCCCCATGGATTACATGCCCGTCCTGCGACTCAGCTCGTTTCTAAGGCAAATGCCTTTCAATCTCGGGTGATCTTAACATACCAAGGAAAATCCGTGAATATGAAATCGATTATGGGTGTGTTATCCTTAAGTGTTCCAGAACAAGTTACGTTCAAGATACAAGTTGATGGAAACGATGAAGAAGATTGTTTGTCAGCATTAAAGAGTTTAATCAACGAAATCAATCAAATCGAGTACAATAAGAAAAAATAAATGCGACCGCGGTCGCATTTTAATTTTCTTCTTCCTCGCGTGGAGGCAGTGTTTTGATTCTTGGGAAGGTATCTTGAAGACCCCTAATTTGAGAGATGAGCATTCCGGAAAATCCAACAAGGATAAATAGGTAATAACTTGCGAATCGCCAAAGCATCATTGACCAAAACATAGCAGCGGAAGGAATCGCTGTAAAAATGATGGTAAAGGAAATTTCTGCTGCCCCAGCATTTCCGGGTGTAGGGATGAAGGCAATGGCAGAATAAACAAACAAAGTTAACGTTAAGGTGTCGAGATAGTTTGTTTGAAATCCAGCTGCTAGGATAACAAAATAGGGAATCGAACAAAGCGCAATTTGATAAAGAATCGATAATGCCAGCGTTATCATAACGGTTAATTTCGAAGTCATCAGTTCGCCTAAACTCACTTTGAAGTCACCAAGAGAACGTAAGATTCTTCGAGCAAAGCGATGCTCGACTTTAACAAGGTGTAATTTTTTAAGAATCTTAGCAATGAAGAAGACTGTGGCGGTACTTACTTTGGGAAGTAAGATAAACAAGACAACCATGAAAGGGAGAAAAATCATGAATCCTAACCCGATAAAAGCAAGAATCCGAAACACAGGGTCAGTAATGACATCTCCATTGAACACAAAGAAACTTAAACCAAGGATGAAAAATGCGATTTGCATCATGGAGAACCCCGAAATTGGGAGCGAAGAAGCTATTCCACTCGGAATTCCGCCTTTATATAATGTGTAAATTTGAAAGGCTTGACCCCCGCTTCCTAAGGGAGTAATATTATCATAATATTTCCCTACAATCGCTGTTTTCATAGCAAGATAAAACCTAGATTGTCCAGTTGCCTTTTTAATTAAAAAGAAATATTTGAGACCTTCACTGACAAGTGCAACGACCATGCAGAGGATTGCAAAGACAAAAAACATCCAGTTTTGAATCCAAACTTGGATGATATCACGAAAACGAAGACCAGAGGATCCTTGAAATTCGTGGAGGGCAATCCAGGCAATGACACCGACATTGATTAAAATGAAGAAGAGGGATAAGAATCGTTTTTTCGTTACACTGTTCATAAGGAACCTTTCTTTTTTCAGCACATCTATTATATCGTAACTCTACTGATTAAGAAACTCCCTTTTTTTCATCAAAAAAAACGCCTTGACTGGACTTCCATCAAGGCGTTTTACTTAGCGTTTTCGACCTAAACCGATTTTTTGTTTGCATTTGTCCATCTTGCGACGAGCAATAAACTCCGCTTTGGCTCTTCCCTCATCCAAAATCGTATCGAGAATTCCTTTTCTTTGAATCTCTTCATACCTAGCTTGCAGTTCTGTTATTTCCTTCGCCACCAGTTCAGATAAATCTTCTTTAAAAGGGGCATACCCTCGATCTTTGTATTTTTCTTCAATAGCCGTAAAATCGAGTCCTGATAACACACTATAGATGTTCATTAAATTCGCGACTCCCGGTTGACTTTCTTCATCATAATGAACGATACCGATCGAGTCCGTAACCGCCGAACGAATCTTCTTTTTAATGACATCGGCTGGATCAAACAACGAGATATATCCGCGATCACTTTCATCCGACTTCGACATTTTTTTGGATGGATCTTGTAAATCCATAATTCGCGCCCCTGTCTTTGGAATGAGAGGTTCAGGAACCTTGAAGAAATCCCCATAGCGTTTATTAAATCGTAAAGCAATATCTCTCGTTAATTCCAAATGCTGCTTTTGATCGTCGCCTACAGGGACATAATCAGCATCATACAAAATGATATCAGCAGCCATCAATGCAGGGTAGGTGAAGAGGGCGGATGTAATCCCAATCTCTTGTTTCTTACTTTTGTCTTTGAACTGGGTCATCCGTTCCAACTCGCCCATATACGTATAGCATTGCAAAAGATATCCGAGTTCAGCGTGTTCCTTGACTTCAGATTGGATAAACAATGCTGTTCGTGCCGGGTCTAAACCACTCGCTAAATACATCCCAGCAATTTCTTTAATACGTGCTCGTAATTTGGGAGCATCTTGCGGAACCGTAATCGCATGTAAATCCGCCACAAAGAGAAAGAACTCATCTTCGGGCATTTGATGTTGCAGTTCCACAAAGCGCTTGATCGCGCCAATGTAATTTCCAAGTGTTAACGTTCCACTCGGTTTGATTCCTGAGACAATTCGTTTCATCTTATTCCTCCAAATAAAAAATCGTCCTCACTACGTAAGGACGATTGCTCGCGGTACCACCTTAATTCTAGTCAATAAAGACTAGCACTTAAATTCGTTAACGCCGAAGTACGGATGGGATTAGCATCACTCCTTGGTCCATTTCAAAAACATTCATCTTTGCCTTCCACCCTCGCAAAGTCGCTAATTATGAAGTGGTTTTTTACTTCTCCAAATCATTGTTTTGTGTAATTATATCACGGTTATTCTTTCATGACAATGGCTAACTGGTCAACTAATTCATCTAACTTATGACAAACCGCTAAGAACGGTTCCTCTTTCGTTAAATCGATGCCTGCTTGAGCTAACTGATTCATGGGGAAATCACTTCCTCCTGACTTCAATAAACCGATGTAGCGATCAAATGCACCTGGAACGTTGTTTTTTACTTCTTCATAAAGTTTTAATGAAGCAGCATAGCAAGTAGCGTATTGATAGACATAGAAAGGTGTGTTAAACAAATGAGGAATATAAGCCCATACATATTGCTTCATTTCTTCCTTCACGATATCAATCCCGTAAAATTCTTGATAGAGTTGTATCATTATTCCACTTAAAACGTCAGCGGTAATCGGTTGGTTGTTTTCTGCTAGACGATGGGCTTCCAACTCATAAATAGCAAATAGAGATTGACGGTAGAACTTAGAAAGAATATCATCAATAGCCCGTTGAAGTAGTGCAATTTTTTCTTCCTTTTCAAGGCTACTTTGAGTAATGAGGTAGTCAAGTAAATGATGCTCGTTAAATGTTGAAGCGACTTCTGCGACAAAGATCGTATAATTTTGTAAATTGGCAGGTTGGTTCTCCTGAGTGTATAACGAATGCATCGAGTGTCCTGCTTCATGGGCAACGGTAAATATGTCTCCCAGGGTATTCGAATAGTTTAGTAGAATGAAAGGGTGCATGTTTGGCATCGTGGAAGAATAAGCCCCAGTTCGCTTTCCTTGTTGTTCGTAGACGTCGACGAATCCATCTCGTAATGCTTCTTTTGCTTTTTCCACAAATTCAGCAGGGAAGGAAGATAATGATTCGATGAAAAGTCTCTTTGCTTCTTCATAAGGATATTCACGATCGGTTTTGACCAGTTGTAAGAAACGATCATACGTATGAATTTCATCTAAACCAAGAAAGTTCTTTCGTAATTCAAGGTATTTCTTCACCGATCTCGTATGGGATCTCGCTACATGAATTAACGACTCGTATACTTCTACAGGAATTTGATTATTAAATAAGAAAGATTCTAAACAGGAAGAATAATTGCGTGATTTCATCATCGCAACATTACTTTGAAGGACCGTCTTATAAATCGATGCATAGGTATTTTTGTGTGTTTCATAATAAGAAAACACGGACTCGAAGATTTCTTTGCGCTCATTCGCAGAACTGGATTTTTGGATGAAAGCTTGATAGTTACTATTGGTGATTGTTACAATCTCTCCATTATCTAAAAACACGTCCCCATGTTCGATATCAGCTACAGTTAAGGAAGAATACAAGTCCCGTCCAATGGACCGAAGTTGGGTAAAATTAGCTAATAAACTTTCCGATTTATCATCCAAAATATGCTCTTGTCTGAGGAATAACTTTTCAAATCCGAATCGATATTCGGAGAGCTCTTCATGTTTGGATACAAACTCGAAAACTTTTTCTTTACCCAAGGCGATGAGTTCGGGTTCTTCAAACGCAATCTTCTGAGATAACTTAGAAAAAGCTAATTGGACTTTTTGTTGTCTCGCTGCATTGGGTTGATTCTTTTTATTGAGGTCACTTTGAAGGTTGGCATATTGAAACACACGGAGACCAATTTCTTGCATTTTCTTTTGTGTTAGGTAATATTGAACAAACGAATCTTCATCATGAAGTTTCCCTTTATATGTACCTAACTCGTCGATTATGGATAACGTCGTTTGGTATGCTTTTTCAAAATCATCCAGTGATTGAAAATGATACGTTAAATCCCAGTTCATAAGTTTGTCCTCCACTTGCCATTAATAGTTTGATATGCAAAATATTATACCACTAAATTGGAAAAAAGTATTTATTATCCTACGGATTATGGTATAATTATAACGCTATATTGATTGAATGGAGGACATGAGATGATAACCCTTTACACAAGTTCGAGTTGTTCTTCTTGCCGAAAAGCAAAGAAGTGGTTGGAAGAAAACAAGATCCCTTACAAAGAAAAAAACATTGTTGGCATCAAATTGACCCGTGAAGATATCATCAATATGTTAAAATTCTCAGAAAATGGGTTTGAAGACATCATCTCCACGCGTTCAAAGATTTTTAAAGACAATCAACTAGATACGGAAGAAATGCGTTTTGGGGAGTTAGCCGACTTTATCATCGACAATCCGACGATCTTGAAACGGCCCATCATAGTGAATGAAAAGATTATGCAAACTGGATACAATGAAGATGAAATCCGGGCGTTTATTCCTAGAAAATTCCGTGAACAAGTACAATGCGACGAGTGCCAAGAAAATTGTGAATACAAAAATTGTATTCGTGAAGCCGCAAAACAACTGAAACGGATTCGTCCCAATAATCCATAAAAAGCCAATTAACCTTGGCTTTTTTCTTTTTTATAGGCAAGCTCCTGAAAACGTTTTATCCGTGTTGACTTCTTGTAAAAATCAAGATAATTTGATACAATGAAACAGAAGACAAAGAAATCAATATTAATTAGGAGGAATACCATGTCATTAAACGTAGCAATCAATGGTTTTGGACGAATCGGTCGTCTAGCGTTCCGCGAAATGTGGGGAAAAGAAGATTTTAACATTGTCGCAATTAACGATTTAACCGATGCACAACAATTAGCTTATCTACTCAAGTACGATTCTTCTCAAGGACGTTATCTCCAAGATGAAGTAGGATTTGATGGCGGCAATTTAGTTGTTCAAGGAAAACGGATTCCCGTATTTGCGCAAAAAGATCCAGCCCTTTTACCTTGGAAAGACCTTGGTGTAGACGTTGTTCTTGAATGCACAGGGTTCTTCACAGAAAAAGTAAAAGCAGAATTACACATTCAAGCTGGTGCAAAACGCGTTGTCATTAGTGCTCCTGCGAAAGAAAAAGAAGTTCCCACCGTTGTGTTTGGTGTAAACGAAAATACTCTTACCGGGAAAGAAACGGTAATCTCTGCAGCTTCTTGTACAACAAACTGCTTAGCACCAATCGCTAAGATTTTAGATGAAAAGTTCGGCATCGTGAAAGGATTCATGACCACTGTTCATGCTTACACCAATGACCAAGTTACCCTTGATGGACCTCATAAAGCAGGGATTGCTTCTCGTCGTGGGCGTGCTGCAGCGGCTAACATCGTTCCATCTACTACTGGAGCAGCAAAAGCGGTTGGTTTAGTATTACCACGCTTAAAAGGAAAATTAGATGGTGTTGCATTACGTGTTCCAGTCATTACTGGTTCCATCGTAGACTTAGTTGTTGAGTTAAATACAAAAGTAACAGTCGAAGAAGTAAACAATGCAGTGAAAGAAAGTGCATCTGAAACTGTTGGATATACAGAAGATCCAATCGTATCAAGCGATACCATCGGCATCCGTTATGGCACATTGTTTGATGCTCAATCCACGAAAATCATGGAAGTGGATGGCAAACAATTAGTGAAGATTTTCACATGGTACGACAATGAAATGTCATTTACGGCACAAATGATTCGTACGCTCAAACATTTCGGCTCTTTAATTTAATCTTTAAAGCATCCGCGAGGATGCTTTTTTTCCAACTTATGAGGTAGGCATGATTCAGCAAATCATTTCATTTATTCAACACATTGCAAGTCAATACCCATGGCTAGCGCCGATTTTGGCGTTTGTTTTGACATTTGTTGAGGCGATGATACCTTCACTTCCACTAACTGTGATTATTGCTTTTAATGTTTCGATGCTATCTGCCTTACATGGAGCCCTACTTGGAACTGTGGAAGCCATTCTTTTTTCAACTTTAGGGTCTTTCACTGGAATGCTTCTCATTTACTACCTGATTCGAACCTATTTACGACCTCGGTTTGAAAAACGAGTGGCTGGGCATCCCTTTGGGGAACGGTTTATGGAAATCGTACATGGAAAAACAACATGGATCATCTTTTTGTTTCTATCCAACCCACTGTTCCCTTCATCCATCATGAACTACACGTTATCATTAACAAAAGTCAAACCTTCTCGTTATCTTGCTTTAACCTTCTTTTCACGTTTTGTTGTCGTTATTTTGCTTGTTTTCTTAGGTAGTCTTTTTAACATTCAAAACTATCCTGAGAATATTCTATGGATGTTACTTTTCTATGGTGCAATTGTCGGGCTTTTCTCGATTCGATTCCAAAAAAAGCGTAAAAGTTCATAAACAAAATTGTGTAAAAGACTTTTGAAACAGCGATTTCGTGTATAATAGTCTTGAGGTGATATTTCATGAAACAATACATTGAAGGGGCATTAATAGCCAATGCTGCTAGCCTAGGATACCATTTAATTAATGACAGAGCACTACTCAAAGAACTCCAAGAAGAAGGACCGCTTTTATTCCAAACCCCAAGCAAAGATGTGTTTGATCGTGCTTCCAAAGCGTTTTTCCGTTATCCTTATGCAAGGGTTGGTGATTTATCCTTCCAAGGAGAAATTCTACATTGGTTGTATGAAGCCGTATCCAAAGGAAAAGAAATCTCGCGAACAGAATATATGGAGATGATTTACCAACAAATCAAACCAGGTGGTCCTTATAAAGGATGGGTCGATTCTTTTGGGCGGAAACTAATCATTAACTTCTTACTACCAACCGTTGGGAATCCATTTCCACCGATTTCTCAAACGGACAAACAATTAGTCGGATTTGTCCCTTATTTGGTTTGCAAAGAATTAAATAAGCCCAATGATTATGCTTGGTATTTAGCTCAAGCATTCACCGATGATGCAGATTACAATCAATTTTTCCGTGCGTTTGACCAACTTTTTATTAAGTTAAAAACGAAGTCATTACGCCAATCACTCGAAGAAGTGATTTCGATTACTCCCTATCATATCCAAGAAGCCATTAAGAAAGGCCTTGAGTATGCATCAGCGGATGAATATTTAGCGAATTATGCAGGGACAGAAGCGTTCCTTCCCGAAGCAATCCCACTCATCTTCCATATTTTGTATCACACATCCAGTTTTGAAGAAGCAGTTAATTACAATATCTTACTTGGGGGATCTAGTGCTGATCGGGCTTTGATGATTGGAGCGATTTACGCTCAAATCGCACCCATTCCATCAGCATGGAGAAAGAAAGTAAAATGGTTAGCAAACTACCGCGTGGAATAACGCGGTTTTTTTTGTCATTTTTTGCAAATATTTACAAAAAATTAGTTGACATTTAATACTATGTAATGTATAGTATAATGCGTAAGGAGGTATAGCCATGGATGCACA
>CAZABW010000006.1:12443-16740 GCA_964483655.1 uncultured Candidatus Izemoplasmatales bacterium
TAATACTATGTAATGTATAGTATAATGCGTAAGGAGGTATAGCCATGGATGCACAATTAAAAAAAGGATTTCTCGAACTAGTTGTATTAGCGGCATTGAAGCATGAAGATTCTTATGGATACAAAATCATCCAGGATGTTTCCTCGGTGATGGAACTTTCAGAATCCACCTTATACCCCATCTTAAAACGATTACTCGAGCAAGGATATGCAGATGTTTATACAACAGAGTACTTATCTCGCTTACGCAAGTATTACCGAATTACCAACCGCGGGCAACAAAAACTCAAAGAAGCTCAAATTGACTTTGAAGAAATCAAATCGATTTACGAATTTATTTTGAAATGAGGGAGAACATGACAAAATATGAATTTTTACATAAACTCAATCTTGAATTACTAAAAAATAAATGCCCTGATCCAAAAGAAGTGTTGTCATATTACGAAGAAATCATTGCGGATGCAATCGATTCGGGAGCGAATGAAGAGACTTTTATCCACGAACTAGGAAGTGTGGAAAAGATTTGTCGCTATATTCAGAAAGATGATTCCTTTGTAGAAAAAGTGAAAGCGAAAGAACCAATCAAATTACAAACTGTGTTCTCGACCTCAGTAAGAATCATTGGTTATCTCATCTTCTTATGGTTTGTGGTTATTATGGGGAGTGTGGGGGTTTCATTATTAGCTTCTGGATTCTCACTATCTGGATTTGCGTTTTTCCGATTAATTCAATCCGCTTATGATTTGAATGCGATTTTCTTGTTCGTCGGCTTGTTATTAATGGGCTCAGGAATTGTATTACTTGGAATCACCTTATTCAGATGGCTTATTAAAGAATCAAAACCAAAATTAGAACAATTATTAGAAATGGTCCAGCAATGGATTAGAAAAGGAGAATAAAGCAATGAAATTAGCATGGAAAATTAGTATTTTATTAATCATAACAGGATTATTCTTGTTTGGAGCGTTCTACTTTATTAACGGGGGATCCGTTCCAGGATCAGCAGATGAAGAATACGAACAAATTGATGTGACCTACGAAGATTTGTTTGATTCCATCAATCTCTTAATGTCCAATCGTAGTGTCTATGTTCATCCCTCAGAAAACGATGAAATCCGGATTATTTACTACCAATCCGAACGGGATTACTTTGATATTGATACCACTACCTCCACGTTAAAAGTTGAAAATCAAACAGAACCTCGTTTCTTTACATTCGGTTGGTTTTGGTGGATTCAAAATCAAGAAGTGTTAGATGTCCATTTATATCTTCCTCTAGATAGTTTGTATGACTTAGAAGTACGTTCTTCGAATGGAAAAATCACCGTCGACAGTTTAACTCAACTGGGAAATGTCGAACTACGTTCTTCCAATGGGGAATTAACGATTCTAAATGTCCCTCAAATGGATGAATTACGATTGGTAACCTCCAATGGGGCAATCACTTTACAAAATGTCAGCATCGAAAATGCAAGTAATCTCACAACCTCCAACGGCAAGATTAAATTAACTCAAGTAGAGTCCCATAACATGATTGCAACGACATCGAATGGCGGGATTGAAACCACCATAATCGGTGATAAAGACGAATTCAAGATTGATGTCGCTACCTCCAATGGATCAATTTATCTAGATGATTTAAAAATCGGGAATCAAATCATCAATCCTACAAAAACGAATCTCCTTCGCCTAAAAACATCGAACGGAACGATTCGGATTCATTTTCAACCTTAATGAACGAAGCAGAAATCGGGGATTTCTGCTTTCATTTTCTTTTGAATCCTTTTAGAAATAAACCGTTTGTGCTATAATGGAACGGATGGAATGGAGTGATATCATGAGTGTTCAACATTTTCAAAAACGGCGTCAAAAGTATTTAGATATGGTAGAAGTCGGTTCTTGCACGATTCTTTTTGCAGGAGAAGCACCGCACAAAACGACCGATCAGTATTATCCTTTTACGGTTAATAAATCCTTTTTTTACCTTACCGGATTAGCGAAACAACAATTTATTCTCGTTTTACTAAAAGGCGAGTCAAAGACCTTTGAATTCCTCTTTATTGAAGAGGCGAGTGACTATGCGACCAAATGGCTTGGGAAACGGATGACCAAAACAGAAGCCACTCAAGTGAGTGGAATTCAAGAGTCCAATATTTTCTTTTTAGATGCCTTTGATGGATTTTTAACCAATCAAGTCATGGCTGCTTCGCGGAAGGCTTTGATTCGGACACCACAAACCATTTACCTTGATTTATATCGTCATAAACCCTTAGCGAAATCGTATGGATTTCAACGAATGGTGGATTTTTTAGCGAGTTATCCCGAATGTAGTGTAAAAAACGCCAATCAAGTCATTGATGCGTTGCGAATGGTTAAGGATGCTATTGAAATACAAGCGATGTCTCAAGCCATTGAATATGCAAAGATTGGCATTCATACCTTATACCAAAGTGTCAAAGTAGGCCAAAACGAACGCCAACTTCAAGCGTTATTTCAATACACGATTCAAAATGCAGGTTCAGAAGGCTTTTCCTTTAATCCGATTATCGCCTCTGGGGCTCATGCGACGACCCTTCATTATGAGGAAAACGATTCAGTCATTGAAGATCATTCACTCGTATTATGCGATTTAGGAACTCTTCATCAAGAATACGCATCGGACATTACACGGACATTCCCTGCTAACAAAACCTTTAGCGCAAGACAGAAACAACTTTATCAAATGGTTTTAGATGTCAATAAAGCCTGTATTGAATTTGTAAAACCCGGTATTTTCATGGCTGATCTCAATCAATACGCCAAATCCTTATTAGCGAAGAAAGCTCTCGAAATCGGCTTAATTAGCGACTTAACCCAAATCGATCGCTATTATTACCATAATGTCAGCCATTATTTAGGGTTGGATGTCCATGATGTTGGGACCTATGATCAAGCTCTCAAACCAGGAATTGTCTTAACCATAGAACCAGGGATTTATGTCGAAGAAGAAGGCATTGGCATTCGTATTGAAGATAATGTTCTTGTTACGGAAACAGGACAACAAAATTTGAGTCAAGCGATTATCAAGGAAGTCGACGAAATCGAACAATTCATGAAATCTTAACTTCAAGAGGACGAAGTATGCCCTATGTAGAAGGTCTCATACGATCTGTGTTGTTTTATCGAGAAGACAACGGCTATACTGTTTTAAAACTCGAAATCATCGACACAACGGAAATGCACTTGTTATACCACGAACCCACGATTGTCATCAGTGGGTTTTTTCCTAAGTTAGAGACCCAAACAAGGTACAAATTTTATGGTGAGATTGTCGATCACCCCAAATATGGAACCCAATATAAAGCACAACGATTTGAACGCGTCTTGGAAAATACCAAAGAAGGCATAATCGAATACTTAGCAAGTGGTCTTTTCAAGGGAATCGGGTTAAAAACAGCAGAAAAGATTGTCGCTACACTTGGTCTAGATTGTTTGGATCAAATTGCGAATGATGTATCTGTTTTGGACAAAGTAAAGAAAATGTCTAAAGAAAAAAAACAAGAGATTCATCAAACTTTAGTTGACAATCGACAAATGGAATCAACGCTTATTTGGTTGTATGGATTTGAAATATCTCCTAAAATGAGTATGCGCATTGTAAATCGATATGGTCATAAGACGGTTGATATCTTAAAACAGAACCCCTATATCTTAATCGATGATGTCGAGGGAATTGGATTTAAGCGCGCAGATGAGATTGGCTTAAAAATGGGATTTGCTTTTGATTCGCCCTTGCGAATTCGTGCTGTGATTTTTTATTTGATGTTTGAATATATGAATAAGTTTGGGGACACATTACTCGATCAGACCAAACTAATGGAATATACGTTATCGTTTTTGCGTCGTGGCGAAAACGAAGTCACCAAAGAATCCATTGAATCCATATTACAACAACTCATTGATGAGGAACGACTTGTCGAGATTGGCGATGTCGTCATGTTACGTCATCTCTACGAAGCCGAAGTCGAACTGGCAAAAAAGATTCGTCAATATCACTTGTTAGAAGAGCATACGTGGGATGAAGCAACCATCAAGGAAGCCATTCAACTTTATGAAGCTCATGGGACAATACAATACACTTCTGATCAAAGAAAAGCCATCTATGAAAGCTTAAAACATTCCTTTGTGATTATCACCGGAGGACCTGGAACCGGAAAGACAACCATTGTCAAAGCGGTGGTCGATTTATTTGTTTCCCTCAGCCCGAATAAAAAAACAGTTTCACAACAAATCAAGCTCGTCGCTCCAACGGGGAAAGC
>CAZABW010000006.1:16840-71836 GCA_964483655.1 uncultured Candidatus Izemoplasmatales bacterium
CGAATAAAAAAACAGTTTCACAACAAATCAAGCTCGTCGCTCCAACGGGGAAAGCAGCGAAACGATTAAGTGAAGCGACACAATATGAGGCGACAACGATTCATCGTTTACTCGGATATGATTTTACTGGAACCTTTAGTTATCATGCGGATGCTCCTCTTGATTGCCAGTTATTAATCATTGATGAGGCATCCATGATGGATATCTTACTTGCAAAAGCATTGTTTGAAGCTCTTCCTAAGACCACGAAGGTTATTATTGTTGGGGATGAATACCAACTTCCAAGTGTTGGTCCTGGTCAAGTATTAGCAGACTTGATTGCTTGCGGTCATTTTCCAGTGATTCATTTATCGAAAATTCACCGTCAAGCAGCTGGTTCTAAAATCATTGATTTCGCTTATCAGATTTTACATCAGGAGTTATCCGAACAAATTCTCTCTTCTTCTTCCGAACTCAGCTTT
Source organism: uncultured Candidatus Izemoplasmatales bacterium (assembly GCA_964483655.1). Classification (GTDB taxonomy): domain Bacteria; phylum Bacillota_I; class Bacilli_A; order Izemoplasmatales; family Hujiaoplasmataceae; genus JAUXXX01. The sequence goes on from CAZABW010000006.1 coordinate 17,302, forward strand.
ATTCGTTCGAAAGAAGGAGAAGTCTTAGATCACATCATAAATCTAGTGAAACGAGCGATGACTAAGGGTTACGATTTGCATGAAGACATCCAAATCCTTATCCCGATGTACAAAGGAAGTGCGGGGATTGACCTCGTCAATGAGCAAATCCAAGCCCTTTTCCAAGCGAAGAATCACCATCAAACCATCACTTCTGGGTCGAAAACCTTTGCCTTAAATGATAAAGTGATTCAGTTAGTGAATCAACCGGAAGACGGAATTATGAACGGCGATATTGGCAAAGTCGTTGCAATTATTGAAAACTTAGAAATGGTGGTTGAATTCAGCGGCAATCAAGTCCGATACAATACCAAAGACTTTGAAAACATCGCATTAGCTTACGCAGTCAGTGTACATAAAGCACAAGGTTCGGAATTTAAAATGGTTCTCTTCCCTGTGGTATCGTCACACTGGATGATGTTAAAACGGAAATTAATCTACACTGCAGTAACAAGAGCGAAAGAGCACTTAATCATTATTGGCGATCCCTATTCCCTTAGACAAGGAATCATGGGAGAAGAACCCATTCGGAATACCTTATTAAAACAATGGTTAACAGAAGAAATGGATGTTCGGTCTACACGGACGGTTTCCATGAATGATATTTTAATGGATGAATAGAGGAGGACCCGTGGTCAAAACATTTTTCATTAATCAACGGAAAGCGATGTATTTGCCGCTCCTGTTTTCTGTCTTACTCGTTCTATCCTTACTCATTTCTCCCTTAGGAGATTTGTGGAATGGCTATGTCGCGATTTTATCGAGTCCGTCTATATTGTTAACCGATTACTTACTGGTCGGTGGGTTAGCCGCAACCTTGTTTAACGTTGCGACGACATTGTTATTGAATCTATATTTACTTTATAAACTGCAAATTAAAATGACTGGGCCGATTTTTGCTTGTCTCTTGACGATTGCTGGATTCGCCTTCTTTGGCAAAAATTTATACAACGCATTACCCATGTATGTGGGGATTTATCTGTATTCCAGAGCCACGAAAACCGAGTTTAAGAACCATGTCCTCGTCATGTTACTTTCGAGTGGAATTTCTCCGATTGTGAGTTTCCTCATCTTCGGCGTTGGACTTCCTGCTGGGGTTAATATCCTTGTGGCGATTCTCGTAGGAGTTTTGATTGGATTTCTTTTACCAGCATTTAACGCCCACGCTTTACGGTTTCATCAAGGTTATAATTTGTATAATACGGGCTTTTCGATGGGCGTACTTTCGATGATTTCAACCGGGATTATCCAAACCTTTTCGCCGATGGCACCTCTTCCCAGTCAAGTGAATAACCAATATCACATGACCCTAATGATTGCGACCATTGTTTTATCGCTAGGGTTTCTCGCTGCAGGGATGATGAAACAACAAAACCTATTTCGTCAATATGGTGTCATTTTGCAAAAAACTGGTCGCTTAGTCACCGATTTTGTCCGTGATGCAGGACTAGAAGCAACATTCGTTAATATTGGGTTGATGGGTTTATTCTCTGCTATTTTAATCTTATTGACCCCAATTCAGATTAATGGTCCTGTCATGGGTGCGATCCTTACGATTATGGGCTTTGCGGCATTCGGAAAACACCCCAAAAATTCACTACCTGTCGTTTTAGGAGCCATGCTTGCTATCCTCATCATCCCCTCCATCAATTGGACCATGGGTCCGATTCTAGCCGTATTATTCGTCACAGGATTAGCTCCTTTAGCAGGTCGGTTCGGGTTTATCCCTGGTGTCATTGCTGGATTCGTCCATTTACTGATTACCTCTCGAGCCCTTCAATTTCAAGGGGGATTTGATTTATATAATAATGGCTTCGCAGCTGGATTCGTAGCGGCGGTATTAGCTCCCATTTTTCACACATTCGTTGAAGCGAAAGAAGGAGATCCCAAATGAGTCATAAAGAACATTTAAAAATTTCGAAAATCATCGGTGAGATTATTGTATTTTTTCTTAATCGAGGCATTCATGATCTCAAACTTCATGTGACAAAAACAGAAACTGCTGACCGAATTACCATTGACGTGAAAGAGATCAATCCCATTCATGAAGCTGAGTTTGTAAAAAAGATGAATCAGCATCGGGAACAAGAAATTGAAACCTATGGGTGGTCGCTTTTAGGAGAGTCTGGAATCGAACTAGCAGGACTCTTTATCGACTCTGTTGAAGTGATAAAAGACGATCAAGGAGTTCACTTTGTTTTGGAGCGAATTCTCCAGTAATTCAAATCAAAAGAAATTGCAATTTTAGAGACATTATTGTATAATGAGATAAATCAATGCGAAAGCCAAGTAAAGTCATTCGGTTGGATGTAGAGAGTTTAGGGTTGGTGAAACTAAACGCAATCAAATGAGTTGAAGCTCCTTTCAAGAGATGTGAAAACACATCCGTATTCGGCGTTAACGAAGTCAAGGGCCGGTGAGAACCGGAACAAAGGTGGTACCGCGAGCAATCGTCCTTTTTTAGGGCGGTTTTTCTTTTTTTGGAGGGTGTTAATATGAAATACATGACTGGAAAACAAATACGGAACATGTGGATTGAGTTTTTTCAAAGCAAAGGTCATAGTCTCGAAGCAGGCGCGAGTCTGATTCCCAACGATGATCCTACTTTACTATGGATGAACTCTGGGGTTGCGGCACTCAAAAAATATTTTGATGGGTCAGTAGCGCCGAAGAATCCACGGATGGTGAATGCCCAAAAATGTATCCGCACCAATGATATTGAAAATGTTGGGAAGACGGCACGTCATCACACGTTTTTTGAGATGTTAGGGAATTTCTCAATCGGGGACTACTTTCGAAAAGAAGCCGTAACATGGGGGTTTGAATTACTCACCGATCCAAAATGGTTTGGTTTTGACAAAGAGAAGTTATATGTAACGATTTATCCAGGCGATCAAGAGACCAAGGATTTGTGGATTTCTCTAGGGCTCGATGAATCTCATATTATCCCAACCGCAGATTCCAATTTCTGGGAAATCGGGGAAGGTCCTTGTGGGCCTTGTACCGAAATCTTCGTTGACCGAGGACCAAAGTTTGGCGATTTTACAAAAGACGCTATTGCGAATGATATTCCCAATGATCGATATATTGAAGTATGGAATATCGTCTTTTCCCAATATAATGCAAAACCAGGACTAGCTCGCCATGAATATCCAGAGTTACCTAATAAAAACATCGACACAGGATCGGGATTGGAACGGTTTGCAAGTGTCTTACAGGAAACTGATACGAACTTCGAGACGGATTTGTTCTATCCCATTATTCAACATATTGAACGTATTTCACACGTGAAGTATACGGGCCAAATGGCCTTTAAAGTCATCGCTGACCACATCCGTACCGTTTCTTTTGCGGTTGCGGATGGAGCGATTTTATCCAATGAAGGCAGAGGCTATGTTCTTCGTAGACTACTTCGTCGAGCTGTGAAGTATGGTCGTAAAATCGGTATGAATGAACCCTTTATGGATCAATTAGTGGATGATGTCGTGCGGATTATGAAGGATTTTTATCCTTATTTGATTGACAAAGCCGACATTATAAAAACGGTCATTCACGCAGAAGAAACTAAATTTTTAGAAACCCTAGCTGCAGGGGAAAAACGTTTTGAAATGATGGCGGATAACAGTGAAAATCAAATCATTTCTGGACAAGATGCCTTCTTACTTTATGATACTTTTGGCTTTCCAATTGAATTGACGATTGAGTATGCACAGGAACGGGGATTCCAAGTGGATGAAACCGCATTTCGAAATGAAATGGCTAAACAAAAAGAACGTGCTAGAAATGCTCGTAAAGATCAACAATCCATGAAGAGTCAAAACGTCGATTTTCTTCAATTCCATGCGAAAAGTACCTTTGTTGGCTACGAAAAAACGCTTGTGGAAACGAAGATAATCAAAGTATTTGAAGAAGGGATAGTTTTAGAAAAAACGCCTTTCTATGCGACCAGTGGGGGACAAGTTGCGGATACAGGCGTCATCTTCAATGATCAATTTTCTTTAGATATTACGGATGTTTCGAAATTGCCGAATGGACAATTCTTACATCACTACCGTGAAATCGAAAATGCTCCTGTAGAAGGCGCAACCGTCATTGCCAAAATTGATGAAACAAAACGTCGGTTAACGACCTATAACCACTCCGCTACCCATTTGATGTTTAAAGTCTTACGCGATGTCTTAGGAAGTCATGTCAGCCAACAAGGTTCCCAAGTGACTTCAGAATACTTACGGTTTGACTTCAATCATTATCAACCCATCACAGAAGAAGAAATCCTCAAGATTGAAAAAACTGTGAATGATATGATTCAAGAGTCCCATCAAACAACAACCGAAGAATTGAGTGTGGAAGAAGCGACCGCGAAAGGCGCCATTGCGGAGTTTGGGGAAAAATACGGGGATAAAGTTCGGGTTGTCAATTTAAAGTATACGCTTGATTTATGTGGTGGAACCCATGTGGATGATATTGCTAAGATTGAACGATTCGCGATTCGTAGCATCGCTTCGATTGGGTCAGGCATTTATCGAATCGAAGCTCTCACCAACCGGAACGTTGATTTGATGATCAATTCCTTAGAAGGATTGAATCAAGATATCGAAAACGTACTTCATAAAGCCAATGGAATCTTAGCACAAGCGAAGGATCTCAACATCGAACTTGAGTTTGTCGCTCCCAACCAAGTAGAACTCATTGGCAGTTACCAAGACGTCCTCAATAAACGAAAAGAAGTTCAAGAACTTCAAAAAGCGGTCAAAGAATTAGAACGCACTTTCTCATCAAAAAAGGAATCTCTCGCGCTTCAAACAATGGATCCATTATTCGACCAAATTCAAAATCAAACCTTTGTTGGTCGTGTTGATGGTCTCGAAGTGAATGCGATGAAACAAATTGTTGATGCATTGATGAATAAAATGCAACACGGCTTTGTTTTCCTTGCTTCACAAGGAGAAGATAAAGTGGCTTTTGTCGCAAAATCCACACGAAGTGATCTTCACGCCGGAAACATCGTAAAACAAGCTGCTATCCTCTGCGGAGGCAATGGCGGCGGACGTAGCGATTTCGCTCAAGCAGGTGGAAAAAACATCGAAGCGATAGACCAAGCCCTCGCAATGGTCAAAGGATTGCTATGAGGATTGTCGGTTTAGATTTGGGAAATAAAACCCTTGGAATCGCTATGTCAGATTCACTTGGCCTGATTGCACAAGGGTTAGAAACCCTTCGATTTGATGAAGGGAATTTTCAAATTGCTCTTGACTATCTCAAGCAATTTGTTGATAATAATAAGGTAGATTTGATTGTCTTAGGATTGCCTAAAAACATGGATGGTTCGATTGGGTTTCAAGGTCAAATTGTTCAAGAATTCCAAGATAATCTTCAAAAAATCGTCTCGATTCCCATCCATTTATGGGACGAACGACTGACATCAAAAATGGCCAATCAAGTATTGCTCCAAGCGGACGTTTCGCGAAAAAAACGCAGAGAACACGTCGATAAAATCGCCGCAACGGTGATATTACAAAGCTATCTCGATAGCAGAAAGTAGGAACACATGGAACACGGTTCAGAGTTTTTTACAGTAACAGATGAAAACGGGAAAGAAATCCAATGCGAAATCATCATGACATTTGAGTCTGAAGAATTTGGAAAAGCGTATGTTGTTTACCAAGTTGTGGGGGATGAATCCGGCGAATATTACGCCGCATCTTTCAACCCAGAAGACGGTGATGAAGGACAATTATACGAAATTGAATCCGAAGAAGAATGGAATTTCATTGAAGAAGTTCTAGAAGGATATCTCGAAGATCAAGAAGCTTCTGAAGACGAAGAAAATCAACCCGAAGAAGAGTAGATTGTACTCTTCTTCGCCCTTTTCAATGATGAATGAAATGAACCTCTTGCTAATCCAAACCATCAAAGAACGTGCTATTCGTGAAAACGTTCCGATTATTTCCGACGAAGGATTTCAGGTCCTCAAACAACTCATTCAAAACCATCCCATCCAATCCATCTTAGAAATCGGTTGTGCAGTGGGATATAGTTCCATTCTCATGGGCCTTGTGAAAAACTCACAGATTGACACCATAGAGCGTGATGTGAAGATGATTGAACAAGCCAAACAAAACTTTGTAAAGTTTCCATCGCTTTCGATTCGCCTCTTTGAAGGCGATGCTTTAACCATAGATACCAGCGATTTTCGCACCTATGATATGATCTTTATCGACGGCGCAAAAGCGCAGTATCAGGCCTTTTTTGAGCGCTTTGAACCCTTTCTAAAACCAAGGGGCTTCATTGTTTGTGATAATCTTCATTTTCACGGATATGTCACAGGGAAGAAACTCCCACAAACCCGAGATTTAAAACAACTGGTTCGTAAAATCAACCGCTTTATCGATTGGATTTCGGTTCATCCAACTTATCAATGTACTTTTCTAGATACCGGAGACGGTATGTGTATTTGTCAGAAACGGCAGTGATCTCCATGCAAGTCATAACCCATCTTTATGATCCCAAAGAAATCCAGCACTTCAAGGAACTCGGCGTCCATGGGGTGCTTTTACCCGTTTCCTCCTTCTCCACTGCGGTTCACAAGAGTTTCCAAGTGATGGAACTTGCGTCCATCCTTGAAGTCTTACGAGAACAGGAAATGCATGCTTATCTTTTGATGAACACTGTTATTTATGAACATGACCTATCCTTGTTAGAAGAGACCCTAAGACAACTAAAGGAATACTCTTTCGATGGGATTGTTTGTTTTGACTATACCGTCGCCATCGTGGCGAAGAAATACGGTCTCATCCATAAAATCATTTACCAACCAGGAACACAAAATACCAATCTCTTTGACCCTCACTATTTCTATGAACAGGGAATAAAGGGGATTACCATCTCCCGTGAAATCCCTTTTGAAGATATGATGGCAATCATTCTTCATGCACCAGACTTCGAAATTAGTCTACAAGGCCATGGATACCTAGAAATGTTTTATTCTGCTCGTGAACTTCTAACCCTCTATCAAGAGTACAAACACCAACCAATTTCTTTGAAACAACAGACTTCTCTTTCCATAGAAGAAGAAATCCGACCGGGACTTCACTATCCCATTTATGAAGATGAACACGGAACTCATATCTTCCGGCCTAAGGCGTTACAATCCTTTCAAGAGTTGATTGTCTTACGGCCATATCTCAACCAATTCTTTGTTTCGCGGTTATTTTTGTCTGATGAAGAACATACCCATGCTTTAGAGGCGATTTTAGGTCGAATTCCTTATCAATCCTTTTTAGATCAATATCCTCATTATGATAGTGGCTTTTACTATAAAAAAACCTCGCAGTTAAAGGGGGAAGCGAATGAAAAAGGTTGAACTTCTCGCTCCCGCTGGCGATCTAGAAAAGTTGAAGGTAGCCTTACTTTACGGAGCTGATGCGGTCTATATTGGGGGAACCGAGTTTTCCTTACGAGCTCGTGCCTCGAAATTCACCCTTGAAATGATTGAAGAAGGGGTTCGCTTCGCTCATCAACTTCAAAAAAAGGTGTATATTACAACGAACATTATTCCTTATAACGAAGATTTAGGTGGTTTAGAAGAGTATTTAAAAAAACTAGAAGCGATTGGGGTTGATGCCATCATCTGTTCTTCCCCTTATATCATCGCAACAGCATTGAAAACGACCCGCTTAGAAGTCCATTTATCCACTCAGCAATCGGTGTTGAATTCTGCGTACCTCAATCATTGGTTCGAACAAGGAATTACCCGAGTCGTGCTAGGGAGAGAAGCTTCTTTAGCAGAAATCAAACAAATTGAATCCAAAAGCAAGGCCGAGTTAGAAGTGTTTATTCATGGGGGAATGTGTGTATCCTACTCAGGAAAATGCACATTATCCAATACCATGGCTGCTCGTGATGCCAACCGCGGGGGTTGTGCACACAGCTGCCGTTGGCGATATGCTTTATGGGAAAATAACCAACTTCTTTCTGATGGATTTGACTTTCATATTGCCAGTAAAGACCTACAAACCCTTCGCCAAATCCCCGAACTCATTGAAGCGAATGTTGCGTCACTGAAAATCGAAGGACGAATGAAATCGATTCATTACATCGCACTCGTCGTGTCCACTTACCGCCAATTCATTGACGATTATTATCGAAATCAATTGGAACCTATTGAGTACTATGAAGAACGAATTGCCAAGGCAGAAAATCGGGATACGTCTAGCGGTTTATTGCTTGGCAAAGCCACCATCGATCAACAACTTTATCAAAGTCGCAGTGAGTACCCTAATAAAGAGTTTGTTGGTATTGTAAAGTCTTATGACTGTGAACATCAATTACTGGAAGTTGAACAACGCAACTACTTTCAAATAGGGGATACCTTAGAAGTGATTTCCCCTCGAAAAGAAACCCAGATTTTTGAAGTCAAATCCATGAAAAATTCCTTGAATGAAGAACTCACAGTCGCAAGGCACCCACTCGAACGAGTTTGGATTCCTTGCGAGATGCCATTACATCCCTATGATTTATTAAGGAGGATCTCATAATATGAATCGACCGGTTTTAATCGCTGTAGCGGGGGGCTCATCTTCTGGAAAGACGACCGTCGTGAACAAAATCACCGCGAATGTAAAAGGATTTCCTGTTGTTGTTATCAAGCATGATGACTATTATAAGGACCAAGCTGATATGTCGATGGAAGAACGAAGAAAAGTCAATTATGATCATCCCTTCTCCCTAGATAACGATTTGTTTTTCGAACATTTAGAACAATTAATGGCAGGTCGTGCCATCGAGAAACCGACTTATGATTTTGTCCAGTTAACCCGAGCATCTGTTACTGAAGTGATTCAACCAGCAAAAATCATTATTATCGAGGGCATCTTAGTTTTAGAAGATGCACGGGTTCGTGAGTTAGCAGACATCAAAATTTTCGTCGAAGCAGATGACGATTTGCGATTCATTCGTCGTTTAGAACGAGACATCAAAGAACGGGGAAGAACGATTGAAAGTGTTGTGAATCAATACCTTCAAACGGTCAAACCGATGCACTATGCCTTTGTCAAACCCACCAAACGATACGCGGATATCATTATTCCAAACGATATTCAACACGATGTTGCAGTGGACTTGATTCATGCAAAAATCATATCTATCTTAAATCAAGCAGATATGATATAATAAAACCACTATAGTTTAGGAGACATCTACCGATGGAAAATACATTTAAATTAACCGAACAAGGCTATGAAAAATTAAGACAAGAATTAGAAAACTTAAAGGAAGTTGAACGCAAACAAAACCTAGAAGCACTAAAAGAAGCAAGAGCTCAAGGAGATTTATCAGAAAATGCGGATTACGACGCCGCAAGAGAAGAACAAGCTCGAATTGAAGCGCGGATTAAAGAAATCGATAACATTCTCAAACATGCGGAAATCATCAAAGAGTCCAACTCCAAAGTGATTACGATTGGAAAGACTGTGGTTTTAGAGTTCGTCGATGCGGAAAAGAATCCCATTCGCGAATATACGATTGTAGGGCATTTAGAAGCGAACCCCTTAGAACGCAAAATTTCCAACGAGTCCCCCATAGGGAAAGCCCTTATTGGTCAAAAAAAGGGAAGCCGTGTAACTTATAAATCTGAAACAGGTCAAGTTGTTCGTGTTGAAGTAAAAGAAATTAAATAAGTTTGATTGAGAAAAAGAGTCTTTTTCTCTTTTTTCTTTGGAGGTTTTTACTATGATTGCCTTAATCGCTGCAATGGATAAAGAATTATCTCAACTACTTGAACATCTCCACGATTCCAAAAGCTATGTTATAGGTGGAAAACAGATGATTCAAGGCACTCTTGGAAATCAAGAGGTTGTTTGTGCATTAAGTGGGATTGGGAAAGTCAATGCGGCGATGACCACTACCCTTCTTTGTCATCAGTTTCCAATCCAACATATTCTCAATTTTGGCGTTGCTGGTGGCGTCGGAAATACACAAGTAGGGGAATTAGTCATAGCGAAAGAAGTGGGCTCCTTTGATATCGATTTACGGGGAATTGACCCCACATATCCATTTGGGCAAATGTATGGAGAACCATTGTCTATCCAAACCAATGTTCCTCTAAGTACTGTCATGGAACAAGTCTGTCAAGTCCATCAAACTCCTTACCGAGTTGGGACAGTTGTTTCAGGAGACCAATTTGTCCATCGTCTCGAAACGTTAAAAGAAATTCAAGCAGTGCTCAAAAACATCGTTGCTTGTGATATGGAAGCTCACGCAATTGCACAAGTCGCGCATGCGTTTTCAATCCCGTTCGCGATGATTCGAAGCATCTCTGATGTGGTGGGAAAAGTTCATCAAGACCAAGAATATTCGAACAATGTTGTTATGGAAGCGAACCGAACAGTTAAAATCGTATTAGCTTTCTTGGATCAATGGTCAAAATGAACATGGTCATTGGGCCAAATAAAGTGCCCATCGAACGGATTGGAAAAAAAATAAAGCATGTCTATATTCGCTATGAGTCAAAAGGCAAAATCTTAGTAACCCACCCAAAAACGATGTCTATTTCTATGTTAGAGTCCATTCTGATGAAGCATCTACCCAAAATGGAAAATCATATTCGAACTTATCAAGCAAAGAAGCAAGATGAACTCACGACGCTGTTAATCCAAGGCATACCAACACAGCTCATTCGTGATCCATTTACCCAGCATTGCTTTCTATCGCCAGAAGGATTTCATATTCCCCCATCCAACCCCTCTTTGGCCATCGAGCAATACTTTATCAATTACACTTTAGCTATGACGAAACAAGCTTATCAATCCTGGAAACATGCATTTCCACAAGGAGTTTTAAAGGATATTGTTTTTGAATCCAAACGGATGAAACGAAGTTTAGGAATATGCTATCCATCGAGAAAAAAAATTATCATGAATAGCATGTTAGGACGTTTTCAACCAATCTATCTTGAGGTTACGTTAGTCCATGAACTCTGTCATTTATTGGAAGCCAATCATTCGAAAGCCTTTTGGAATCAAGTGTTCGAACGAATCCCCAATTATAAACATCTCTACCAGGAACTATCCAAACAATTTTCAACCTATGAGGGATATTAATGTCATTTTTACCCATTGATCAGGAAGATTTACAATCCTTAGGAATTAGTCAATTAGATTTTGTCATCATTAGCGGAGATGCTTATGTCGATCATCCGTCTTTTGGTGTTGCAATTATCGGTCGACTACTTGAACGCCATGGGTTTACCGTTGGAATCATTTCCCAACCTAAAATTGATCGACACGCTGACTTTCTAGCTTTAGGAAAACCTAAGCTGGCTTGGCTGGTTAGTAGTGGGAATATTGACTCGATGGTTAATCACTATACCGTGATGAAGCGGAGACGAACCAAAGACTATTACACGCCTGGCGGTTTCATGGGTAAACGGCCAGATCGAGCAGTCATTCAGTATTCCAAAGCGGTTCGTAAAATGGACTCTAGCGCGACGATCATTATTGGGGGAGTTGAAGCATCACTTCGCCGACTAGCGCATTATGACTATTGGGATGATACCGTCCGAAAAAGCATCCTCCTAGATAGTGAAGCCAATCTCTTAATCTATGGTATGGCTGAAAAAGCCGTCATTGAAGTAGCTGAAGCCTTACAATCGGGACTACCTATTGAAGATATTATCTATGTGAGGGGCACGGTTTGGAAGACCAATCAAGTAGGATATCTTCCTCAAGAAGCCCAACATCTTCCTAGTTTTGAAACCATTCGAAAGGATAAAATGGCGTACGCAGAGTCCTTTCGAGTACAATATGAAAATACCGATTCCATCAGTGCGAAAGTTCTTGTGGAAGCATACCCCCACATAACCATCATCCAAAATCCCCCTCAAGATCCTCTATCTAGAGAAGAGCTGGACCACGTATATCAATTACCCTTTGAGCGGCAAGTCCACCCGAAACTAGAAAAAATTGGCCACGTACCTGCGATTGATGAAGTCAAGTTTTCGATTGTCATCAACCGCGGTTGTTATGGGGGTTGTTCCTTCTGTGCTTTAACCATGCACCAAGGAAGAAGAATTCAATCGCGCGGGCTTGAAAGTGTCTTGGTAGAAGGCGAACAGATTACCAAAGACCCTGATTTTAAAGGATATATCCATGATGTTGGGGGACCCACCGCAAACTTCTATGAACAAGCCTGTGAGAAACAAGAAACCCATGGAGTATGTACATTCCGTCAATGCTTGCATCCGGCCCCCTGTCCTAAACTCAAAGTATCCCATGAAGGGTACTTAGCTATTTTACGTCGACTTCGTACCTTACCAGGGGTAAAGAAGGTTTTTGTCCGAAGTGGTGTTCGATATGATTATGTCATGTATGATAAAGATCCCTCATTCTTTCAAGAATTGGTAGAACACCATGTTTCAGGACAACTAAAAGTTGCGCCAGAACATGTCAGTAGGGCCGTTCTCAAACAAATGGGAAAACCGAATCGTGAACTCTATGATCAATTTGTCAAACGATACTACGAAATCAATCAATCATTAAAAAAAGAACAGTATCTTGTTCCATACTTAATGAGTTCACATCCTGGTTCCACTTTGAAGGAAGCGATTGAGTTAGCAGAATACATACGTGATCTAGGGGTAAACCCCGAACAAGTTCAGGATTTTTACCCCACTCCAGGTACATTATCTACTACAATGTACTATACAGGGTATAATCCAATCACGAAAGAAACTGTCTATGTGCCCAAAACCAAGGAAGAAAAGGCCATGCAACGGGCATTGATTCAATATCGCGATCCGAAAAACCGGGAGTTGGTTTATCAAGCGTTAAAACAAGCTTCACGATTGGATTTAGTCGGTCATTCACCGAAATGCTTAATCCGACCGTTTACGGGAGGGAAATAGTTTGATAAAATGGACTGAGGTAGAATGGAAATGTTCCACTCTCCAATCTGTGGGCTCGATTCTGGATGATTGGCATCGTATACTAGAAATAGCGACCTTCCAACACGCCAAAGAACTTGGGTTTGGGGATGATGTTGTCCGTCCTCAAGGCTGGATGTGGTTGGTGGTGAAAGTAGCAACCACCATTCATCAAAAAATCACGGATTCTATCCAAGTAAAAATCAAGACAGAAGTTATATTAGGTCTACATAGTAGCGTGTTATGGCTGGTTTCAGTCTTCGATCATCATGAGACACTCCGATTAGAGCAAGCACTCCTCTGGGCGTTAGCTGATCAAAAAACCAACCAACTCTTATCCATACAGGATCGGATTCCACCCTATCCTTTCCATCGCGAAGTAGCGAAGCGACTTTCGTCGATGTGGTTCCCCAAGCTAACGCTTTCTTCTTCAACAACTTTAATCGGACAATACCATGTCAGCAGTCAAGATATTGATCAAAATAACCATGTTCACAATACCACATTCATCGCGATTTTATTTCAAAAAGACCAACACTTCCCACGATCGTATCGAGTGGATTATCAAGATATGATGTTTCTTAACGAAACGATTCTCGTTGAAACATCGATTGAACAACCCCACCTAAGACGTTTTGTTATTGTGCGAGAAAATAGTCCCAAACAAGTTTGTTTGGCTAGTATAGATTATGAAAATCAGGAGGTTTTATCATGACATTTGTATTTTTAGCAATTGCTTTAACGATTGCAGGATTTATCGGCTTATCATTGGAAAAAACAAGCTACGGCAATAACATGCGAATTCGTGTCACAAAGCGAAGTTTTTTAGCACTCTTTTGTTTGGGCGTGATGATTTTTGGATTCTTTACTCAAATTCAAGCAAACATGGTTGGGATTGTTTATGACCCGTTCCGAGGGGGAGTTCAAGACAATACCTTATCGGAAGGATTCCATTTTGTTACTCCTTTCCAACAATTCACCAAGATCACGACAAAAAACCGGACCCGTCAAGTAGAAACCGCTGGACAAACGGAAGACGCAATCTACGCGACATTCCAAATGACAATCATTTATAAAATCGAAACTGCCAATGCCGGACGGTTCTTTCGCTCCACATCCAGTGAAGATATTAGTGAAATCGACTTTCAAAGTTTAGTGAAAGAAGCACTCCAACGAAATGCTGTTCGATTTGACATTTATGAAATATTAGGAAGTGATTTAGATAACCTACGGACTCAAGTCGAACAAGACTTAAAAGCAATCTTTATGACTCGTTATTCGATTACTGTGGTGAGTCTAAGTTTTGATGATGTCGATGCAGGACCACAAATCGAGCAAATCATTCAAAGCAAAGCTCAAGCTATTCAACAAATTGAGATTGCTCAAAAAGAACTCGAAAAAGCTCAAATCGATGCCCAAACGATTATTGTCGATGCTCAAGCTCAAGCTGATGCTCTTGTCATCCAAAAGGAAGCAGAAGCAGATGGGATTTTGTTAATCGCGGAAGCAAATGCTCAAGCCATTGAAGCGAAGTTGAATCAAGTCCTGCTTACGCTTGGACTAGACCCAGCAATTGGATTAACGGATCAACAACTCAAAATCGTTTCGGAATATATGGCTTATTTGGAATATTTAACCAAATGGGATGGAGAATTACCAACAGTTGTCTCTGATGGAACAGCTGGATTTATTCTAAATATCCAACCCTAACACTCCCCCAACGGAGTGTTTTTCCTACAAGGAGGTTATGATGTGTGCTAGACTATCCATAAATTGGACCACTCGCAGAATGAGAGAATACTTACAGGAAGCCTTTCGGATTGATAATGATTATGAATACGAACTTCCACGATATAATATCGCACCCTCACAAAACTTACTTTGTGTGATTTTTGATGGAGTCCAGTATCGTGTTGGGTCCATCCCTTTTGGGTATTCCTTGCCTACGCAACACGACACAAAAGTCATCAATGCTCGCGCAGAAACAATCCTTTCAAAACCGAGCTTTAAAGAATCCTTTCTGAAGTACCGTTGTTTAGTGTTAGCGGATGGGTATTATGAATGGGATTCCACGAAACAACCCTATCGGATTACATCCACGGAAGAGGAGTTACTCTTTTTAGCTGGCATTTATGAAGTTCACACAGATGAAAATCAAGGAAAACAATCTTCTTGTGCGATTCTAACAACATCTCCCATGGATTTCATCACGCCAGTCCATGATCGGATGCCACTGGTGTTTACGCTAGAGGAAGCGAAACAGTATCTGAACCCTCGGATTCAAGAACCTCAAAGTTTATCAAAATATCAAACTTTTCGTCCATCGCTATCGCTTCACATGTATCCAGTAACGAAAAAAATGAATTCCTTTCGATTTGAAGACGAGGAGTGCCTTAAACCGATTCATTAAGTTTGCGCAAAAGCAAACAGACTACTCTTTGTTGGAACGGGGATATTTTTGCATAGACTTTTCAGGCTTCTTTTGGTATAATAACGATAAGGTTTTGGAGGTATCTCATGCTCGAATTATTAATCAATTTAAACCAGGTGACGCCAGATGCATTTTATCCAACTGTCTTTGATATCCCCTTTGAAACCTTAAAGACAAAAGGGATTAAAACCATCTTTATCGATTTAGATAATACGTTAATTAGCTACCAACAGACGAACCCGACAACTGAAATCATCCAGTTGTTTCAAACGATTGAGCAATTAGGATTTCAATTGATTATTGTCTCAAACAACCGCGGTTCGCGCGTCGGATTCTTCTCAAAACAAGTGGGACTTGATAGCATTGCAAACGCCAAAAAACCCACGCAAATTGGGTTTCGCAAGGCGGAAAAACGACTTGGCATTCACCATCCCAACGAAGTATGTTTGATTGGCGATCAAGTCATGACAGATGTCTTAGGAGGAAAACGGCGGGGATACTGGGTGATTCTAGTGAATCCCATCGATCGTTTAACTGAAAAATGGTTCACCAAAATGAACCGCATCTGGGAGAAAAGAGTGTTAAATCGCTTAAAAAGAGTCAAACCGAATACGTATGAGGCACTACAATTGCACGAAAAGAGGTAATCGCATGAATGAACTTACCTGCATGGGCTGTGGCGCAACGATTCAAACAGAAGACAAATTAAAACCGGGCTATATCCAACCCAAAGTGATGGAAGATACTGATCCGAAAACGGTGGTTTGTCAACGTTGTTTTCGTTTAAAAAATTATAGTGATGTCATCACCGTTTCAGTTTCAAACGATGATTATTTGAGCGTGATCAACCGCATTTCACAAGAAGATGCGTTAATCGTCAAAATCGTCGATATTTTTGATTTTAGTGGGTCATTTGTTCCAGCTATTAAACGATTAACGGGACAAAAAGATGTGATATTAGTGGGCAATAAAATGGATTTACTCCCACGAGCTGTTAAGCATGACAAAATCTTACTTTGGTTGAAACAAATGCTGGCTTCCGAAGGGTTCGCTGTGCTCGATTCGATGCTTGCTAGTGCCAAGTATGGCAATAACATGGATGAACTCATGGAACTAATCTTGAAATATAAAGGCAAACGGAATGTCTATATCGTTGGATCGACGAATGTTGGAAAATCCAAAATCGTCAATCAAATCTTACGCCGTTATTTCGGTCATCCTGTTGATGTCGTGACAGTATCCAATACCCCTGGAACGACCATTGGTATGGTAGGATTTCCACTTCATGATGGAACCATGATTTACGATACACCCGGTGTTATTAACAAGCACCAATATACCCATTACTTGACTCGTCCGTCTTATAAGTTAACCATGCCAAAAAAAGAGATTAAACCGCTTGTTTTTCAATTAGACGAAGGCCAAACCTTGTTTTTTGGGGGATTGGCTCGATTAGATATTATAAGTGGTGAGACCGGAGATAAAGTCAATGTTACGACATATTTTGCGAACACATTAAATGTCCATCGTACGAAAACAGAACGAGCTGACCAACTCTATGAATCCAAACTTTATACCCTTCTAACTCCACCATTTTCAGAAACTGAGAAGGTACCAAAATGGGTGTTTCACGAGTTTAAAATGCGAGATAATTTAAAATATGATATCGTCATTTCTGGACTGGGTTTTGTAACGATGCGGGGGCCGTTTAATGTTCGTGCATTCGCTCCGTTTGTCGTCGGCGTTTATGTTCGCCCTGCGATTATTTAAATGATCAAATCGATGGAAGAATTAAAGATGATTGTTCAAAACCGGCTGGCTTCTCGAAAGGGAAACAATCGGTTTTCGCATATCTTAGGGGTTTTAGAAGTCGCTGTAGAGATTGCAAATGCACATCATATTAACACGACCCAAGCAGCAGTCGCAGCGTTAGTCCATGACGCCACGAAATATGATTCCACCATTGAACACATCGGTCGCATTTTACGAAGTTTTTCCCCTCAGCATTTACAAGAATGGCCGAACCCCTTTTGGCATTGCTTATCGGCTGTGGACTATGCCAAATATGATTTAGGCATAGAGGATCAGGATATTTTGAATGCCATTCAATACCATGGACCTGCTCGGAAAGCTATGTCACCGCTGGAGATGCTGTTGTATGTGGCTGATTATGCGGAGCCGAATCGTAGTTTTGAAAATGAACATATTCGTCGCCTAGCAATGAAGAACCTAACAAAGGCAATGGCATGTTCTCTATCGGAAATATCGGCGCATGAAAAACGCCTTGGACATCCATTGATGACCATAACAGAAGAAGCATTTCAGTATTATCAACCCTATTTGGAGGATATTTTGTGAGTGAATTATTAAAAACTGTTGTCAAAACCTTAGAAAACCTGAAACTTACCGATATCATTATTTATGACTTTCGTCAATTTTCTCCTTTGTTTGATTTTGTCGTTTTAGCGACAGGGTCCAATGAACGACAAGTCAGCGCATCGGTACATCATTTACGGGATCAACTCGCTTTATACCCGATTTCGATGAAAGTGGAAGGTGCAGAAGAAGGACGATGGATCTTGTTTGATTTAGGAGATATTTTAGTCAATGTCATGCATAAAGAGGAACGGACGTATTATGGGCTTGAAAAACTCTTCATCGAGCGCCCACGAATCACCGTTGAGTAAGAATGATGGATTATGAATTCTTAGCGGATTTTTACGATTCCTTTATTGATCCTGATGTCTATGAAACCTATCTTGAGTTGTTGGATCAGTATTCCGCTAGAGGAGAACTTCTTGATATAGGATGTGGAACAGGAAGTTTATCGCTTGAGTTAGCCAAACGCGGCTATCATGTCAATGCGACAGATTTATCCAACGAAATGGTTGCGATTGTTCACTTTCGCGCCATTCAAGAAGAAGTCGATTTACAAGTCTATGTCTATGATATGTTAGATCCCTTGGCCGAAGAGTTTGATGTGATTGTGGCTTCTATGGATGTCGTTAATCACCTCAGTTCGTTAGAAGATGTTCAGTTTGGATTAACCAACATCTATGAGGGATTAAAAAACCATGGGGTTTTTGTGTTTGATGTTTTATCCGCAGAATATATTGATTTATTAGATGGATATGTGGAAGATGATGATCAATACCATTTTCATTGGGAATGCAAAAAGGGGAAAGAAGAACATTCCATTGTCCATGAAATCACGGTGTTCACTGAAGAAAAAGATCATCACATCACGATTTATGAGCAAACCCACGACCTTATGGAATACGTGAAGATCATCGAGCGGATTGGATTTCAAATTTTGGAACGGCGAACCTTTCCAGAACGAACCATTTTCGTCGTTCAAAAAAATCTAGAAGAAAAATAAGCCAACCAGCGTATCTTGTTTATGAGGTGATTCGATGAACCTTATCAAACAATATGGGGGCTTTTTTTTATTGGCGATTGCCATTATTTTGTTAATCATTACCAATTTACCAAAGATGAATCAATCAACAACGCAAGTTGTGATGACATCACTTCCCTTTCCTACATCCTTTTCTTCTTCTAATCCACCACAAATAACAAGAGTGATTTTTGTCGAGATTAAAGGTGCAGTTCGTTTTCCTGGAGTCTATCGGATGGAAGAGGGGAGTCGCTTATTCGAGTTGATTGCAAAAGCTGGAGGGTTGTTATCGAGTGCTGATGTTCACCAAATCAACCAAACAGTGTTGCTTTCCGATTCATCTGTGATTGTGATTCCCCTGGTTCAAACGACAAGCATCATCACAACGAAGACCCAAACTACGGGGATGATTACGATCCAATTGCAAGGAGCAATCCACCAGCCCGGCACCTATGTGGTTCCCTCTGGGACACCCCTTGAGGATGTCATTGAACTGGCTTTAGGATTCCTTGCGGAAGCGGATACCGCGCTAGTGGACACACATTTCATTTTGCTTCAGAACCAAACCATTACGATTCCTTATCGGGTAGCAGTTGGAACGCTAATCAACATTAACACAGCGCTTTTAGATGAACTAGCATCTCTTCCTGGAATTGGGTTTATATTGGGTCAAAGAATCATCGATTATCGTGCGGAATATGGTCCTTTTGAACAAATTGAAGACATAATGAAGGTATCTGGAATTAAGCAATCCATTTATGAAAAAATTCGTGATCGTATTAAAACGTGAGAGTGGGAACTACATCTTTTTAGGAATCGGTGTCCTCCTTTTTGTTTTGATTTCAACGTCCTGGGTTTTTATCTTTGGGTGGGTAGGATATCTCTTGTGGCTATCTCGAAGAAGTCGATTTTGGGTTATGGTCATCAGCATTGTATGTGTTGGGATTGTATTTCGGTGCATTGCGTTGGAAGGGTCCTATCAAAGTGTTTCCAGTTTTGAAGGAGAAGCCACCGTTTTATCTTCCCAGCCCTATCATATGGTAGTAGGGACAAAGGTTGGTCGATTCGTTGTGCAATCCAACGCCTCGTTTGATATTGGAACGGTGTTGAATGTTCACTTGATTCGAGAAGAAGTAGATGAGTTAGAACTCCCCCATTCCACCGCAAAGAAATGGATGGCCCTTCGTCAATTTCAGCGCGGATTTGTTCGTTTCGAAAGTTATGAAGTAGTCGGAAAGCGATTTGTCATCGAGTTGATTCGAGAGGCTGTCTTACGTTGGATGGATCACCAGTTTGAAGAAACGAACGCAAGGATGTTGAAGCGACTATTGTTAGCGGATTCTTCAGAGGATGGCGAGTTTATTGACTCGATTCAAAGACTTGGAATTGCTCATTTATTCGCATTAAGCGGGATGCATCTTGCCTTCTTTTTAAAGATTCTTCACCACATTTGGAAACGGTTGTTTCTTCCAATGCATCACTATTGGATGGTACAGAGTTTGTTTCTTATGGGTTATTTAATGCTCACGAATTTTCCGATTTCTTTGCTTCGAGCTTGTGTAATGGCATCTCTTCTCCTGTTGCCAAACCAATCCTTTTTGAGTCGTTTGGATGGTCTTGTTGTCGCTTTTGTTGGGATGATTCTGGTGAATCCTCTCTGGTTTGGACAAGTAGGATTTCAATTATCCTTTTTGGTTACTGGAGTGCTATTACTTTCTCATTCGTCTGCATCTATCCCCCTATGGAAACAAAGTTTACATATGGCCACCTATGCATTTTTATGGACCTTGCCTCTTTCTACCCAGCTACAAGGAGGATTTCATCTATTATCGATTCCCTTTAACCTGGTATTCTCACTCTTTATGATGATGGTGTATCTTCCTCTTGCCTTTATTACGGCGCTTCTACCCCATTTTCAAATGATTTTTTCGCTCGTTAGTTCTTTGTTTTTTCGAGTCATTGAATATTTCGATCAACTCCCTCTATTTCTGCCCATTGTTTTAGAAAAAAGTATCTTGTGGGCTTTCTATGCGATTGTTTTATTTCGCTTGATGGCACGGTTCCAACGGAGGCAATCAATTGTACAATCTTCCCTTCTACTAGGTAGTATTGTGATTTTAATGACCGTCCAATCGGCAGTGATTCAACCTTCTAAAGTCCTTTTTCTTGATGTTAATCAAGGGGACGCCACCTTGATTATGAGTCCTTCATGCACGGTTCTGATCGATACTGGATATCCCTTTGTGGCGGATTATATTTTGAATGAACTTCGAAAAGAACAGCGCCAATCGATTGATTATCTATGGATTACACATCGCCATTATGATCATGATGGTGGGATTCACACATTGAGCGAACAAATCGAAATCCGTCATCTGATTGTGAATCAACGCAAATCCTCAGACCCGGCAGTTCCCACTACAATAGCGAAAATCGGTGACGTGATTACGTGTGGAGAACAAGTCTATCAGGTTTACCATGATGATGAAGGGCATTCCAATGAGAATGATAACTCCCTTGTTATTCATCTATCTCTCCATCAAAAAACCTTTTTGTTCACAGGGGATCTAGAGACATTACAAGAGCAACATATCCTCTCTTCGCTTCCTTCTGTAGATTATTATCAAGTCGGGCATCACGGCTCCATTACTTCCTCAAGTGAAGCATTTTTGGAGGCGATATCGCCCAGTCGAACGATTATTTCTGTAGGACGCGCCAACTCCTTTGGACATCCTCACCCCGCCATTGTTTCCCGTTTGGAAGCAACCAGTGATAAACTTCACCGTACAGATGAAAGGGGGAGTTTTCAAGTATCATGGGTGGGAAACGGACTCTTTTGCTTTGAAGAACAAATTCAAGTGGCTTGGGTTCCTTGGTTTTCGCGACTTTCGACAATTGACTTCTGTGCTCGTAAGCATTCATGATATAATAATGATGGTGATAACATGAGTAAAAGAATCATTATATTAGTTGGTGAAGATCTCTTTCGCTTGAAACAACGAACCCAAGATTGGTTGAATGAATCCCAAATTTCTGAATCTGACGTCGAAGTGTATGATTTAGAAGAGACTCCTGTCGAGGAGGTCATCAACGCGGCTCTCACGATTCCGTTCTTAAGTGATAACAAAGCGGTGGTTTGTTTGCGTGCAAATTGCCTAGGGGATAGTAAATTAGCGAAGGAGATGGAGTCTTCGATGGCTGTTTTCATGCGGTATTTTTCCAATCCTCACGAAACAACATTGCTCATTCTTCAGGTCCCTCTTCCCGCGCTTTCTATCTCAAAAACAATGAAAGATTTGCTTGAGAAAAACGCGATCGTTGAAGTGTTTGAAAGTTCAAAGAAACAAGATTTGTACGAGGAAGTCAGAAACTTATTGTATAAAGAAGGAAAATCCATTACTCCAGACGCTTTAGAGGAGTTAATCATCCGTAGTAATGAATCTTCCGTTATGCTTGATCAAGAAGTCGCCAAGATTATGGCATTCAAACAACATCAAGACCTCATCACGCTATCAGATATTGAAACCATTACCCCTAAAAACGTCGAAGATAATATCTTTGAACTGATTAATCAGATTGTGGCACGCGATCGATTGCATGCCTTAAAACTATTGAAAGATTTACTGAAAAAGAACGTTGATTCCGTTATGATTCTTTCCATGTTATCGAGCAAATTTCTTGAATTAGTACATGCGAAAGCATTGGTCAAACAAAAAGCCTCCCAAGAAGATATGATGAAGTACTTTAATTACTCCAAAGGGAGACTTTACTATGTTCAAAAGAATGCCAAAGAGATTCCCGACGATGTTTTAGAACAATACATCGATCAGTTAAGTGAATATGATTTCAAAATAAAAAGCGGCCAAATGGATAAACAATTGGCGCTTGAATTATTCTTATTTAGTCTATAAAACAAAAAAAGCCGAACGGCTTTTTTTATCCTTCTATTTCGTTAACTTTGTGAGATAAACGAGATTTTTGTCGAGCGACGTAATTTTTGTGATGCACACCCTTTGCGACCGATTTGTCGAGTTTCATGTATGCAAAGGCGAGCGCTTCGGTGGCGGCTGCTTTGTCTTTTTTAGCGGCGGCTACTTCCACATTCTTCAACGCTGTTTTTAACGACGATTTGAAAGAAGCATTCGCCAAACGACGTTTTTCATTGGTCAAGTTACGTTTCATTTGCGACTTAATATTTGCCATAGTTGTCACCTCCATCGATATTAGCGTATCTATTCTATCAAAAATAAAACAAAAAAGCAAGATTGAAGTTACACTAATTTTATCATTGATGAAAAATAAATAACCATGATTGACCAAAGCACAGAATAATCGTTCGAGCGCACAATTTTGCGATTTTTCGCAAATCAAAGACAAAAAAAGAACACTTCTTGTGATATAATCTAACATGAATATTTATAGACAAACGGAATCGAATATTTGATGGTGATGAAATGACTCTAGACTACAAGAATTACTTTCAGGAACTAAGTAATCACATAGCGTATAATGTCGTCTTTTTTCTTAAAGAGACGGGGGATGTACTAGCCTATAAAACATTAAAAGCCGATGATTACCAAATCCCAAAGAAAGCCAAACTCCAAATCGACTATGAGATGATCCCTTCAGAAAACAGTAGGGTCTTTTATGGCGTCTCGTTAACGTTTGATCAACGCCAAATCATCTGTAGTGGGTCGGTTCATCTCATTGATTTACAAGGTGCAACGCTTGTGATTGTGTTTTATGATGCCCGAGTGAAAAGTTTTCGTGACCATCAACTTCCCCGTATTTTTTGGAAAAATCAACAAGGTCGCTATCTTGGACACAGTGAGTATGTTCCTTATGAAAGTAATGTATCGAAATCCATGGTAGGAGAAGTCGATTACCAACTCTTTGACCCAGACTTTTTAGCCCTGTTTAAAGAAACCGATGAAGAAGTACTAGAAATGCACCGACCGATGTGGGATTTGGATGGTAGAATCATCATCAACCAATTTCATTCGCTAGTCACGTTACAAAAAATCCCTTATTATTTCATCAACAATCAGCTCGCTGGATTGATAACTGTCTATATCCCTGTCACTACCGTGAATCATCTTCAAAGACGAAGTGATATTCAAGATGTGCAAAAAATTCATCAAGTCTTAAAAGCCTTGATGGTTGATAGCAATGTCTATTTTGTCATTTTACAAAAAGGAGAACCTTATCGGTTTGAATATTATACAGACAATTTCTCTCATTTTGGGTATGAAATGTCATTATTCCAATCAGGGGCACTAACATTCGCTGATTTATTACAGCCAACGGATCGTCATCCATTCTATCAAGCTTTGAAGCGTTTAGCGAATCGGACATCATATAAAGAGCAACTTTCTGTTTCCTTTATCAATCATCAAGAGGAAAAAATCCCGATGGAAATCGTGATCTCTTCCCTGCTTGACGAAACAATGCAGATTGAGGGAATGGCTATATTATCACTACCCAGTGTACATGCAAACGCAGACCATCCGCTTTTCACAGCGCTTCAAGCGGTGATCAACCAGACCCATGTAAGCTACCTAATCGAAGATTCTGAAGCAGAATCAACTCTATTATTTGTGAGCAATAACATCGAGCATTTTGGCTTTTCTGTAGAAAAAATCCTTGCGGACCGGTCGGTTTTCCGTCAAGCCATGGATTCCGATAGTCGACTGCTTTACGAACAAGCTCGTCATGATATATTGACTGGTCAAAAACAACAAGTTACATTAGAATATCGCATTCAATCCCCAAATCTTCAAGAGTATTGGGTACGTGAAGTGTTGACATCACAAACGATTCAGCATAAAACAACTTTGTTATCGGCGATTTGGAACACAACCTCTTCCCATCACGCTCTGAAAACGTTAGAATCAATACCAGGTAAAAATGAGATTAACCCCGAAGCCCATTCGATTAGTTTCACCACCATGTCTCGTGTATTAGAGCATGACGACTATTATCGTGAGTTAGAAGCCAATTATCATTGTCGACTCGTCATCCTCAACAATCAACAACGAGTGATATATAATCAACTTGTCAGTGATGACGAGTTAAACGAATATTATCAACGAGTGGATATGAAACAACCGATATTACCGCAAACTACCATCTCTTTAAGACAAGGGCAGGTTCACCAAAGCCGTCTAAGTCATAAAAATCAACTCATGGGATTCTTATTGGTCTTTGAAACTGGGACTCAGAATGAACAACTCATTTCCTCGCTTCCAGTCCTTTCCAAAACCATCACGATTTTACTACAGTCCATCTCCGTCGCGATGATGCAAAGTCAATCATCGATGATTTATCAGGGGGATTTAACGAAACAACGATTATCCCATTCAGTGCTTCTTGAACTACTCAGTATTGCCAATCATTCCCGTTCGATTGAAGAGTGCTTCTTAAAGATTATTCCCAAAGTTAAAACCATTATCCCATTATCGCGAGCATCGATTTTTCAATATCAAAAAGAAACGGAGCAATTTTCTTGTACGGTCGAATGGTATGAGTCATTTGATCAATCTCGAAAAGACGAGTATCAAAACTTAAAAAAGGCAGATTCCTTATATCAAGATTGGAATTTAGACACCGCCAACGCGTTTGTCATTCACTATGACACACCCGTCGTTGATGTTTTGGGTATTCGCCCCTTCGCACAAGCGATTGTGGGCATAAAATTAGCAACGAAAGACTCTCTTTACGGATCCATCAACTTCGTGGATAATCGCAGAAATCGCAAATGGACTCAAGATGAAGTTGTTTTATTCGAAAACATCGGTTCTATTTTATCCTCCGTTGAAGAACGGGCTCAAAAGCAAGCGACGATTCGGAAAGGAACGCAACAATATTTTCGTACGTTGGATTCTCTTCCTTCTCCTTCGGTCATTCTTGATGGGGAAGTAACGCAAATTCTGTTTGCTAACCGTGCATTTCGGAAGCAGTTTATCCAAGGAGTGAGTACGGATTACCTCGAAGAATCCATCGACTCCATCCATCCCAATGAATTAGAGTATCATAAACCAAAAGAAGTCTATTTATCGTATTTCAAAAAATGGTTTTTAATTCAAAAGACGCCCGTCAATTATTTAAACGACCGACAAGCGAATTTGTTTATCTTCACCGATATCACAGCGACGAAAGAAGCGGAAACTAAAATGGAGTCCTTAGCTTATCAAGATTTATTGACAGGGTTCCCTAATCGCTTGCGTTTCGAACATGACTTAAAAAGTGTGTATCAACAAAAATCCACTTCATATGGTAATAGTTTTATCGGTTTAATCAACATTGATAATTTCAAACTGATGAATACGAGTTATGGATATTCGTTTGGAGATGAACTCCTAAAAAATGCCATCTTAAAGCTTGATTCCATCCCCGAACTTCATGGATGTATGTATCGCTTTGGTGGGGATGAATTTGCTTTTATTGTCAAAAACTTGTATGGCGAACAAATCTATGAAATCGCTCAGAAGATTATGCATGCTTTTGAAAATCCATTTTTGATTATGGGGTATGAAGTAGGAGTCACTATTAGTTTAGGGTTGGCGTTCCTAACCGAAAGTAACGCGGATGCATTAGATTTGATTCGAAAAGTCAATTTATCTGTTAATGATGCTAAATCATCAGGAAAAAACAAGTTTATTCTTTATGATGCTTCTTTACGAAAGTATCAAGAGGATACGCTAAGCATTGAACTTGCATTAAAAAAGGCATTAAAAAATGGCTTATCCGAGTTTTCAACTGTGTATCAACCGATTGTCGATGTATCAACCAAAACCATTGTTTCTGCAGAGGCTCTGATGCGGTGGTATTCCCCTGAACTAGGACAAGTCAGTCCTGTTAAATTCATTCCAATAGCAGAAAGTAGTGGCTTAATCATTCCGTTAGGCGCTTCGATATTAGATCAATCGGTCAAGCAAATACGACAATGGTTAGACATGGGCTATGAAATTTCAGTTGCGGTGAATTTTTCAGTGGTCCAAATGTTACAAGCGGATCTGATTAGTAGTGTCTTATCCGTCTTACAAAAGCATCGCGTGCCCCCACGTTTACTCACCATCGAAATCACAGAGAGCCTAGCGATGAACGATATCAATAAAGTCATCGACATTCTCAATTCTCTCAAAGGAATTGGGATTCGGATAGCCATTGATGATTTTGGCACCGGGTATTCTTCTTTGAACCATCTCCGTCGTTTACCTCTTGATTATGTCAAAATCGATCGATCCTTTATCTTTAACATCGATTATGATCCTTATACCGTTGCATTCGTAGACACAATTACCCAGTTCTGTCATTTAAAAAATACTCGTGTTTGTTGCGAAGGGGTTGAGACAGACTCTCAGCGAAAAATGTTAGAGAAAGTTCGCGTGGATCTTCTCCAAGGGTATTTATTCTCTAAGCCGATTTCCGCTGCGGAGTTTACCAATCTGTTGCCAAAGAAAACCTAACAATCGCCTGAGCGCGATTGTTTTGCTTTTGAAATACTAGGAAAATTAGCTTGAAATATGGTATAATATTCAAATATGGGGGTGAAAGCATGGCCGTTTATTCGCGATTAGAGTCGATTGGGTTAAAACAACAACGTCTCCTTTTAGGGGCAGGAAAAATTATCTTAGAAGCACCTGGTAATGACATCGATTGCTTGGAATGTTTCGTGACATATTTTAATGACCTCTATTTAAAAGAAGATGAAATCATTGATCATGCGGAAGTCTTTCATCCACTCTCTGTCCGTTTATTCATGAATCATCAACCGTTTATTCGACATAAACAAAGGGTTATTTATCATAAACAACGATTTGATTTAGAACAAGGCTTGATTGAATCGGATACTACATTTGCATCACATCATGGAAAGATTTACGAACGCTACCAATTATTTATTGACCAAAAACAACAAAATCAAATGTTGTTTTCTTATGAGATTCAAACCGAAGAAAGTCAGCATATCACTTTACAAACTGGGGTATTTACACCACACCCACAAGCAAAAGTAGAAGCCAACGATGCCTTTATCACTTGGCGCAGCGAATTACTAAAAAAGGGAACGAAGTTTGTTGTAAGTGAAGGGCTTTGGCCTGATTTTGGCTTCCCGTTTGAACTGGTTCAAACAGAGGAAGCAACCTATCGAGAATTTCAATTTCAAACGACACCAAAAGAAAGATATTCCTATACCAAGATTGTTCTATTTAGCCACTCGAACCGTGCTGAGTATGAGAATCCCACCCTTCGATTAGAACGCACTTACAAGAAGGGATTTGATCAAGTTCTCAAACAAAATACCCAATTTTGGAAACAAACCTGGAAAAACAGTGGCATTGAAATCAAAGGGGATGAATCCGTACAAGCGGGTCTTAAAAATATCATCTATCGGTTTATTTGTATGCGTCCCAGTTCAGAAATCAATCTGCTAAACCAAGTTGATACGTCTTCAAAAACCATGGTGTCGCGCTATTATAATCCCGATGAGGTTTTGCGTCTCCCGTTTTATCTGAATACGGACCACGATAGTGCAAAAGCAATCATCCAACATCTAATCTCCACCCTGCCGCTTGCGAAAAAGCGAGCCCAACAGTTGAATAAGCAAGGGGCTTACTATCCGGAAATTACTACAAGTGGCTGGAATCATTACGAAAATGTGATGATTGGTCGAAGCATCTTAGAGTATGTGGAACGGACAGCAGACACCTCTATCTATCAAGCAGGTGGATTAGAAACCATGCTCGAAATTGCTCGCTTCACGGTTACAGAAATTACCCATCTCGGGCAACTATTACAAATTGTTACGCGCGATCCAAATTATCCACTGGTTGATAATGAAGCGAAAACGAATTATCTCGTTCATGATTTCTTGCAAGGGTTTATCGATGCTCTCGAATGGATTCGCACGCATGAGAAAGACTATTACCAGTCATTCTCAGAAAAACAAGATGCGAAACGGGAAATTGTAACGTATAAAGCGGCAGTGAAGCGGTTATATCTACCCAAACCGAACAAATCAGGTGTTCTTCCAATCTTTGATGGATTTTCCAAACAAGACCATCAAAAATCACTGATTTGTCCTTCGGTTCTTGATATTTTTCGACTCTATCCTGAACGGTTTCTCAGCCAACATGTGAAAGCGACCTTTGATTATTATGTCCCTCTTCTAGAAGTTCAACAGCCGCTTGTACGTGTCATTAGTGGCATTATTTCTCATCAATACGAGTTTGGAAGACTCGGATATGAAGAATTTGTAACTTGCTTAGGAATCCACAAACGAGACCCCATGCCGCCTGCTTCTCAAATCAACGAAGAAGAAGTGTATGCATACTTAATGGTCTTAGAAGGGTTCGCTGGACTTCGCATTCATGGGATGATTGGCCGAGTGGTCAGCTCCTTACCTTCGCAAATCAATTCGATTCGATTTCGGATTCAACATCGAAACAAAGTTGCTTTTATCAAAATCTTCAAAGACCGTGGCGAATGGTCTTGGGAATCTTAGAGGAGGATTATCATGACACGAAAAAATCAACATCTAATGGGAGTTATCTTTATTGTTTTAGGAATATTATTCCTCTTTGATCGACTCCAAATTTGGAACTTTACGTTGTTCTTTGATGGATGGTGGACACTCATTTTAATTATTCCAGCGATTGTAAATATTAGTAAGGTTGGATTTCAAACCGGAAATACCGTTTTACTGATGTTGGGCAGTTTCTTTCTTTTGGATGCACAAGGAGTGAATTTACAAGGATTCTTATTACCAGCCATCTTCATCATTGCTGGAGTGATTCTCTTTTTTCGAAAACGCTAAAAGATATTCCAAAAAACGATGAATCTTCATCGTTTTTTCAAGGAGGAAAGCCATGATTTCTTACTACTTAGATCGTTCTTGGCACCTTGCGACCTTTCAAACCTTTCTAAACTATTTTCATCTTTCCCCATCGAATCAACAAAAAATCATCCGTGGGAAGGTTGCTCACACCAACAACCGACTCCTCCAAGCGGATTCCATTCTCTATGAAGGCGATGAGGTGTTTATCGATGATACCATCTTTCAAACATCCTCATTTCTCCCCACATACCATCCGATCGAAGTGCTATTTGAAAACCAAGACTTGCTGATTATCAATAAGCCCAAAGGGTTGATTATCTATCCCGATCAAATCAATCAAACAAATACTTTGGTTAATGATGTATTAGGGTACTATGAGCAACACCACCACGGTGGACCTGTACGCTATTTACATCGACTAGACCAAGACACCACCGGCTGTTTCGTCATTGCTAAGCACCTCTTAGCACATAGTTATTATACTGCTCTATGGGACCACAAGACGATCAAACGGACCTATCTTGCCAAAGTCGAAGGGGTTGTAACCCCAAAACACCAAATCGTTCAAGCTCCAATCGGTCGACATCGCCATAAATCGAATCAATACCGCGTTTCACAAACTGGAAAGAACGCAGAAACGCATCTTAGTGTTATACAATCCAAGCAAAACCAATCTCTTGTTTCCTGTCAATTAGTCACAGGAAGAACGCATCAAATTCGGGTTCATTTAGCCCATATTGGTCATCCGATTGTTGGGGATCCCCTCTATGGAAAACCCAACCAAACGGGTTTATGTCTTCATTCCTATGAAGTTGAGATTCCCCTGTTACTCAACCAACCATCACAAACCATCATTGCCCCGATTCCTACCCATTTAAAGCTTTAGAAAGAGGATTTTCATGCAAATTCGGAATATCGCTATTATTGCCCATGTCGACCACGGCAAAACCACTCTCGTCGATAGTATGTTAAAACAATCCCATGCCATTCGTGACAACGCCAAATTCCAAGAACGAGCCATGGATACCAACCAGTTGGAACGCGAACGTGGGATTACCATCTTAGCGAAAACGACAGCCATTTTTTTTCAAGATTATAAAATTAATATCCTCGATACCCCAGGTCATGCGGACTTTGGTGGCGAAGTAGAACGAATTATGAACCTCGTAGATGGGGTTTTATTGGTCGTGGATGCGGTGGAAGGAACCATGCCACAAACCCGATTCGTCTTAAAACGAGCCTTAGAAGCGAATGTGTTACCGATTTGTGTGATTAACAAAGTCGACCGAGCGATGGCCAGACCCGAAGAAGTCTTAGATGAAGTCCTCGAGCTATTCATTGAACTAGGCGCAGACGATCATCAATTGGATTTTCCTGTGATTTATGCATCCGGTATTATGGGTCAAAGTAGTTTTCAAACCCCATTAGAAGACTCCGATACCATGATTCCATTGTTTGAAACGATTGTCAAACACATCCCTGCGCCTAAACAAGACACCACGGCTCCTTTGTTATTCCAACCAGCTTTACTCGATTACAATGATTATGTCGGTCGGATGGGCATTGGACGGATTTATCAAGGTCAAATGAGTGTCAACGAAATGGTTTCTTGCATTCGACTGGATGGGAGTATTAAAACATTTCGGATTCAAAAACTCTTTGGGTACTTTGGCTTAGAAAAACGGGAAGTTGAAACTGCTTATGCAGGGGATATCGTTGCGATATCGGGTCTCGTCGATATTTTTGTTGGGGAAACAATTAGTGCAATCGGCTATGAGATCGCACTACCAAAAATCACAATCAGTGAGCCTACAGTCGAAATGACGTTTGGAACGAATTCGTCGCCTTTTTCAGGAAAAGAAGGCAAATTCGTTACGTCAACAAAAATCGATGAGCGCTTGTTTAAAGAAATAGAACGGGATGTCGCCCTTCGGGTCACTCGTACCAATAAAGCAGATCAATGGATTGTCTCAGGAAGAGGAGAACTCCATTTAGGAATCTTAATTGAAAACATGCGCAGAGAAGGATATGAGTTTGAAGTGTCCCAAGCAAAAGTCATCACCAAACTTGTGGATGATGTTCTTCATGAACCTTATGAAAGTGTTCAAGTCGATACACCGAATGAATACGTTGGAAGTGTTATTGAACTCTTAGGAGAACGCGGTGCGGAGTTGAAAAGCCTCCACCCCGGTTCCACGCAAACCCGAATCTTATATGAAATGCCCTCTCGTGGTCTGATTGGTTTTATGACGGATTATTTAACCGCAACCAAAGGTTATGGCTTAATCAATCATATCTTCTTAGAATATCGTCCGATGGCTGATCTTGCGATTGGAAAACGGAAGTTTGGCGTTCTCGTTAGTGTTGATAGTGGAATGACCACAGCGTATGCCTTAGGTGGCTTAGAAGAACGAGGGATCATGTTTGTGGAACCTCGAGTTGGTGTCTATGAAGGAATGATTATCGGTGAATGCAACCGTGACCATGATCTAGCCGTGAACGCCACGAGAGAAAAGCAATTAACAAATACCCGATCTTCCACCAAAGATTCCACGGTGGTTTTAAAGCGCCCTCGAAAAATGTCACTAGAAATGTGTCTGGATTACATCAATGAAGATGAGTTAGTAGAAATCACTCCAAAATCCATTCGGATGCGAAAACGAATTCTCGACACCAATGAACGGAAAAAATTTGATAAGTACAAAGAGAAAAATTAACGATGAGACTTTGAGTTTTCATCCCTTTTACGGTATAATGAGATGGAACAATTGGGAGGTTTAAGATGCGACGGAAAACGAAAATAGTATGTACAATAGGACCTGCAACGGATAGTGAAATCATGATTGAAAAGTTAATCGATGCCGGGATGAATGTGGCACGATTGAACTTTTCTCACGGCAATAAAGATGAACATCGTCGACGGATTCGGATGATTCGTGAAGTAGCACAGCGGATGAATCGGTTTGTTGGGATTATGGCAGACACCAAAGGACCTGAGATTCGCACTGGCGAGTTTGAAAATGGCGCTCAAGTTTTTAAACGGGGCGACATCGTTATGATTCACCGTGATTCGATCATTGGAACCCAACAAGGGTTTCATATTTCCACTCCGCAATTGTTTGAAGATATTTCTGCCGGGGATTATCTATTGATCGATGACGGCAAAATGCGGCTAAATGTTTTGGACGTTCAAAAAGACGTCCTAAAGTGCCAAGTTCATAACTCTGGCATTATTAAAAGTCGTAAAGGAGTTAATGTTCCGAACGTGAAATTATCAATGCCTTTTATCTCGCAAAAGGATGATGAAGACATTCGTTTTGCGGCCGAAGAAGGCGTCGATCTAATCGCTGCTTCATTCGTGAGACGTCCTGAAGATATCATGGCCATACGTGCCATCCTTTCAGAAGTTCACGGGGAGTCGATTGAACTTGTGGCGAAGATTGAAAATCAAGAAGGCATGGATAATTTAGAAGCAATCCTTGAGGTTTCTGATGGCATCATGGTCGCAAGAGGTGATTTAGGGGTGGAAGTCTCCACCGCTCTCGTCCCCATTTATCAAAAGAAAATGATCATGAAAGCCAATGAAGTGGGAAAACCTGTCATTACCGCAACGCACATGCTGGAATCGATGATGTCCAATCCTCGTCCTACTAGAGCTGAAGCGAGCGATGTCGCCAATGCGATTTTAGATGGGTCAGATGCGATTATGTTATCGGGAGAAACAGCAGCTGGAGAATACCCGATTGAAGCAGTTTTGACCATGGATACCATTGCGAAAGCGATTGAAGATATTTTACCTTATGATGAACGTTTGCAACGAGCGATTAAGTCCAGCGCGAAAACCGTTAATGATGCGATCGGAATTGCGGTGGCACAAACCGCATTGACTTTACCAAAAGCAGAAGTCATCATCGCGTTTACCGAAACCGGTGGAACCGCAAAACGGATGGGAAAATTCCGCCCGAGTGTTCCAATTATTGCGATTACCGATAATGTCGAAACCTGTCGACGGTTATCCTATTATTGTGGGGTCTTTTCCACTCTTCGCGATAATGTCACCGATTATGGACTATATGATAAAGTTGCCATTGAAGTAGCCAAAGACTTTGGCTTCCAAGCTGGGGCTACGATTATTATCACTTCAGGTTGGGGTCAACGACACGGCTCGACCAACACCATGCGAATCATCGACATCCCGAACTAGGGATGTTTTTTTTCTTGTAATCTTGAAACGTTTCAATTACAATAGAATTGGGTGAATATCATCCATGGAGGCTCTATGAACATTAGCAATTTAGAAATGAGACGAAGTTATCAGTTTTTTATCGACCATCTAAATAACAATCCAGATTCCCCTGGATTTGGACTTGTCAGTGATAATACGATGAAACCCCAAATGGCTTCGATTGCTTCAGTTGGGTTCGCATTAAGCGCATATGTGATTGGGGTTACTCGGGGCTGGATGACAAAAGCAACCATGATTCCATTGTTACGTGGTACGTTAGCGACTTTTTTATATCGAGTTCCCCATTATCAAGGTCTTTTTGTTCATTTTGTCGATCGTGAAACAGCAGAAAGGTATAAAAATAGTGAGTATTCCACCATTGATTCAGCGCTTTTTCTCAATGGAGCTATCACCGCATGTGCCTTTGCGGAAGATGCTATTTCTAATCAGTACTTAAATGCCTTATTAGATCGAATCGATTGGCAAACTTATATCTTTGATTTAAGAGGAAAAAAAACCTTTCGAATGGCTTATAATCCCACCAAAGGGGGGGCTTACCGAGGGGACCAAGAATCGCCTTGGATTTATCATTGGCATATGACTGCCGAGCAGTTAAGTATGTATCTCCTCTGTGCTCAAGACAATAAGATCAATCCTGCTTTAGCTAGAGAACTTTATCATGGTTTTGAACGGAAGCAGGGAACGTATCGTGATTTAGAATACTATTATAGTCCCTCCAACGGCTTGTTTGTTTATCAATATTCCCATGCATGGATCGATTTTCAAACCTATCACGCCCCTGATATCGATTGGTTTGAGAACTCACGGAAAGCGACATTAGGAAACTACTATTGGTGTATCGATCATCAAAACGAATTTCCTACTCTGAGTGAACACCACTGGGGATTAACTGCCTGTTTATCTGACAAGGGTTATCGTCCTCAAGGGGTACAGCCGACTGACTTGCCAAATGGAGAACATGAATGTTTTAATGTTTTCCCACCTTGTGGAGTGGCTGGGAGTGCTCCGTTTACGCCACAACTTGTGCTGGAAACACTGGAGCACCTCTATGAAGAACTCCCGTACTCATTCCGCGAATATGGGTTTGTGGATGGGATTGAATGGAAACAAGATGGTTCGATTTGGATCAGTAAAGACTACATCGGTATTAACAAAGGCATCACGTTATTAATGCTTGATAATCTTGAAAAGAGAACCACCTGGCATTACTATCACCAACATCCCCGAATTCAAAAAGCTCTCGAAGTTTTGAAATTCACGAAGGAGGAATAACATGGCTTCGATCAAAGAAGTAGCGAAAGCTGCTGGAGTGTCGATTACCACCGTATCCTATGTCTTAAATGATGATCCTCGGATTCCCGAATCCACGGCCAATCGAGTCAAAGAAATTGCGAATGAAATCGGCTATCTACCTTCTCAAGCTGCCCGTCACTTAAAAAAACAATCCACGAAGACGATCCTCGTAGCGATTTCTGATTTTGGTGGTCCCGTTTATCACGAATTGTTGGATGGGATTCATCATCAATTGATGAAAGAAGGCTATACGATGATTGTCTCAACCGGACTATCCAGTAGTAACCTATTAAAAGAGCGCTCCGCAGATGCGGCGATTGTGTCTGATATTCATCTATCCAATGAGTTTCTAACGAAAACAGCGAAAAACTTTGGCCCGATTATCTTACTTGATCGCAAACTTAGTAGCGATCGTATTCACTCCATAACATTAGATAATGAGTTAGCCATGTACCAATTGACAAAAGCAGCTTTGCAAAAGCGAAACCCCAAGAGTATTGGATTTGTGCATGGGGTTTATAATACCTATGACAATCAAATGCGCTATGCTGGGTTTTTAAAAGCGATTCATGAACATCAAATAACAGAACATGATCAGTTCTTTGGATCATTTACGAAAGATTCTGGCGGTCATGTCTTTGACGAAGCAATTCAGGCCAAACGACCGATTCCTGACTTATTTATTTGCGCCAATGATGAAATGGCGATTGGATTGATGGATCAAGCCAAACGCCATGGTTATTCGGTTCCCGAACAAATCGGGATTTCCGGGTTTGATGATATCGAGCTTGCTAGTTATGTGGAACCGAAGTTATCCACTGTCAAAATCGCGCATCGTGAATGGGGGATGAAAGCCGCTCAAACAGCGCTTCAATTAATCCAAAAAGGCATGGTTTCTCCTGCCAACCAAGAAGCGAAAGTTATGATTCGTGATTCATTTTAGTCAGCCTATTTTGGTTGACTTTTTTTTGCTTTTTTCGGATGAAAACGCTTGTAGAAACAAAGCATTCATGCTATAATAATAATTGAAATCTATTGAAACGTTTCAATAAGGGGGAATCACGTTGTTTGCCAATCAATATGGGTATTTTTCACCCGATGGAAAAGAATATATTATTACCAATCCGAAGACTCCAAAACCATGGATTAATGTGATCTCGAATGGCGATTATTCGTTCATGGTTTCTCAAACTGGTGGAGGATGCTCTTGGCGCGGGAATGCCGGTCAAAACCGGATTACCCGACTCTATCAAGATTTAGTGAAGGATTCGTTCGGAAAATATTTCTATGCTAGAGATCATGAAAGTGGTCGTTTTTGGTCTTTGACTTATAATCCCGTCCAACAACCCATGCAATATTTTGAAGTTCGTCACGGCATTGGATATTCGGTGTTTCAAATGCAGGTAGAGGAAATCTTTAGTAAGATTGTCATGTTTGTCGTTGTTGGGAAACCCTTAGAAATCATGGAAGTCACCCTAGAAAATCGCAGCCAAACACCGCGAACGATTGATTTATCTAGCTATTTTGAGTGGGAAGCCGCCATTCACCCCGATGAACATCGTGAGTTTCATAAACTCTTTATGGATACCGCGTATGACGCGGATCATAAAGCCATATTATTAAAAAAATATATGTGGGGGTTTGGCGATAAACAAGGTCTTCATAATAATGTTGATTGGGATTACGTTGCATTTCATGCGGTTAGTGAGACGCCTTTAGCCTTTGATACAGACAAGGAAACCTTTCTCGGGATGTATGGTAGAGAGCACGATCCTCAAGCCATGCACCAAGAAACCTTATCGAAAAGAGCAGGCCGTTTTGTAGACCCCATAGCAGCTCTACAAAATCAAATCGTATTACAACCAGGCGAATCCAAAACATTAGTGTACACCCTTGGCGCGACAGCGCTTGGCAAAAATGAGATTCCACGGATTGAATCTACCTATGAAGATCCTTATGAACTCATTCAAACTTATACCAATCCGATAAGAGCGAACGAAGAACTGCAAAAAGTTCATGCTTTTTGGGATGATTTACTCTCAGGAGATCAAGCACAGACTCCGGACCAAGCATTTAACATTATGACCAATACTTTTAGTAAATATCAAGCAATTAGTGGCCGGATTTGGGCTAAGTCGGCCTATTATCAAACCTCTGGGGGGTATGGCTTCCGCGATCAACTTCAAGATTGTCAAATCTTTCTTGAAAGCAAGCCAGAGTATGCTAAAAAACAATTGCGGTTACATGCCTCAAAACAATTCCAAGAAGGCGATGTCTTACATTGGTTTGTGACCTATCAAGGATGGGGACCACGTGGGAATTGTTCCGATGACTTGTTATGGCTCCCTTATATTCTACATAGTTATCTAGAAGAGACGCTAGATTATCCGTTTTTAGAAGAAGTCATCCCGTTTGAAAATGGCTCGGAAGCGTCGATGTATGAACATGCGAAACGAGCTATCCAAAAATCGTTAACTCGCTACTCTGACCGTGGGGTCCCCTTGATGGGCTCGCATGACTGGAATGATGGGTTAAGTGCTGTGGGACCAAAGATGAAGGGGGAATCGTTTTGGATGTCTTGTTTCCTCTATCAAATCTTAGGTGATTTCAGTCATTATGCCACTCATATGAAGGATCATGATTTTGTAAAGGAAATGCATCATCATCGTGAAAACATCCAAAAAACATTTAATGAATACGGATGGGATGGGGCATGGTATCAAATGGCTACCACGGATGAAGGGCTCGTCTTAGGAAGTCACGACAATGAAGAAGGACAAATCTTCTTAATGCCCAATGCTTGGGCGATTATGACTGACATTTTGCCCAAAGAACGTATTCCTCAAGTCATCGATTCGGTGAAAACTCATTTACTTCGTGATTATGGAACCTTACTGAACTATCCCGCTTTTACCAAACCTAGAACAGATATTGGTTATGTTACCCGTTATGCGCCAGGACTAAGAGAAAACGGTGGCGTTTATACTCATGCGGCGACTTGGGCAGTCTCCATGTTTGCAAAAGCCAATCAAAATGATTTGGCCTATAAAGCATATTATGGTATTTGTCCGCCGAATCGTAGTGTGGATCCCGATCGATATCTTGCGGAACCCTATGTAACGTGTGGAAACTCCGATGGGCCGATTTCTCCTTACTTTGGTAGAGGAGGATGGAGTTGGTATACAGGCTCGGCTCAATGGCTCCATCGCGTTGCGGTTCGGGATATCTTGGGAGTGAAAGCCACATTCCAAGGATTATCCATCGAACCTCATATTCCGAGTCATTGGGAAACATACCATTATTCTCGTCACTTCCGCAACGCCATCTATGATATCCATGTTACGCGTGGGAATCAGTTCTCAATCACCTGCGATGGCATCGCCGTAAATGGCAAGATTCTCCCCGATTTTCAAGATGGATTACATCATTCTGTACACGTAGTGTTGGAAAAATAAGGAGGCAATTATGAAAAAAATTCTTAGTTTCTTATTACTCGCGACATTGGTGGTCGTTTTAACAGCTTGTCAAACAACGACCAGTTCCGCAACCACTCAAACAACTGCATCGACGAGCAGTTCGGCAACAACTTCCACGACAACCACCTCTTCTTCCCAAACAACAACATCTTCTCAAACCACACAATCAACGACCACAACCCAACCTCCACAACCAGTCACAATCACGTATGCTGCATGGAATTTGGGTCCCGCTGAGTCGGAAAATCCGAATTTGGAACGACTGATGATTGAAGCGTTTATGCAACGGTATCCTTGGATCACCGTGAACATCGTGGAACGTCCTAAAGTCCCAGATGCAACCGGAACGGGAGAAATCGATCAAAACTGGAATGAATTCTTAGCTGCTCGAGCTGCTCAAGGGATTTTACCAGATGTCTACTTTACCGATTCGACAGAGACGATCATTATGAATAACTGGGTAAGAGATGTAACAGCCATTGCCAACGCCGACCCCGAATTCTTAAATATCGCTGCGGATATTCGCAATGCAGCGAACTATGGTGGACGCTTGATGGCATTACCTTATGCCGTGTATTATTTCGGTTTTTACATCAATAAAACCATTTTTGAAGAAAATAATGCGGATGCTCCTACCTTTGAAGATACATGGGAAGAGTTCACTCAAAAACTCAAAGATGTAGCGATTCAAAACGTTACCGATGGATCTGGAATCGCTGGTTTACTAGGAACGGACCGGTTATTAGAATGGTTCCCAGCGCAATTAAATCCCGACCTTGGATGGTATACCTATGATGGATCGTCGCTTCACTTAAATGGACCAGAGTTTGAACAAACCTTATTACTTTATCAACAACTCATGCAAGATAAAACATTTGTTTATGATGCTTTAGATGCAGAAGAAAAAACCGCAGCTTTCAATACGACAGATGCTTGGGGTTCATCCAAACTCGCCGCTTATTGGGAATATACCCCCATTATCGGTTCGATGTTAAACTATGAGTTTGACATTGATTTCATTGGCACGCCAGGAACCTCTGCAGCTCATCAAATTCCTGTTATTATTGACTTCTTAGCTATTTCGAGTCAAACTCAAAATCCAGACGCGGCTTATTTGTTAGCAAAATGGATGAGTTTTGGAAAAGAAGGTTACTTAAAACGAATTGAGTTGTCCACAACCGTTCAAGGCGTCAATGCCCTTAATATGACTCCTCTACAACAAGATGAAGACTTGATGGACGCATTCTTTGGTATTTATTCTTCCTTTACCGAATTAAGAAAAGTGGTCAATCATTCGAGTTTTATCTTAGAACCAAACAAACATATTCCTGGTTATATCGAAGCACGTTGGAAAGCCAACTATGATGTAACTCAAACCGTTGGTCAAGTCTTTGATCGCGTACGCTCTGGTTTATTATCTTACGCGGATGTGAAAAATACTTGGAATGATATTGCCAATAACGAATTATTGAAAGCTCGCGTTGCAGTCTATAACAAATTAGGTGTCAATCCATAATCCACTTTTTGGAGGGATGGTTTTGAAGAAAATTGCTTGCTTGATGATTCTGACTCTTAGCTTCTTCACAATCACAACACTTCGGGTTCAACCCCTGATTTTGGAAGCTTCGAGTACTCCCTTAAGTTTAGAAATGGACGGAAATTATGCCTCCGTCCTTTCGGCATGGTTGGCTGAAACCTATCCGGATAATCAAGCATTTCAACAAATCATTCCCGCTAGCAATATAGAAAATGGGCAGTTGCTCCCTCCGAGTGAAGCGTTTGGAAAAGAAGCAGTGGCGTTTCAATTGGATCAACTTCTTCAACTGGAAGTGAATGTTCCTACAGAGGGGCTCTATCAAATTTCTTTGGAGTACTTTTCGTTATCTCAAAACCATTTGGATTTAGAACTTGAAATTCAGATTAACAACCTCATACAATATCATGAAATGCGTCAAATCACATTACCCAAACGATGGGTTCAAGAGTCTACTGTCTTCCCGAAAGATCGCTTTGGCAATGATTTCTTTGCTTCCCAAAAACAAGAAGAAGCATGGAACAATTCGATGCTTATGGATCCCTTAGGATTGTACGTGGAAGGACTCTATTTTCATCTTGATGCTGGCGCGAATTCAATCCAAATAGTGGCCAAAACGGGGTCGTTTATGATTCATCAGGTCGTTGTAACCGGGAAGAAAACCCTACCTACCTACCTCGAGTATATTGGTTCGAGTACAGTTTCCACGCAACCTATTATGATTGAAATGGAAGCTGAAATTCCGACTCGGAAATCCGACTCTACGATTCAGCCAGGAATCAATCGTGATTTAGGAGTTACCCCATTTGAAGTGCGAAATTTGAGGATGAATGTTTTACAAGCATCCACCTATCAAAGTCCCAAACAAGAAGTATTCTATGATGTCCATGTTCCTCAAAGTGGGTATTATTATTTAACCTTCAAAGTATTACAAAACAGTAAGACCAATGGAATTGTATACCGAACAGTGAAAGTCAATGGGGAGATTCCCTTTGAAGAAAGCAAGAACATCCCATTTACTTTCTTAAATCAATGGCAAAACAGAACGCTTGGGAATCAAACTCCTTATCTTTATTACTTAGCACAAGGAGTGAATACCATCTCGCTACAAGTTAGCTTTGAACCGTATCGCGAGATGTTACTTTCGTTCCAAAGGGATTTAACCTGGATTAATGAAACGGCCTTGCAAATTCGGAAATTAACGGGCAATCAACTCGATAAAGATCGCGATTGGGATTTATCGGAGTTTCTCCCAGATATCGATGAAGATTTATTGTCGATGGCAACCCGATTAGAAACCCATTTTCAAACACTTAGTGACATGCATCAATCGAGTCGATTGAGTGAAGTCCAATCGCAACTTCGCATTGCGATTCGTAATCTTCGCTTCTTAGCAAGTGATCCCAACCAAATTCCCAAGCAGATTGCCTTGTTAAGTTCGTCTCCTTCTTCGATTGCCCAAACCTTAGGTTGGGTGATTGCGGACTTAAGTGTTGCACCTTTGACTGTCGATAAATTTTATATTCATAATACTTTGGCATTACCAGAAGCGAACGCATCCTTTTTCGCTTCGCTATGGTTATCGATTCAACGCTTTTTCTTGTCCTTTTTTGATTCTCGGTATCAATTATCTGCTTCACCAGAAGAATTAGAGGTTTGGGTCAATCGACCGAAACTCTATGTCGATTTAATCCAAAAAATGGCGGATGAAACCTTTACGGTTGTGACTGGCATTCCTGTGAAGGTGAGTGTCTTAGCTGACGAAGGAAAACTGATTTTAGCAAACTCCGCAAAACGGAATCCTGATGTTGCCCTGGGAATCTCTTCTTGGCTACCCTATGACTTAGGAATTCGTGGCGCTTTAACACAGTTAAACCAGTTTGCCTCAGAAGCCGATTTTTCCGCAACCTTATCGTTGTATCCGACCCAATCATTGATTCCGATGGTGTATAACCAAACCTTGTACGGTTTACCCGATACAGAGAATGTCTATTTGCTTTTTTATCGAAGCGATATTTTGGATACGTTAGATATTGAAGTTCCCCAAACATGGGAAGATGTAACGAGAATCATGCCAATCTTACGTCGATTTGGGATGAATTTTGCTTTACCCTTATCATCTGCGACCGCATTGAAATCGTTTGATTCTACGTTGCCGTTTTTATTCCAATATGGGTCGAGCGTGTACCGTCAAGATGGCTTTTCAGTTGACTTAAACAATAGTGCTTCCATCCAAGCCATGACGATGATGACCGAACTTTATACGATTTATTCTCTCGAACAAACCGTATCCAATTTTTACAATGATTTTCGCTTAGGAAAAGCTCCCATTGGAGTAGGCGATTTTGGCATGTATATTCGATTACTCAACGCCGCTCCCGATATCAAAGGACTGTGGGACATTGCTTTAATTCCTGGAGTCAAACAAGGGGATGACTCCATTCGTCGTGACGCTCCTGGAGCTCAAACCGCTAACGTGATTTTCCAAAACACAGATAAGGCGAATGAAGCGTGGAGGTTTTTATCCTGGTGGAGTTCTACAGCCACCCAAGTTCAGTTTGCCAACTATTTACTTGCTAGTCTAGGACGCGAGTATCTGTGGAATAGTGCGAATGTTGAGGCCTTTCGATTATCTGGTTATGACGAAGGGCACTTAGCGATATTTGAAGAACAGTGGAGTCATTTACGAGAACTTCCCAAAGTTCCGGGTTCCTATCAAGTCGAGTTAGAAATTTCAAATATTTGGAATAGTGTTGTCATAAATCGAGCGAATCTACGTGTTCGTTTAAACGATTCCTTAATCAAGATGGAAAAAGAGATTCACAAGAAAATGGCCGAATTTGGCTATATGGACAAACAAGGGAATATCTTAAAACCTTACGTTTTAACCACGGAAGCGATGATTCTCCAGTGGCAAACAGGAGGTGATGACGTTGAATAGTCAAGCCATCCCCCTGAAAAGGAAAACCAATCCAGAACAACAAAAGATTGCTTATCTATTTGTCCTTCCTTACATTGTTATGTTTTCGATTTTTATCATTATCCCTGTTGTCGCCGCCATCTATCTATCCTTTACCTACTTTGATACGGTACGGATTCCCACGTGGATCGGGTTTGAAAACTACATCATGATTCTGACTAATGATGATGTTTTTATGCAAAATGTTATTCCGAATACATTAACATATGCCGTGATTGTCGGACCAGGAGGGTATTTACTTTCGTTTGTCCTTGCTTGGATGTTGGCTCAGATTCCTCATCGCTTACGAACCGTATTAGCGTTGATAATCTATAGCCCGTCATTAACAGCAGGGGTTACAATGGGCGTTGTTTGGCGCGTCTTTTTCGCTGGGGATAACACAGGATACCTCAATAGTTTTTTAATCAATTTAGGGTTGATTGCGGAGCCAATTATATGGCTTCAGTCACAACAATTCTTATTAACAATTATGATTGTCGTGACCCTTTGGTCCTCCATGGGTGTTGGATTCTTAGCGATGCTAGCAGGGATTTTAAACGTCAATACCGAGCTCTATGAAGCGGGGTATATTGATGGTATCCGTAATAAATTCCAAGAAGTTATCTATATTACGATCCCAACCATCAAACCGCAAATGTTGTTTGGGGCCGTCATGGCGATTGTTGGTACGTTTGCCTCTTCAGGGATTGGCGTTGCTTTATCAGGGTCGAATCCGACTCCCCAATATGCGGGGCAATTAATCGTCAATCATATT
This sequence comes from uncultured Candidatus Izemoplasmatales bacterium, assembly GCA_964483655.1. GTDB lineage: Bacteria > Bacillota_I > Bacilli_A > Izemoplasmatales > Hujiaoplasmataceae > JAUXXX01. The sequence continues at coordinate 61,208 of CAZABW010000006.1, forward strand.
GAGTTCTTTGGCTTTAACAAGTATGAAATGGGATACGCAGCGGCCTTATCCGTTATATTATTGTTTATCGTGTATTTATTTAGTCGGGTGGCATTTTCATTGTTTGGAAGTAAGAATGAATGAAAGCCAAAAGACGGAATAAATTCCAAGCGACGAAAATCAATCCGAAGCACTTCCACCCGACACAAATTCGGTACTTGATTTTCATTCTTCCGATTACGTTGTTTATGTTACTTCCCTTGGTTTATATCTTTAATCATGCATTTAAACCGTTAGAAGAGTTGTTTTATTATCCTCCACGATTCTTCGTTGTGAATCCCACTTTTGAAAATTTTAGGAGATTGTTTGCGTTAACCGGGATTTCGGGGATTCCGATGTCACGGTATTTATTCAATAGTTTGATTGTAACGGTTTTAGTCCTATTCTTCTCGGTCTTAATCTCGACCTTAGCGGGATATGCGTTATCGAAACTCCATTTCAAAGGAAAACGAATCATGAACGAAATCAATACCGTTGCTTTGATGTTTGTTGGGGTTGCGGTCATGATTCCTCGCTATTTAGTAGTTGAACAATTGGGCTTAATCGATAATTTCTTCGTCCATGTTCTTCCCTATTTAGCGATACCGGTGGGATTGTTTTTAGTCAAGCAATTTATTGATCAGATTCCCAATGAATTACTAGATGCTTCCCGGGTAGATGGCGCAACCGAGTGGCAGATTTACACGAAGATTATTTTACCGCTTATTAAACCAGCCATTGCGACGATTGTCATTTTATCCTTCCAAGCGGTGTGGAATAGTGCGGATACCTCACAAACTTATATCAATAATGATTCGTTAAAAACATTCGCCTTTTACATGGCAACCCTAACGAATAATACCAACGGCGTTGCCGGTCAAGGAATGGGTGCGGCAGCTTCATTAATCATGTTTGTCCCGAACTTAGTCATCTTCATCATCATGCAAAGTAAAGTGATGGATACGATGGCACATTCGGGCATTAAGTAGGAGGATTGTATGAAAAAACTACTCATCCTCTTCCTGATTGGATTTTTGTTCTTTTCCTTTCCAAATTCTGTTCAAGCTGACACCACTTATTACCGCGATGGTACCCCTTACCAAACCTATACCGTTGATTTTGAAGGGGAATTAACACCAACGCAAACAGCTTATCGTCCGGTTGGAGTTTTCAATCGTGATCGGGTCTTAAATGCACCCGCAGATGTACATATTGCAAATGAGTTGGTCTACGTCGCAGATGCGATGAATAAACGAATCGCAGTCTTCGACTTTTCGGGGGTATTAATCCAAACGATTACCCATCCTGATTTCTCGAACCCGCTGGGCGTCTTTGCGGACCAAGATGCGATTTATGTTGCTGATAAAGGCGCTCAAGCGGTCTTTAAGTTCGCTCTAGATGGCACCTTCATTCGTCAATTTAGTAAACCAACGGAACCTTTGTTTGGCTCTAATTCTGTTTTTGTCCCAACGAAGATTGCGGTTGGACGAGGCGAAAATATCTACGTTATTAGTGACGGATCCACCTCTGGAGTGATTCAGTTAAATTATGATGGATCTTTCCTTGGCTATTTTGGGGTCAACCTTTCAAGCAAACCATTCTTACAGCGACTGGCGGATTTGGTAGTGATTACCGATCAATACGCGAAAACCACGCCACCATCCCCAACCAATATTGCCATTAATGAGCAATCCTTGGTTTATACAGCGACACCCCTTACCGATCAAGCATTGAAAAAACTCGATATCAATGGAAATAATATCTTAACAGCGGCAAACTATAACGCAACCCAAAATGTCGTCGATTTAACCGTTGACGCAAGAGGGTATTTGTATGCCATTTATGATGATGGATTAGTCGTTGAATATGATCCTGATGGAAATCTCCTGTTCGCTTTTAATATTTTGCAAGCAAATCTAGAAATCTTGGGATTAGTGATGGTTCCTTCGGGGATTGCAGTGGATGCATTAGGGTATATTTATGTTACTGATCAGCTAAAGAACCGCATTGTTGTTTTAGAACCCACAGAGTTTAACCGTCTCGTTCATCGCGCCATTGATGCTTATAATGAAGGTGGGTATGTCGAGAGTAAATTGCTATTCGAGTTTGTTACGCGTCAAAATGCCAATTTCGCTTTGGCTCATTCGGCGTTAGGGAAAGCGTACTACCAAGAAGGATTGATTGAACAAGCCCGAGACGAGTATCGCTTAGCAAACGATCGAAGTGGGTATTCTGAAGCATTTTGGAAACTACGTGATCAATGGCTAAAAGACAATTTATCTGTCGTCTTCACCGTCATATTAGTTGGTATGGTCCTTGTAGGCGTTTTGAAACAAGTCTCCAAACGAACCCTAGTTTTCCAACCAATCCAAGCGAAGGTCAAAACGTTGGGAGAACACCCAATCGTTCGACAGTATACTTTGGTATTCCAAATGTTAAAACGACCGATTCATAGTTTTTACGAGATCAAGCGTACCAAACGAGCAAGTGTCGTGTCCGCCACCGTCTTGTTAGTTCTTTTATTCCTCCTCTATCTCACTATGAAAATGGGTGTGGGGTATTTATTTAATCCCTATGGAGAGACCCTTAATCTCGCGATTGAAGCCGCTACATTCTTTGGATTGATTGGTTTGTTCGTGCTTGCGAATTATCTAATCTCGACGTTAAGCGATGGGGAAGGGTGGCTAAAAGATGTTTACATCGCCACCGTTTATGCCTTTGCGCCTCTCCTCATTCATTTGATTCCTTATATTCTATTAACCAATGTTGTAACCCTAAATGAGACGGTTTTAGTGCGTTTATATGAATTTGTTATGATTACTTGGACGCTCGTCCTCGTCTATTTAAGTATTCAAGAAGTCCACAATTATGAAATCAAAGAAACCGTGAAGAACTTGTTTATGACATTTTTTGCGATGTTAATTATCATTTTAATTGGCTTTATCTTGTATGTCTTTGGATCGCAATTACTGAGTTTTGTTCAAAGTTATCTCGAGGAGGTGTGGAATCGTGTCTTTTCCGGTTAAACGATTGGCTACCTTTCTAGCCTTCTTGCTTGTGCTCTTTGCCATGGTTCCGTTTGTTCTAGCGGACCAAGATATCCTTGATGATGAAATACCTGAAATCGAACCACTGACGCTTTATGACCAAGCGAAACTACGAAGTAATCAACATACGCAAATCGATGATTTGCGCGAGATTGAGTCGTTTCTCACGATACCAGATAATTTCGAACTCATCACGAGTAGTGATCAGTATCGATTGTATGCCGAGTTAGAAAACTTCGCGATTCGCGTAGAACACATCGATTCTGGATTTATCTATGGGTCCTCCCAACGGAATAAATTTAGTTCTACCCCCAACATGAATACCACTTTTACTGGATATATGAACTCCCTTGTTGTGCTCGAGTATTTTACTTATAATGCCTTAACAGGAAACTATGTCGTCTCGACCGAAGGATTCTTTACTTCTAGTGAAACCACTGTGAATTATTCCTTAGAATCCAATGGATTTACGGCAAATTATTACTATGGTGCTTCCCAAATACGTTTCACTGTGCGGGTTTGGTTAGAAGAAACTAGCCTCCATGTTTCGATCGACAATGATTCCATTCAAGAAGTCGGCAGTGGCTGGTTACATCGACTCATGATATACCCTTATTTTGGGGCCGTGTTAAATGACTCCATCCCTGGATACATGATTGTACCAGAGGGAAGTGGGGCTTTGGTTCGATATCGTCCCCTCAACACGATTACGGAAGCCTACTCCTTCAATTATTATGGCTCCGATAGCAGTATCTTCAACGAGTTAAAAGATGATCCGGCTTTGTCTCTTCCGCTTTTTGGTATGATTCACGGGATTAACCAACATGGATTTCTTGGAATCATTGAAAGTGGCGCATCCAATGCGGTATTGATGGTCAATCCTTCTAGACAAAACTTACGCTACCACTACACGTCTCCGATCTTTGTCTTCCGCCATCTCTATAATTCTCCGATTTCCCAAGCTGATGCTCAAGGGGGACAAGGTCGCGTTGTCATACAAGAGGAGATGTATTCTACCGATATCCATGTTCAATATCACTTCTTAGAAGAAGAACAAGCCAACTACGTCGGAATGGCTCGAACCTATCAAGCGTATTTGCTAGAGAATCATCACATAACTCCTCATCTAGATCAACAAGATGATGTATCAATGCTCATCGAACTGATTGGAAGTGAACGAAAAGAAGGTTTCATTTTTGACCAAATGGTGAGAATGACAACCATTGAGCAGGCTGAATCGATAATCGATGCGATTCATGAGGACATTCCGTTCTTACAAGTTGTTTATAAAGGTATATTCCAAGGGGGAATGTCACAAGCGGACCTCTTTGGTAGGCGAATCGAACCTTCGTTAGGAACGAAAACTCAGCTTCAGCAGCTCCTGGACAAGTATGATTCTACCGATGTTAATATTGCCTTATACCATGATGTTATGAAACGTTATGCGACACAATCCTTAAATCAATATCGGGAAGCTGCTCAGAGAGTCACAAAACGAATTCTATCGATTCCAGAATTTACGATGCAGTCGACATTCATTCGTCCTACAAGGATTCAAGAAGTCTTTGAAGTTTTATCCCGTCAACTTCTTCAAGATGGATTCGATTCTCTGGTCTTAGGAACGATTGGTTCGCGGTTATACTCCGAATATAGTAGCGACATGGTCGACCGTTATGAAGCAGTATCGATCTACCGAGCTATGCTAGAAGATTCCGATTTAACGATTGGACTGATTCGTCCAAATGCGTATTTATGGAGTTCCTTAGCGTATTACATCGCATCGCCCATTTCCAATAAGCAGTACGCTATTTATACGGATACGATTCCGTTCTTACAATTGGTTTTAAGCGGAATCATGAACCAATATGCTCCCTTTATGAATTTCGCTTCCAACACCGAAGAAACCCTGCTTCGGATGATGGATTATAATGTCTATCCAGCCTATGTTCTTTCCCATACCTCCGCATATGCTTTGAATAAGACCGAGTTACAATCGATTTATACATCCTCCTACGAAACTTGGAAAGAACGGATTGGACAAGATTATCTACTCGTTCAAAGTGTATTACAACCAGTGGTTGGAGTCCGTGTTCGTAGTCGTGAAGTCCTTGACTATGGTTTTGTGAAAACGACCTATGAAAATAATGTGGTCATTTACGTGAATTATACCAACAACACCAAACTAGATTCGACAAGTGGACTAACGTTGCCCATGCGTAGCGCAAGGGTGGTGAGACCATGAAGAAACCATTAAAACGAATCCAACGAGAAAATCTCGTCGGGTGGTCGTTTTTATCCTTGTGGGTATTAGGGTTTCTCGTCTTTACATTATGGCCGATTGGCACTTCCTTTGTGTACAGTCTTTCGGAAGTTCGCATTGATGGTGCGGGAATCTTACAAACCTTTGTTGGTTTAGATAATTACCGTGCAGTATTTAGCTCCATTCCAGGGTTTGATTTCTTAACTTCCTTATCTGATTTTGCGATTGAATTGGTTATTAAAGTTCCGATTATCATTGTTTTTTCGATTATCATCGCGGTCCTTCTCAATCAAAAAATCCGTTTCCGAGGATTATTTCGGGGGATTTACTTCTTACCTGTCATCATCGCTTCTGGACCGGTGATCAATCAATTAATCAATCAAGGGGCCGCTACGATTCCTCTGATCGAAGAGATGAATCTAATTGGAATCATTGGCGAAACGCTCTCGGAGGATCTTGCTCGTCCGATTTCATCGATTTTCAGTGAATTGATTATCATTTTATGGTTTAGCGGCGTTCAAATTCTTTTGTTCATCGCCGCTCTTCAAAAAATCGATCAACAAACCTATGAAGCTGCGATGATTGATGGCGCTGGACCTTGGGAATCATTTTGGAAGATTACGATGCCATCTTTAGGGAATATGGTGACGATTTCGGTCATCTTTACGATTATTAATTTAGCAACATTTTCTGAAAACGTGGCCATTGGTCATATCAAAAGCAATATGTTCCGATTAGAAACTGGATTTGGATTTGCCAGTGCCGTCGCCTGGGTGTATTTCATTGCATTAGCCATTATTTTGACGCTTGCCGTGTTATTTTTACGAGGTATGCAGAAAGAGAAGGTGAGACGATGAAACTCGATTCGAAATTAGCAGTTAGACGGTTTCTGATGGGAAAACAAGGGAATGACGGTTTTTTAGGAAAGTTGTTCCTGTATAGCTTACTGATTGTCATTGGCTTTGTGTATTTGTATCCGTTGATTCAAATGTTTGTCTTCAGTGTCAAAGATCTAGAAGATTTAGTCTCGCCCGTTGTTCAATGGATTCCAACCAAAATCTATTTGGATAATTATCGATCTTCTTGGATTGTTTTGAATTATGGTAAAACACTTTTGTTTAGTTTGTCTGTTACTTTACTACCAGCCTTAGTTCAAACCATTACGACATCATTAACAGGATATGCCTTAGCTAAATTCCGTGTGAAGTTTAAGTTCGTGTTATTTGGATTAATCTTACTCACGTATTTACTCCCCCAACAAGTCTATCTGATTCCAAAATACATTCTATTCCACCGGATGGGCTTATTACAAACTGTATGGGCGATTTTATTACCCGCAACCTTTGGACAGGGATTAAGTAGTGCTATCTTTGTGTTAATCTTTTATCAGTTTTTCCGGATGCAACCAAAGCAATTGGATGAAGCTGCGGAAATGGATGGCGCGAATCCGTATCAAACGTTTTTCTTAGTGGGAGTTCCCTTAGCATTACCTGCTTACTTATCCGCATTCTTGTTTTCCTTTGTATGGTATTGGAATGAAACCTATGTATCCAGTCTTTTCTTAGGATTCAATCCTTACACCAATGTTCGGTTGGATACCTTACAACTCAAACTATTGAATTTCGCTTCCCAATTTAACATGACGCAAGGATTAAACCAAGCCATGGCGAATGAAGCGGTTCGATATGCGGCAACGATTTTAATTATTTTACCTGTACTGCTGACGTATTTAATCTTACAAAAATGGTTTGTCGAAAGCATCGACAAAACAGGTGTTACAGGGGAATAGGAGGCGAATATGAAACGATTATTACTGATTCTAACCATTTTCCTTGCTTGGGGAAGTCTTCTAGCCTGTTCCACTACGACGCAGACGACAGAACAAACGGTAACGAGTACGCTACCTTCAAGCAGCACAACAACATCCCAATCAACAACAACCACAACAACGACAACAACCACGCAAACAACTACATCTCAAACAACGACTCAGACAACAACAGAACAACCTTATCAATACAATCCGATTGAGGTGCCAAGTAGTGTCCTCGAAGAAGCACGTTTATCGTTTAAATTCTTCTGGGAAGTTGTCAATGGCGATCCCAGTTCACCAGGATATGGGTTAATCGCAGACCGGTTTAATGTCAACACCAATCAATGGGGAGATTCCTCCATCGCTTCCGTAGGGTACGGATTAGCCGCGATTCCGATTGGGATTGAAAATGGGTGGATTGGTTATCAAGAAGGATATCAGCGAGCCTTAGGTACGGTTCAAACATTACAAGCTATGCCGAAAGTGAATGGATTCTTCTATCACTTTGTTTCGATGGAAACAGGAGAAAGAAGCGGAACCTCTGAAGTCTCGATCATTGATACCGCGATTATGATTGCGGGAGCGATTGTTGCTGGAGAATACTTCGGTGGGCAAGTCCAAGAAATCGTTAACCAGATTTATCAAGCGATTCAATGGGATTGGTACTTCGATACCAATCGCAATATGTTCTATATGGGATACAATCCCGATACCGGACGATTTGGAGGTCATTGGGATCATGTCGCTGAACAACTGATGGTTTATGTTCTTGCTGCTGGAAGTGATCAATATGCTGTAGGACCGATTGCATACAATACAGCGAAAAACGCTACCCCAAGAGGGTCTTATGGAAGTAGTGGGTCCTTTTACATTAGTTGGGCGGGATCGTTATTTACGTATCAATTTGCTCATGCTTGGGTCGACTTTCGAAACATCGTCGATCAAGCTGGATATGATTGGTTCGATAATTCGATTCGAGCTACGCAAGCAGCTATTGATTATGGTCAAACATTAGCGGCTGTCTACAAAACCTTTGGCATCAATGCCTGGGGTGCAAGCGCATCGGATGGACCAGATGGTTACAACGGTAGTTATGGAAACTTACCCTCCATGGGCGGAATCTTTGTCGATGGCACCCTCGCACCGTATGGAGCTGCGGCTTCCATGCCGTTCCAACCAGCACGAGCCATCGCAGCGATTGAACATTATACTTCCATTCCACAACTCCAAAGTAAGTATGGGTTTCGAGATAGCTATCATTTAGGATTACAACCCACCGCTCCCTTACAAACTCCCAGACCTCGTCGAGTCATACCCGTTGATGGGTGGTTTAATAGCGATGTTATCGGGATTGATAAAGGCATTACCTTAATGATGATTGAAAATTATCGTTCGGGAATCATTTGGCATTTCTTCATGCAAAACGAATCGATTCAAACTGGATTACAAGTTTTAGGTTTTCGAGATAAATAGGCTTTTCCGAACAAAATTCGTTAGAATACAACAATTTCTATAGGAGGAAAGTATGAGAACAAAACGCGTATTTGTTTTAATGTTTCTGTTGATGCTTGGCGTTGTCTTGACCGCTTGTCAAACCACGACAACCACGACCACAACAGCAACAACTTCCACGACTTCCACGACTACAACGACGACATCTACGACCACAACAACGACTACAACCGTACCGACAACCACGACAACAACGGTACCAACCACGACAACGACCACCACAACAACTGTTCCATTACCAGCGGTGATGCCACTGTTAACTGGTTGGGTTGATGTCGATAGCGTTCACCAAATTACCTATGGAACAAACCGGATGGATATTGCTTATAATAAGAACGGGTTCTCATGGGCAAACATGTCGAAAGAAATCACTGAAAGTTTAGCACGGTTTAATAAACTGGTCTTTACGGTCAGCGGTTCAGGAACCATGATGGTGAAAATTCAAGGCGAAACTTCAGCGATTGAAGTATCCGTTCCCGTTACTGCTGGAGCAGTGACTTACCAAGTCAATTTACGGGATGAAGATGCTTTCTTAGCAGGAGTAAGCCAAGTGTTGATTTTCGCAGCGCCTGGTAAGGCTCAAGGCGAAGGAACCATTGCGATTACCAAATTCGAATTTGATGAAGGAACTGCATTTGGTAACGTCTTAGAAAAAGGCGAAAATCGCATTCCCCAAAATCAACTAGAATACGATGGCACAGGCGACACATTCGACTTTGCAATTGGCTTTGAAGACAACGGCGACGGCGTATATACCTTCGATAAAACCGGGGATAACGTCATTGTCTCTTACAACAAGAGTGGCTTCTCATGGGCATTTATGCTAGCTCAAATGACAGGAAAATTCTCGGACTTTGATTATGTTGTTTTAGAAGTTCGCGGAATCACTGCTGGCAGTGTCTTATTAAAAGCAGAACTCCCTGGTATTCAAGTTGAAAAAGGCGTTTCGTTCGCAGCGGATGAAACCGTAAAAGTCTTTATCGATTTGAGTGCTTGGACCAACGAACAAATGGATGCGATTACGAAAATTTTAGTGTTCGCAGCGGGTGGCAATACCACTGCAACAGGTTCATTTGAAATCTTAGGCGCATACTTCGCGAAAACAGTCGAAGTGGATCCTCCTTATTCCTTTAACCAAGGCTGGGTTGAAAATGATCCCAATACGTACGCATTTTCTGAAGGAACCAATGGTTCTGTAATTGTGAACTACACGAAGGCCGCTGGCCAAGAGTGGGCTTTCTTCAAGACAGTCTTTGATGCGGAAAAAGCACTGGGATTAAACACGTTAACAGTGACCTTAAAAGGTGCTCCTGGAACATCCGCATTATTGAAACCCAATAATGCAAATAATCTTGAACAAACCGCTGTATTTACTTCCGAAGATGTTGTTACATTAACATTCTCTGCAGATGCGTTTATGGAATTAATGATCTTTGTACAACCGAACGTTGCTCCTTCAAGTGGCAGCATTGAAATTATTTCGGTTGAACTTACTTATGTATTACCAAATGCCCTTGACCCCAGTGTCGTGGTTGATTTTTCAACTGGATGGGTGGATAATACCGGTGGCGTTTATACGTTTAACCGTGTTGGCGACATTACCATCGTAAACTGGAGTCGCGAAAGTGGCGAAAACTGGAGTATCATGAGATACGACTTCACCCAAAACTTGGCTAACCATAATACCATTACGATGGTGGTCAAAGGGGAAGCCGGCAAACAACTTATCATTAAACCAAACGACAAGATTTCCTTAGAAAAAACGATTACTTTCACAGGCGAAGAACAAGAAGTAGTCTTCACCTTGGAAGAACGTCTCACTTTGGTTTATATCTTTGTCGATCCGATTTTAGCTTCTACTTCAGGATCCTTCGAAATTATTAAAGCAGAAGTTTCCTATGTTGGGGATGAAGTCAACTTCAATACCGGTTGGGTCCAAAACGATCCTAATACGTATACATTCTCTGAAGGAACCAATG
>CAZABW010000007.1:0-66590 GCA_964483655.1 uncultured Candidatus Izemoplasmatales bacterium
GAAGAGTATACTAAAGGTGACCATGTGGTCACTTTGGTGAAAGGAGGGGGAACGTGGGGAAGAAGGAACAAACAATGACTATAATCCTACAGTTTGCTTTAGAAGAGTTCGGAACCCTCGGGTATGATCTTGCCTCCACGAATAAAATTGCTAATAAAGCCAATCTATCAAAAGGAACGATTTTCAAATACTTTCATTCCAAGCCTTCCTTGTACTATACCCTCTTTCGTCAAGAACTTGAACAGATGATTTCATCGATGAAGTCCTTTCTCGAAACGCATCGAAGCCATGATTTATTTCAAACCGTCGTTGAGACCATCTTCTGGAAAGCGACCTATGCAAAAGAACACCCCCATGCAAGCCTTTTGTTACTCGAAGCCATTTCGAAACCACCAGAGCCGATAAAGGAAAAAATCATGAGCCATTTAGGCCAGTTGAGTGAGTTATCGATGGATTTATTCTTCGAACAGATTCCGATGGACACGATTCGGAATGAATTTTCTAAAGCAGATGTGAAACGACAGTTTCAAATCGCAGTGAATGGATTACAAGCTACTTATATCAAACCTGGCATTACCTATGAGTATTTAGATCAGATTCGTGAAGAAGCAATTTGCTTCTTAAAAACCCTATTACAAGGAATGGAGAAAACCAATGAAAGCCATTGAAGTCACGAATTTACACTTTTCGTATCCGAAACAAAGCCATGAAACCATCCAAGGAATCTCTTTTGAAGTCCAAGAAGGCAGTGTATTTGGATTGCTCGGACCGAGTGGAGCAGGAAAAAGTACCACTCAAAAAATCTTAACGAAGCTTTTGACAGACTATCAAGGAGAAGTATTATTCTTCGGGAAGGATTTAAAGACTTACAAAAAAGATTTTTACGAATTTGTCGGGGTCGGATTTGAAATGCCGATTCACTTCAATAAATTGACTGCAAGAGAAAACATGCAATTCTTTGCGAAGTTGTATCAAACGAATATCGACTACATCGCTTTAATGAAGAAACTAGGCCTTGGGGAAGCTCTTGACCAAGAGGTTGGTCAATTCTCGAAAGGAATGAAAGTGCGATTAAACTTTGTAAGAGCACTATTAAATGATCCAAAAGTATTATTTTTGGATGAACCAACGAATGGGCTAGACCCGAAAAACGCAAGGATTTTAAAAGACTTGATTTTAGAGTATAAAAAAATGGGGAAAACCATCATCATTACTACCCATTTAATGACTGACGTCGAGCAACTTTGTGATCAAGTGGTATTTATGACAAAAGGCACTTTAAGTGAGATATCCTCGCCTCGTGATTTGAAAATCAAATATGGTAAAAAAGAAGTGAAAGTGGAATATTTAGCTAACAATGCACTCCAATTAGCAACGTTTCCCATGATGGATCTTCGAAAGAATCAAGCGTTTTTAGACTTATTAGAAGCCAATAATATTGAAACGATTCATAGCGGGGAAACCACACTCGATGAAATCTTTATCAAGGTGACTGGGGAAGAGTATCATGGCTAATTTCATTCATCTCTTTTTAGGTGAAGTCAAACGCTTATTCAAATATAAAATCATTTTCTTTGGGATTGTCGTTTCATTGATTTGGGTTGGAATCATTTTTGCCCTTGATAAAGAGACAGCAAAAGGATTCTTGCCCTTTCTAGCGATGCTAGATGCAGGAATGATGTCGATTGTCTTGCTTGCGGCTTCGTTTTTCTTAGAGAAGAGTGAAGGGTCTCTCGCTACTTTGTTTGTCAGTCCAGTTTCCATCGCTCAGGTTTTGCTTAGTAAATTAGCTTCAGCTATATTTAGTGCTTTTATCTCGATGATGTTGGTATTGGGTGCGGGATATCTCATTCATGGCATTCCCTTCTCCATTCCTTTAGCCATCCTATATTTAATTGCCATCGTTTCTTCCCATACCGCAATTGGCTATTGGATTACGCTGAAAAGTAAAGACTTTCCTTCGATGATGATGCGGTTTATGTTATGGGTTTTACTGATGATGATTCCATCATTCTTAGCGATGCTAAATATTTTGACAGGCGATTGGAAGGTTGTCTTCTTAGTTTCCCCCATGTATTCCGCTGAAACATTAATTACTTCGTTAACCAATGGCGGAGAAGCCCTCCCAGTGATTGTGGGATGTGTGTATCTCCTTGCTATTGCTTCGATACTTTATATTAAAGTCGTTTATCCGCGGTTTAAGCGTCACGCGGTAGGAGGATAAGATGAAAAAATATGTTTCGTTGCTCCGGTATGAGTTCAAAACCATTGTGAAAGACCCCATGAATTTATTCATGTTGGTCTATCCACCGATGATGCTAGCGATTTGTGCATACTTATTGCCTTTCATTTTGGAGCAAACCAACGCAACCAACACAGAAGCGGAAGCCCTCACGTTATTAATTGGATTCGCTGTCGTGTTAGCGATAGGGTCCTATTTGATGGGCGCGTTACTCGGATTCTCCTTGCTTGACCATAAAGATGAAAATACACTCCTGAACATCGCTGTCTCTCCGATTACAGTGTCTGGTTATTCGATGTTCAAACTTGTTTATTCGTTTCTATTTGCAATCATTGCAAATGTCATCATGCTGGGGGGGTTAAAACTCCTTGCGAGTGATACGTATACGATCACTTATGGAAGTATGGTGATTGGATTATTGGACCCATTATCTTATGGAGAGATTGTTGTATTCGCAATTGTGAATTCGCTATTTGTAACCGCCATTGCTTTTTCAATTGCGGCGTTTGCGAAGAACAAGATTGAAGGATTTGCGATTGTAAAAGGCGGAGGAATGATTCTGTTTATTCCGATTCTTACCCTTTTAGAATTCTTCCAAGATGGCAAACAATATTTACTTGGTATCGTCCCCATCTTTTGGCCTTTCAAGGCAATATTAAATGAATCACTCCGACTGAACCATGCATCAAATATTGGCTTTTGGGGTTATATGGTGATTGGAGCGGTATTATCGATTGCCTTAGGATATGTCGCATTACGACACTTTTTAAAGAAAGTCAGTTTAAAATAGGAGGTACTGTTTATGGAATGGTATTATTGGGTACTCATTGGAGTTGGCTTAGTTGCGTTAGGCGCGTTAAAGCTATACGTGTTTGGCAAAATGAAAGCAAAGAAGAAACCCATCCATCACGATGACGAAGAGTAGAGGAAAAATGCTCCTTTTCTTCACAAAACAACATTACCCTGTGGGGGATTGAAAATACTTGGAAGAATTTGTAGAAAGAACCAAATTATTTCGAATTTGTATGATATTCTTAATATGTTAGATTTCATAAATTTATGACAGAATATCAATAGTTCGAGGTATGGACAATGAAGAAAAGCATCCAGACTGTAAGAGATAAAGAATCAGGTCAAAAATTCATTGCGAAAACTCCTCTTGATCGAGTTGGATTAAGAAGAGTTTTCGTTATTTTTATCTTTCTTTATGCCGTTTTTGCCTTTCTTGATACTCAGCTCTACGACTCGAATTGGCTATTTTTATGGGTTCTACGTTTTGGTATCGTCATTCCACTATTCCTATCTACGATTATCTTAACTTATCAAAAATGGTTTGACAAGATTCACCGTTGGTATATCGCGCTCAATTTATTTATCGGCGGCGCTGTGATTGCCATTATGTTAGTCCTAATGCCCACCAATCTTGTCTATTATGGTGGTCTATTTATGGTCTACTTCTCTGGGTATTTATTGATTCAGTTACCCGTTTTACACGCTACTGTATCTGGGGTGTCTATTTTCCTGTTTCATATCATTAGTACGACTTTATGGAATGGCTTTCCAAGTGATACAGAAGGATATGGATTGATATTCTTGATTGGAGCGAACTTGATTGGCTTCTTTGGATCGATGAATATTGAACAAAATAAGAGGAAGTTACTTGAGCAGAGCGAGAAGCTTACCATTGCCTATCAATCCATGCAAAAACAGAATCGCCAAAACGAGACGCAGTTACAGCAGTTAAATCAATTCATCCAAGAAAGTGCAGACTTAAAACATCGCTTTAAAGAACGTGAAAGTTTAATTATTAAACTTGAAGATGCTCAAAAACGTTTCGATGAATTATCCATTCAATCCAAAACGTTTTTTTATGAGATTTCAACCGACGGAACCATTATTTATGCTTCAAAGTCGTTTGAAACGATATTAGGATACGCGTTAGATGAAGTTCTAACGATCAAGAAGATTTTTGATTTCTTCCCATTAAACTTGAGAACAAGATATTTAGAGAACTATCAAGAAATGATAATGAATCAAAGGGTTTTTTCTGATTTCGTCCATCCTATTTGTCGCAAAAGCGGGGAGATTATATGGGTTCGTTCCTCTTCAGCTCCGTTGTTAGATGATCATGGAATCGTTCATCGTTTTCATTGTAGTGGTGTCGATATCACAAAGCATAAACAAGCCATTAATGAGCTACAACTATTTAAGAGTATTACAGATCAATCAAAATACGGTAGCGCTTTGTCAACCATAGATGGGATTCTCGTGTATGTAAATCAAGCCTTTTGCGAGATGCACGGCTTTCTCGAAGAAGAGTTAATCGGAAAACCAATTGCTATGGTGCATAGCGAGGAACAAATGAAAAACGTCTCTTCGCTTCTAAATCAAATGCGTACAGAAGGTAGTTTTACCAATGAAGAGGTATGGCATCAACGGAAAAATAAAGAAACATTCCCAACGATCATGACAGGAAAGCTGATTTATTTAGATGGAGAACCACGCTACTTTTCTGCGACCATGTTTGACATATCAAAGGAGAAGCAAATTCAACTGGAACTCGCCAACACGAAAAAGCAGTTTGAGATGATTTTATCTGAAAACGATATTCCCATTGCCAGTCATACGGTTCTCTTTGATGCCAACCAACAACCCATCGATTATCGTTATGACTATGTCAATCCCGCGTTTGAAAAGCTGATTGGTTTAAAACAATCACAAATTATTGGTAAAACGGTTTTAGAACTACTTCCGAATACAGAAAAATACTGGATTGAAGAGTATGCAAAAGTAGCTCAGACTCAAATCTCTATGCGTTACACGAATTATGCGAGTCAGTTTGACAAATGGTTTAGTGTTTCCGCTTATTGTCCTCAAAAGGGTCAGTTTGCAGTTTTAATTTCAGATATCACAGAGTTGAAAAAACAAGAAGAAAAGGTCCTTTACGTCTATCGTCATGACTCCATGACAGGGTTGCCAAACCGAATGTATTTCGAGGAAAGAATTATCGAACTCGAGAAAGAAGGTAATCTTCCAGTCGGAATTATGATGATTGATATTAACGGGCTAAAACTCATCAACGATTCGTTTGGAAATTATGCTGGAGATCAAGTACTCATACAAGTCGCTGGTCTACTGAAAGAAACAAGTCAATCAACCGATTTTGTCGCACGGGTTGGCGGTGACGAATTTATCATTATCTGCCCCTTTACTTCAACAGAGAAAATGGACCATCTAAAAGAACAACTCTTAGATGGAGTCTCTCAATTAATGATTGATGATCTCCATTATAGTCTTTCCATTGGATATGATATCAAGACCAAGAAGAATCAAAACTTAAAAGAAACTTTGGTGAGTGCAGAGAATGACATGCATCGAACAAAAGTCTTCCATGGTCAAAGCGTAAGAAGTCGTGCCATCATGAGTATATACTCGACATTAACCCACAAATACATCGATGAATTGGTTCATTCGGAGCGTGTTTCTGACTATTGTCGACTCATTGGAGAGCAACTTCAACTGAATGAAGAAGAACTAAATGAACTGTCATTGGCCGGAAAATTACACGATATTGGAAAAATCTCGATCCCAGATGACGTGTTAAAGAAGCCTGGAAAATTAACAAAAGAAGAATGGAAAACAATGAAAGAACATACCGTCAATGGATATCAAATCCTTCGTGCTGCAGATGAGTATTCTGAATTAGCCAGTTATGCTTTGTCTCATCACGAGAGAATCGATGGGTTGGGTTATCCCAACGGGTTAAAAGGAGAAGAGATTCCGCTTTTTGCAAGAATCATTCATGTAGCGGATGCTTATGAAGCGATGACATCGAATCGCCCCTATCGTGAGGCCTTGAAGAGAAATGAAGCGATTCAAGAATTACTCCTCCACAAAGGAACTCAATTTGACTCGGAACTCGTTGATATATTTGTAAATCATGTCTTAATTCATGAAAAATAGATCTATCAGCAACTCTACAATCTGTTGAGAAAAATGAAAAAGACTTGGCGTCGGCCAAGTCTTTTTTCTGATTAAAGGGCTTGTGAATAAAGTTTTGCGACTTCATCCCAGTTGATGACTTGGAAGAAGGCGTTGACATAGTCAGGACGACGATTTTGATACTTTAAGTAGTAAGCATGTTCCCAAACATCGAGGCCAAGAATCGGTTGTCCGTTTGCAAATACAGGGTCTTGGTTTGGTGTAGAAAGAACTTCTAGTTTCTTGTCTTTGTTGACAACGAGCCATGCCCAACCAGAACCGAAACGGGTCTTTGCGGCTGTTGCGAAAGCATCTTTAAATGCTTCGAAGGAGCCAAATGTTGCTTTTAAGTCATCAAGTAATTTACCACTTGGTAGTGCCCCGTTATTGACTTTTAATAAGTTCCAGAAGAAGGTGTGGTTATAATGGCCACCCCCGTTGTTCCGAACTGCATTTTGGATATCAGTAGGTAAAGAAGAGAGGTTTTCCAGAAGAGATACAAGACTTTTTTCATAGAGTTCTGGATGTTTGTCTAGAGCTGCATTCAAGTTATCTACGTAAGCTTGATGATGTTTGGTGTGATGAATGGTCATGGTTAATTCGTCGATGAAAGGTTCTAATGCCGAGTAGGCATATGGTAAAGTGGGTAGTGTGTGTTTCATAATAAATTCCTCCTATAAGATCATAATTGAACCACCCTTACTTTACCAAATTATGCAGTAAAAGGCAAAAGATGTGCTTCTGTGATGCTCAAGAAGAAAAAACAATGAAGCCTAAGACTTCATTGTCGATGTGATTCGTTCCATATTCTTAAAATGAATCTTGGCGATGTTTGAAAAAACGTCCAAACCATACTGTAAAGCAATCCGCTTGCCGATCAAATCGACGACAATGCCACTGCCTTTCGGTAGTTCAATCGCAATCGAAGCGGATAGTTTATCCATTTCTTCTAAAAAATAGTATCGAGCTAGAATCGAAGCCGCTGCGACGGCCAAGTATTGACTTTCTGCTTTTTGAACAAAGGTGATTTGCTTCACCACATGGGGGTAATCCGCAAGGTAAGCAAAATACTGAGTTTGAGGGGTAAACTCATCGATGATGATGGGGTCCGTTGATTGTTTGACTAATTGTAGTGCTTTTCGTATGGCGTGGTTATGAAGGTACGCCTTGATTTTATTTTGATTGAAGCCCTTTGCGATCATCTCATTGTATTTCGGATTAGGCAAAATGACGACTTCATGAGGGACTTGATGGATTATCCCTTCTGCCATCCTTATAATTTGATCATCGGTTAGTTTCTTAGAGTCTTTGACCCCAAGCTTTAGGAGTGTTTCACTCAAAGTAGGACTCACATGAGCACAAACAACAACAACTGGACCAAAAAAATCACCGGTTCCTACTTCATCTGAACCAAAATGCGATTCCGAGGAATCGTGCGTAACTTCAGGATGCGGAGTGGTGGTTGCTTTTGCGTCTTTCACATCAATCGGTATTCCTAGAAATTCTTGCCAATATAACGCTTCTTGCTTGGCTTCTTCCCCTTGAATGAGAACTTTGTTCGAACGATAGACATGGATGGTATACCCAACTCCATGAATAAGCGCCAAAACATGGCTTTCTAAGCTTTGGACCAATTCCTCTTGATAATATTCTAAAAAAGTCCCGATTTGGTTGGGATTCAAAGTGAAAACGATGTTCATTGCATCAACTCCATGGATTATATTACCATAAAGTATGGTAAAATAGAAGCGAAACAGAGGTGAAAAAAATGGACGCAGATTTGAAAATATTAGAGTTTGACAAGATTATCGACCGTTTGGTCACCTTTTGTGAAACCGATCAAGGGAAACTACAGGCACGAGCCATTTTACCCTCTGATGATGAAACCCTGATTACATCCCAATTAGCCGAAACGGAAGAAGCGAAGATTATGATTGAACGCTTTGACTCCGCTCCCATGGGTGGGGTCTTAAATCTTTCTGAAGCGTTAAAGCGAGCTCGTTTGGGAGCCATGCTAAATATTGAAGAATTACTACGAGTTTCGTCGCTAGAAAATGCAGTGCAAGCCAATCAACGATTTATTCGAAAAATCAAATCACTAGAAATCAATGCCGAACACTTAACGACATACTTTGATCAACTCATTCCCCTTCCTCAACTCAAAAAGGCAATTGAAACCTGTATTGATGACCGGGGGTATGTCGTGGACTCCGCATCCGAAGCATTAGGTTCGGTTCGTAAAAAAATCCAAGCTAATCAACGCAAAATCACGGAGAAAATGGAACATTTGCTCCGTAGTGAAGCCTCGAAACTAACGGATACGATTATTACCATCCGGAATAATCGGTTGGTGCTGCCAGTGAAAGCGGAATACAAGTATTCGTTCCAAGGGGTGATTCATGACTTATCCGCTTCCAAGGAAACGGTCTTTATTGAACCTTATCAAGTTATGGAACTCAACAATCTTCAACAAAACCTGATGATACAAGAACAAGCCGAAATTGAAAAGATTTTATACTATCTTTCTGGTTTGGTTAGTGAGAAATACGTCGAAATTGGACTCAATTTCGATTTGTTAACGACTCTAGATATTATCTTTGCGAAAGCGAAATATGCTTTCCAAACCAATGCAATACGTCCGGAAATTACTTCCAGAGACATCAACATTCATCAAGCAAGACACCCCTTAATCGATCCTGCTGTGGTAGTCGCAAATACGATTGCTTTTAAGAATTATAAAGCAATCATTATTACAGGACCCAATACTGGGGGGAAAACCGTTGCGATGAAGACGTTGGGCTTATTATCATTAATGGCGCAAGCCGGATTATTAATCCCAGCAAAAGAACCTTCAAAGATTACCATCTTCTCTGGAATTTATGCGGATATTGGGGATGAACAATCGATTGAACAATCCTTGTCGACGTTTTCTTCTCATATTACGAAAATCATTGATATCATCCAACGCAAGCAACCGAAGTCATTAATCTTGCTAGATGAATTAGGATCGGGAACTGACCCCAAGGAAGGAGCTTCCTTAGCAATTTCGATTCTCGATTATCTCCGTCATGAAGATGTTTATGTTATGGTTTCCACCCACTACCCAGAATTGAAGATTTATGCCTATGAATTAGACGATGTCTTAAATGCCTCGGTTGAGTTCAATATTCATACACTTCAACCCACCTACCGGCTACTCCTAGGAATTCCCGGTACTTCCAATGCGATTGATATTGCGACTCGTTTGGGTTTGATGGATGAAATTGTCACGAAGGCAAGAGAAGTATCGCTCACGTTCGATAATCAAACGATGAACTTAATCAAAAAACTAGAGCGACAAAGCCTTGAATTGAATGAAGAAATTGCCTTAGCGAAATCGGAGCGAACGGCCCTAGAGAAGAAGCGAAATGATTTAGAAGAAGAACTCATTCACATGCGAAAAGAACAGAATCGAAAACTCTCGCAAATCGAAACAGATAAGTTAGCCATCATCGAAGAAGCCAAAGCAGAAGCCATGCGGCTCATTGATGAGTTAGATCAACTGAAAAAACAAGCAACTTTTAAAGAACATGAGCTCGCAAAACTCAAACACGATGTGAAATCCTTAAATGATCGTTCCGTCCACTTTGAGAAACTCAACTATCAGACCATTCAAGTGGGAGATATTGTTAATGTAATCCCGTTCCAACGGCAAGGCATTGTCATGAAATCGTTAGGAAATCATCAATTTCAAGTACAAATGGGAACACTAACTTCTGTATTTCATCAAAATAGCTTAGAGTTTTCCTCGAAAAACGATACCAAACCAAATCAATCAAAAGTGACGGTTACTCGGCATAGCAACCCAAAAATGGAACTAGATCTTCGTGGTCTTCGCTTTGAAGAGGCGATGCAAAAAATGGATAAATTTATTGATGATTGTCTCATCGATCATTTGGAATATGCTTATATCATCCATGGGTACGGAACTGGCGCACTGCGCAAGGGAGTCATGGAGATGATTAAACAATCCTCGATTATTAAGTCTCATCGTCCCGGTGGGATGAATGAGGGAGGCAGTGGTGTAACGGTGGTGTATTTTAAATGAATCTAGAAACCATCCAAAAAGAATCCTTCGAACAACCCCTTTACTTATTTTTCACGACGAGATATTGTGGCACCTGCCGTGGGTTTCAACGCAGTATTGATGCCCTTGTCAAACAACTACATTATCCCATCATTACGATTGATACCGAGATCATGCGAGACATTTCAAAAGCCTTTGATGTTTCCGGAGTTCCCGTATTAATGCGTGTAGAAAAGGGATTAGAAATCGCCAGAAGAAGCGGTTCCACGACAAG
Source organism: uncultured Candidatus Izemoplasmatales bacterium (assembly GCA_964483655.1). Taxonomy (GTDB): domain Bacteria; phylum Bacillota_I; class Bacilli_A; order Izemoplasmatales; family Hujiaoplasmataceae; genus JAUXXX01. The sequence continues at coordinate 10,564 of CAZABW010000007.1, forward strand.
TGAAGAGTTGCTTGAATGGTTGCGACAGCACCATTTTGAGGTGGCATAATCATGTTTGGAATTCTACTCATCGATAAGCCAAAAGATTGGACAAGTCATGATGTTTGTCAAAAAACGAAACGTATTTTGGGAGAAAAACGAATCGGCCATACGGGCACTCTAGACCCAATGGCCACTGGTTTATTGGTCCTCTGTGTTGGCGAAGCAACAAAAGTGGTAAAGTATTTAACCAATCACGATAAAATCTATGAAGCGACTATCACCTTTGGCATTCAGACCGATACCGAAGATATTACTGGTAAAGTCTTGAAACGAGAAGTTGTGAAGGCACTATCGATCGATCAACTGGATGATGTTTTACGTCAATCGATTGGACTACTCAAACAAACCGTGCCAATGTATTCTGCTGTGAAAGTCAAGGGAAAGAAACTCTATGAGTATGCCCGAGCCAATCAAACTGTGGCTGACCTACCTAGTCGTGAAATCGAAATAAAGTCCATTTCAAGGTTGACAGATGTCACTTTTGAAGATGGATTCGCCCATGTGAAACTTCGAGTCCATGTTTCGAAAGGGACTTACATTCGGTCCCTAGCTACCTATTTTGGAAATCAAATGAACCTCCCAGCTACATTATCGGAATTGAAGCGAACCCAAATTGGTCAGTTTACAATGGATGAAGCCATCTCCATAGATGCAATTGATTCCACTAAATTAGGAGCGATTTCCTTGCAAAGGGCCCTTTCTATACCCACAATAACGATGCTTCCAGAAATGGAAAAGTCCGTAGCCAATGGCGCAATGTTAGAAGGGAGTCATTTTCCATTTTTGGAGGATACCTTACTTGTTGATGAACACAACCAACCCGTTGCGATTTATACCTATGATCCAACCAAGAACAAAATGAGAGTGTCGGTGAAATTTCATGCACATCCAATATCTGACTAATGAAGATTTTTTAACGAAAACCAACACAGTCCTAGCTTTAGGATTCTTTGACGGGATGCATACCGCACACCGAGCTTTACTCCATCAAACCATCGAACTGGCGAAACAGAAAACATGCCAAAGCGCGATGATGACCTTTGATACGCATATCTTAAGTTACATTAAAAGGACACCTTTTTCCTATTTAACTAGTCTGAACGACAAGATTACTGTGGCCGAAGAAATGGGCTTTGATAGGGTCTACATTCTTCAAGTGACAGACTCCCTGATTTCCATGGAACCACAGGTTTTCATTCATCAATTTTTAGAAAGTATGAATCATGTTGTGGTTGGGTTTGATTTTACCTTTGGCAAACGCGGTCTCGGGACCGTCGCCGATTTGGAAAAAAATAACCATTTTGAAACGACCATCATCGGTGAATTGACCTATTACCATCGTAAAATTGGTTCCACTCGCATCCGGGAAGCCTTATCAGAAGGAAAAGTCTCTTTAGCCAATCATTTGTTAGGACGGCCCTATCAAATCATCGGCAAAGTGATAAAAGGAAAAGGAAGAGGGAAACACCTCGGGTTCCCAACGGCTAACATTGATTATCAAGGCTATTTATTACCCAAAGCAGGGGTGTATTTAGCTTATGTCGTGATTGATCAAAGGATTCATCAGGGATTAATTAATGTCGGCGATAATCCCACGTTCCGCGATGAAGCGATCACTCTCGAAATCTATATTATGGATTTTGACGGATTCTTATACGGTCAAGTGTTAACTTTACAATTTCTACAATTCTTACGAGATGAATGGACCTTTGCCAGCAAAGATGACTTGATTGAACAAATGAAGCAAGATGAGATTCAAGCACGTCAGTTATTTAAGGAGATGAAAGTATGAAAAAGTTTTCTCGGCCTTTCTGGATTGTCCTCGGGATTGGAGCGTTTTTCTTTATTGTTGTTTTAGTGTTATCCAGTGTTTTAGAATTAGGAGAACGGATTCGTAGTATTTCCGTTTATTTGGAGTATGCCTTTTATATTGTAAGTGCTCTCTTATTCTATTTCCTGATTTTACGTCCGATTCTTCTTGTCTTATTTTCGCCAACGTTCTCAATCGATACATTATTCGATGAAGAAGCGAATGCCAAGAAAAATTTTGCCATGTACAAACGCGTTGCAAGAAATTTGGAATCCGCGGATTATTTAAAACCCGAACAAAAACAAGAACTGCATGATTCGCTCCATGATCCAATCTTGCTCAAAGCATCCTTGTCCAAGTTATTTGATGAGACGATAAAGAAAGAGTTAAATAAAGTCATTGTCCATCACGCAGAAACCGTTTTTTTATCTACAGCGATTAGCCAAAATGGACGATTGGATTTGATTGCTGTATTAGTAATTAATTTACGATTAATCAAAGAGTTAGTCACTCGTTGTGGGTTCCGCCCCAGTTATGCGGCTTTGGGAAAACTATCTGTTAATGTGATGACTTCAGCGATTATCGCTGAATCCTTAGAAGGCATTGATTTTAATCAACTATTCCCCCAACAAGGGATTAATTTGCTTTCAGAAGTTCCCTTTTTAAAAGTCGTTACCGGCTCTTTAGCACAAGGGGTTGGAAATGCATTATTGTCTTTACGGGTCGGAATTATAACACGTAATTATCTCTTCATGAACTTAAAAGGGCAAACCAAAAAAGATGTTCGGAAGATGGCGTTTGGAGAAGCTGTTTTATTATTACCCAGTGTGTTAGCCGAAAGTGTGAAAAAGATGCCAAGTCGATTAAAATCGATGTTTGAGAAGGTTTTCTAAGGTTCAAAAATATTGCATTAAGTCAATTCGTTTGTTATAATGGTTTGGAGTTTAATTTTACGGAGGAAAGAAAATGATTATTGATAAAATTAGTGGTTCCCGTGTTCGCTTTGATGTGACGGTCAGCAAAGAATTATTCGAGCATGCTTTGGATCACGCATTTGAAAAAGTGAACAAAAATGTAGAAATCAAAGGGTTCCGCAAAGGCCATGCTCCACGGGCCGTGTATGAAGCAAAATATGGCGTAGAATCGCTCTATGAAGAAGCGGTCAATCATGCGCTTCAAGATACCTATTTTGATATCATTAGCGAACAAAATTTACAAGTGGTTGCACAACCAAAAATCAATCTCGAGTTTGACAAAATCAAACGGGGACAAGACTTTAGTTATGAAGTGATTGTTGCTGTGAAACCGGAAGTTCTACTTGGTGAGTATAAAGGAATCACACTTCCTCAACCAGACTTAGCGGTCACTGAAGCCGAAGTGGAAGCAGAAATCAACAGAGCGCTTGATCAACACGCAGAACTTTCTTTAAAAGAAGAAGGCACGATTGAGCAAGGTAATACGGTTGTGTTTGATTTTAGTGGATCAGTGAACGGTGAAAAATTTGAAGGTGGCACATCGGAAAACTATGAACTAGTCATCGGTTCTGGTCAATTCATTCCTGGCTTTGAAGACCAAATGGTTGGCTTAGCGATTGGTAGTGAAGCCGATTTAACGGTTGTATTCCCAGAATCCTACCATGAAGCATCGTTAGCTGGAAAAGAAGCCGTTTTCCATGTGAAAATACATGAAATCAAGCAACGCATCGTTCCAGCACTGGATGATGAGTTTGTCCAAGAACTCAATTTGGAAGGCGTTTCCACTGTGGAAGCTTACAAAACTCATTTAGTAACCACACTTGAAAGTCAAAAACAAACCAGAGAAAAACAAAACACGATGAATCTTGCAATTCAAAAAGTGGTGGATCAATCCCATTTTGATCTCCCAGAAGAAATGGTTCAAGAAGAAGTGCAAAAAATGAAAGAAAACCAAGAACGTCAAATCAAAGGCTACGGACTCGATTTCAATACGTATTTACAATATATGGGAAAAACGATGGAATCGTTCATGGAAGACTTAAAGAAAGAAGCAACCAGCCAACTTCGAGCACAACTCGTCATTGAAGCGGTAGGTAAAAAAGAAAACTTTGAGATTAGTGATGAAGAAGTCGAAGCGAAATACGCTGAAATCGTCGAACAATACAAATCTCAAAATGTCACCCTTGAACAAGCCAAAGCCGCCATTCCTTTGGATGCGGTGAAAGATGAAGTGCGTTTCCGCAAAGCGATTGATTTTATCGTTGCGAACGTCGTTTACGAAGGGTAATTAAAAATCCGCTTGACTTGCGTCAGCGGTTTTTTTCACCCCATTTGCGTCAATTATTTCAAGGTGTTTTACAACAAATCATCACAAATCCATGATATAATACGTTAGAAATCAAAGGACTTTGTCCTTAGTGAGGTGAGAGCATGTACGAAGCAAACCGCATTTACAATGATCGCTTACCGGCTATTCCGGTTCGCGGCGTCATTTTTTTACCCAATTCCGATGTTCGTGTCGAAGTGGGTCGAGATTTTTCCAAGAATTCGATTTATGAAGCAGAAAACAACCGTGATGGATATGTCGTCTTGGTTTTTCAAGTGAATCCTGAAATCCAAGAGCCGGAATTAAATGATTTTCTATCGGTGGGATTGCTCGCTCGCATCAGCGTCAAAATCAAACTACCGAATGGGAACTTCAAAATCAAGTTTGAACCGCTTGGCCGCGTTCAAATCAACGATTTAGTAGCCAAAGAGCCCTTCTACTTGGTGGATTTCACCAGTCTTTTAGTGATGAGTGAAAACATCGATGAAGAACAAGTACTTCTTAAAATGGTTACCAAAGAAGTGGTTGAAAACGCTGGGATTCTCTTCCGTGATCAAAAAAAGATTATGGACCAAATGCAAGGGGGCATCACGAGTGATCGCTTGTGTGATTTAGTCGCATCAGAATTGAAGATATCTGAGAATGAACGGGCTAAATATTTAACCACCATCTCCATTAACCGAAGATTACAATTCATCTTAGAAGATATCGAAAAAGAAAAGAATCTCCAAACCATCGAATCGAAAATCAATGAATCCGTACGTAAATCCGCTGACCAAAGTCAAAAAGAGTATTACTTACGCGAAAAAATGCGGGCGATTCAAGAAGAATTAGGTGATTCGAAACAAGATGATGTCCAAAAATTGCTTCAAGGCATTGAAGCCTCCGATATGCCCAAAGAAGTGAAAGAAAAAGCGATGAAAGAACTTCGTCGCTATGAGTACCTCAGTTCGAACTCCTCCGAGTCGAGTGTTGTTCGCACCTATTTAGAAACCTTAATTTCGATTCCTTGGCAACGAACCACGGAAGATGAAAATGATATTAATGTGGCGATTGATAAATTAGAAAGCGCTCATTATGGCTTAGAAAAAGTGAAAGAACGGATTATTGAATACCTATCTGTGAAGATGTTAACCAATAAAAATCCTCAAACGATTTTATGTCTTTCCGGTCCTCCAGGGGTTGGGAAAACCTCCCTTGCGAAATCGATTGCGAACGCATTAAACCGTAAATTTGTCAAAACTTCTTTAGGTGGGGTTCGTGACGAAGCAGAAATCCGAGGACATCGCAGAACCTATGTTGGAGCGCTCCCAGGCCGTGTCATCAATGGCATGATTAAAGCGACCGTTTCGAATCCGGTGTTCTTAATCGATGAAATCGATAAACTAGTTGTCGATGAACGAAACGATCCCTCGAGTGCGTTGTTGGAAGTCTTAGATCCGGAACAAAACCAATTCTTCAGCGACCACTATGTCGAAGAAAACTACGATTTAAGCAAAGTCATCTTCATCGCAACCGCTAACTACTTAGAAAACATTCCGGCTCCTCTCCGTGATCGGATGGAGATTATTGAACTATCAAGCTATACCGAGATTGAAAAGTTTTATATCGCGAAACGATTCCTAGTTGAAAAACAAATCTCAAGTCACGGCTTAGAAGAAAAGCGATTAACCATCACCGATGACGCGATTCGTTCGATGATTAAGGATTATACGAGAGAAGCAGGAGTTCGTCAGTTAGAACGACTCTTAGGTTCGATTGTTCGAAAGGTAATCAAAGAAATCTTGGTCGACAAACTCGATCATGTGGTGGTAGATAAAGACCATCTCAGTCATTACCTAGGAAAAGCATTATTCCGGAATAACCAAGTTCATAATGATGATTTGGTTGGAGTAGTCACAGGACTTGCTTATACCATGGCTGGTGGCGATACGTTAGAAATCGAAGCGACCTATTATGACGGAAAGAATGCTTTAGTCCTTACAGGAAATCTTGGTAACGTCATGAAAGAGTCCGCAATGGCTGCGTTATCCTATGTTCGAACCAACGCTCAAAAATACAACATTGATACCCAAATTCTCGAAAAGTCTGATGTTCATATCCATGTCCCAGAAGGAGCGATTCCTAAAGATGGACCGAGCGCAGGGGTAACGATTACCACGGCTTTGGTATCTGCCTTGAGCAATCGGAAAGTGAATCGATTCGTTGGTATGACTGGAGAAGTTACGTTAATGGGACGGGTCTTACCGATTGGAGGACTCAAAGAAAAAGCAATTGCGGCCCAACGTAGTGGCTTGAAAACCATCATCATTCCAAAAGGGAATGAAAAAGACGTGGATGATATCCCCAAAGAAGTTCGCGATGTCTTAGACATTCGCTTTGCGGAAACGATTGATGACGTCTTACAAACCGCTCTCGTTTAACATCAAAAGGTGAGATTATTTTGCTCACCTTTTTGTTTTTTATTGGTTTGAACTTCAAAAAAACGCTTGCTTTCAAAGGGCTTATGATAAAATATGATATAATGCAGTTTTCAGGGGTGTCATCTTATGATTACAACCAAAAAATACGCGAACTCCATTCCTTATTTTGAATGCGTATCCCATCAAGGTCAATCCACTCAAGTTTATCTACTTCTTCATGGTTTTGAACAATCCAAAGCAATGGATTTTGGACAACTCCCCAAACGGCTCACTGATTTAGGGTATGTTGTGATCATCCCTGATTTGGATTTTCATGGGGAACGAAAAAAAGAACCCTTTCTCACAGGATCTTTTGATCAAAAAGTGTGGATGATGTTTTCCTTGTTTCAAAGTGCCCCAATCGAGTTAAACGACTGGATGGAGCGCGAGTATGGCCACTTCCCCGATTGGACAGTGGGTGGGTTTTCCATGGGCGCGATTTTAGCACTCAAATTAGCGTCTATGAATCCAAGATTTCGATCTGTTCATGCCATGAACGGAACACCAAAACTAGAAAACTTACTCTCTAAAAGCCATCGCGATTGGGTGATGAAACACTGGACAAAGGAACAATTACAAGTCTATCACACCTTTTTCGAAGAACCTTACATTCCTCCTTATTTGCCCCATTATGCATCGATTCATTACTTGATTCAACTGGGTCAAGAGGATGAATATGTCAATTTAGACGATAATCTTGCTTTTATCCAAACCCTTCAAGAGCATCATCATCCCCATATCCACTTTCATCTTTATCCCTCAACGAAACACGAGATAACCCAAGCGATGGAAGAGGATGCCATTCACTACTTTTCGACACGAAAGAGGACCTTATGATTGAACATTATCAAACCAAACTTCAAGATCTCTATGTGGATATTGCGATTCATAGTACAAACGATTCTCCCATCGGCGTCGTCTATTTGATTCATGGACATACCGGTCATAAAGAAGATTTCACCATTCGTCGGTTTCAACACTTATTCGCAGACTATGGGTTTGAGGCTGTTGCGATTGACGCTTCTAGACATGGACAAGATTTACGCTATCCTTATACGAATCGGGAGTTATTCCTTGAACAACAAAAAGCGATGCCAGAAGTCATCTTTGAAACCTGTCAAGCAATCCAGTCGGTTCACGAACTGCACTATCAAGAAAAATATTCCTACTTCGGGGTGTTAGGTATTTCGATGGGAGCTCATATTGCTTATTTACTCCCAAAATGGCTTCCCCAGATCGGGTTTATCATTCCCTTTATTGGAGCCCCTGATGTATGGATGCATTACAACACGACCAAGAGAGGAATCCTTCATGAAGCGGTGGATGAATTACAATCTACCATCAAACCACTCGAACTTCCTGATTGGAGTATTTATCAGACGATTGATATTCTTCAAATCAATGGAACCAAAGATGATGTTGTCCACTATGAGAATAGTTTTTTATTTCATAACGCTCTACCAAAAGCCATCAACCGGGAACATTGGTTTGTCTTAGAAGAAGTCGGCCATACGGTTACGGAGGCTTTTGTTCGTGTCTTTGAGGAATTTATGCAAAAAATCTTAAAACGGCGAGGGGATTGGAATGAATAAAGCCGATGTCATGAAAGAAGCAGCTCGGTGTATCAACTGTAAACATAAACCATGTATGGTGGCTTGTCCCGCTCATAATGATATTCCGCTCATGCTTAAATATGCCTCTATGGGGGAATTTGATGAAGCACGTCGAGTTTGGCATCAAACTTCAAATCTTCCAGAATTATGTGGAAACCTCTGTCAAAATGATCATTTGTGTGTTGGACATTGTACCTTACAAAAACTGAACAAGCCAATACAAATCGGCTTTGTGGAAGCGTATCTTGGCGCAGATCAACCTCACTATGTCGGCGAAATTCAGCCCTCTAATGGCAAACGTCATCTTGTGATTGGGTTAGGACCCAGCGGTCTTGCGAATGCCATTGCAATGGCAGAAAGAGGCTATCAAGTCGTCGCGATGGATCGTCAAAATGAAATTGGTGGCACAGTCTATAATCTCATTCCTGACTTCCGTTTCGATAAAGATATCTTGACTTCGATTAAAACGCGATTAGAACGGTTACATGTAGACATCCAACTTCATACCGAAGTCGGAGTGTCCTGTAATTTAACCGATTTAGCAAAGCAATACGATTCGATTTATATCGCTCATGGGTTGGATTCCCCTCAAATCGTTCCCGTTGAAACCGAGAATGTCCATCCCTATTACGCGATCGATTTATTAGATCGACACAAATATCAAGCCGAAGATTTGGATGCATTGTTAGGACATCATTGCGTCATTATTGGCTTAGGAAATGTAGCGATTGATATGGCGCGAACCTTACTACGATTAAACAAACAAGTTACGATCTTATATCGACGTACCATACAAGAAGCTCCGGCAGGTTATCATGAAATCATGGACGCAATCGAAGAAGGTCTCGTGATTCAAGAGTTATTAGGTCCAGTCAAGTTTTATCGTCAAGGGGAAGAGAAATATTTAGATTGCGAACAAAACTGCTTGATTAAAGATCCACATAGTGCTCGTTCGATGATTGAAAAAGTACCTGACTCTTCGGTGAGGTTTCAGTTGGATGAACTTATTTTCGCGACAGGTCAAGCATCTTCGGATGTGTTGTTTCGCGATACAGATATTCGGTTGTTACCAGAAATCAGTCCCTACCATACGAATCATCCCAACATCTTTGTGGGGGGAGACCGTGTCAATAAACAAAAACGAATCGTCGATGCCATGGTTTCTGGACTCGAAGTAGCGAAATGGATTCATGGTGAATAACATGGTCTGGAATGGAAAACGGATTTTGATTTATGTCTTGGGGTTAAGTCTACTTGGACTATGTGTGACGTTGATACAGTTAACCAACTTAGGGATGGCTCCCTGGGATGCGATGTATCGTAATCTTTATGAAGGAATTCCTTTGGAGTACAAATATTTGAACCCCATTATCGCCATGATTTTAATTCCGATTGCTTATGCGATTCAAAAAAAGAAAGCTAGTCTATGGATGTTATTTCCGTTTGTAATCAGTTTTTATATTGGATTGGTGATTGATAGTTTATTACTCGTCATTCCTTCAGTAGCGAGTCTATCCCTGGTTTTCAACGTACTATATCTTGTCTTAGCGATTGTTGTCTGTGCCATTGGACTCAATATGGTTGTCTATTGTAAATATCCTCTTCCTGCTTTAGATGAACTCTGTTATGGGATTGGAGTTGTCTTTAAAAAGAGTTATGGATTTGGGAAATTAGTTGGCGAACTCTTTGCATTAGTCCTCGCCATTGTATTTGGCATTTACTTTCAACACCAATCGCAGGCATTCTTTATTGGCCCAACCACAATCTTGTTTGCTTTTGCGATTGGATTTGCGATTGAACGATTCAAACAACCTGTCACGAAAGGATTGATGTATTTTGAGCATCATCGAAGTGTACGCCGACAATCTCACGAAAAAGGATTGTAAGCATCTTCCCCGTCATATTGCGGCGCGAGCTGTTGTCATTCATCAGGAAAAAGTACTCCTTCTCTATCTTAAAAAAAATGAGCTCTATAATCTCCCGGGAGGGGGACTAGAAAAAGGAGAAACCTTAGAACAATGTGTCTTACGAGAATTAAAAGAAGAAACAGGGTATCTTGGATTGACTCCGATTCCAACGATGACCGTAATCGAATATTATCCCAATGGAATCTTTGAAAGTCACTTCTACCGTGTGGATTTAGCAAGTGAAATCCCAAAGGAGCGAAACCTGACAGAAGAAGAAATCGAACAAGGAATCGACTTGCTTTGGCTTTCCATCGAAGAAGCCTTGGAACGGTTGGATTCTTCCCCTACCAAGCATCCTCATGGACAAAACATCCACGCACGAGAGAGCCTTGGTTTATTCCATTCGATCTCATGAAAAATACTCCCCTAAGGGGAGTTTTTTTCTTCAATGAGGATATTTTGTGGTATACTTAAAGTAGAGAAAACCAAGGGAGATTCGATATGGTAATCACGACGTATGATTTATTGAACTATTTACGGTGTCGACGATTCGCTGCTCTCGATCGCAATAATACGAAACGTAAACAAAAAACACAACATTCCTCCCATCACGCGGAATTAACGTACTTGAGTGTGGAAAACAATTATCACTTTATTGGTTTTGAACAAGAAGATAGTGATATCGGAAACCCCAAAGCGTTACATAAGGATCAAACAGACTTTGCGATTCAACAAATGAAAGATTTGATCACCCAGTCCTTTCAAGATCGGTATCATCATGTGGAAATTCGTACCAATCACTCCGTAAAACGTAGTTTCCATCAAGGGCATATCTTAGAAGCGAAAGTGGATATTGAAGTCATCAAAGAAGAGGAGCATTGGTACTTTACGATGTTACCGATGACGGACAAGGAACTAATCGATATCCAGTTCACTGTGAACAAGAAGAAGTGGCCGTTATTTTTCCAAGATGCCGATGGTTTTTACCGGATGCATACAATTACAAAGGCAGACCAGGTTGTGTCCAATTATGATGAAAAAATAGCCAAGCTCATGGACCGTCACCAAGATATGGGACGACATGTCTATGACATTGCATTTCAGTCGTTTCTTTTGAAGAACCAACCATCTCATTCGAAAAGTCGTTTCTTTTTGGTAACCTTGAATAAAGATTACACCTTTGATGGACGCATGCATCAAAACCGTCCAGTCTATTCCTTTGATTTATTACGGATTTTTGATTGTACGAATTTGACCACATCGATGACGTCATTGATTGAAGCCGATCTATACCGGATGCTCAATTTAATCGAGTTGAATGATGATTCACCCTGTCCGCTCGTCAAACAAGAGTGTATGCGAGCCCAACCCTTCGAATGTCCCTTCGTGGAGTATTGCTTCTCGCATATCCCGTCCAAGAATGCGATTTATCATTATTTTAATCATCATTTAGGCTTCAAAGAAGGGATGCAAAAATCCGATCCCTGGCACGATACCTATGATTTAATCAATGAGGGCATGGTGGATATGTTAGATGTCCCGATTCAATGGTTACAACGAGAAAAGAATTTAATGCAACGTTATTGCGTGGAAAATAATATTCCTTACATCAACAAACGCAAGGTCAAAGCGCTATTGGATACTGTCATTTATCCTTTGTATTATCTCGATTTTGAAGCGTATCCATCGATGCTACCAAGGTTTTCTGGGGAGAAACCGTATACTCAAAGTGTCTTTCAATTTTCGATACATAAAGAAACCATAGACCATCGCCCCACTTTATACGACCCTGAATTTCATGTAGAGTTCTTAGCTTCTCCCGATGGGGATCAACGAGTTGCTTTCATCGAAGCCTTACTCCAAGCCATTCCGGAGGGAAAATCCTCGATTATTGTGTATAATAAAACGTTTGAAAAGAATCGCATCTTTGAATTAGCCAGTTTGTATCCGCAATACAAAACCAGACTATTAGAAATTGAAAGTCGCATGTTTGATTTGCTAAAAGTCTTAAAAAACGATTATGCGTTTTATTTAAGTCAAGGGTTTTCCAAAGCAGAAAGTGAAACCTTTAATTATTACCACCCAGATTTATCGGGAAGTTACTCCTTAAAAAAGGTTTATCCCTTATTTGGAAACTATTCCTATGAAGAACTCCCGATTAATAATGGGTTATGTGCTTATTTAAACTATGCTTTACTACCACAATACCAAGGTGAGTTATATGACCAAACCATCGACGCTCTAAAGCGGTATTGTCAAATGGATACCTATGCCATGGTGGAGATTTTACATGGATTATTATCTTTGGTAGAGTAAAGGAGGATATGATGATTTTCATCTTTTTAAACGCACTTCCAGATTCGCTAAAAGCTGTTATGACCCTCGTGATTTTAGGGGTGGTTGTGGCGACATTCGTCGTTGCTCAGCGACAGCTAAATCCGGAAAAGTACCCCATCAAAAAAATCAATATTATTCTTGCTTATAGTGGGTTATTTGTGATGTTATTGGGCGGGATTATCGCATTACTATTCTTATGGGGATTTCAACCGTTGTTAGAAATCGAAGTCTTATTTACTCAAATCGTCGCATACATCGAAACCCAAGTAGGAGCGATTATTGCATCGCTTTTGGTGATCTTGGTCTCACTAGCCTTGTTTAAGATAACCCGTATCGCTTTTGCGAAACTAAGCCAAGGCGGCGGTTTTCGTGAACGTCGTCGGAAAACGATCGCCAAAGTATCGCTTTCGATTATTAAATACACCATCGGAATCATAGCTACTTTGTTGATTTTATCTTTCTTCGGTGTGAATGTAGTACCCGCTTTAGCGGGACTAGGGATTGCCGGTTTGGTCATTGGACTAGGGGCCCAACGCTTTATCAACGATTTAATTAGTGGTTTCTTTATTATCTTTGAACACCACTTTGATGTTGGAGATAAGATTGAAGTCAAAGGGTTCAAAGGTGATGTGATCGATATTGGATTAAAAACGACAAAGATTAAAAACTGGAAAGGGGAAGTCAAAATTCTCAATAATGGGGATATTAATGATATTACCAACTTTGCCCTTTTCGAATCAGTCGCGGTTGTTGATTTCGCGATTGCTTATCAAGAAAACATCGATGAAGCGATTGCTGTTGTGAATCAACATCTTGTAGAACTTCGGGAGTTACTCCCCCAAATCATTGAAGATCCTGTCGTTCTTGGTGTTACCAATCTCGGGTCTTCTAGCGTTGATTTACGAATCATCGCGAAAACAAAAAACGAAGAACATTACGCAGTTGAACGAATGATGCGCAAGAAAATCAAAGAATGGTTGGATGAAGCGAATATTGAAAATCCATTCCCTCAAATCGTGGTGAATCAACCCAAAGAACCAAAGAATTAATTCTTGCATTCTCGATACAACTATGCTATAATACGTTTCGCGCCTAAACCTGGAATCAACGATTCTCCGACGTTGTTTTCGGATTTAGGGAAGACATAGAAAAAGGAGGCAATATCATGGCACTAAGCAAAGAACGCATTCAAGAAATCGTGAAAACCTACGGGTTGAAAGAAGGGGACACAGGGTCTCCAGAAGTGCAAATTGCAATTTTAACAGATGAAATCAATCTCTTAAACTCGCATTTACAAACGCACAAACACGATTTTCATTCCAAACGCGGTTTGTTGATTAAGGTCGGAAAACGTCGTAGTTTATTGGATTATTTAAAATCCGTTTCTGTCGAACGTTATACCAACCTGATTAGCGCTTTAGGATTACGTCGCTAGAACGATGAAGCACCCAACTTTGTTTGGGTGCTTCTTATTTGGTTAAAACAAAAAACGGCCATTCTATTTCCCATTTTGTGATATAATGATGGGTGTTAATGAGAATAATAAAGAGGAAAAAGAGGAAAAGAGTATATTTATGAGCGAAAAAAGAGTATTTGAAATTACATTTAGTAATCGTCGATTTGCGGTTGAAGTCGGCCAGTTAGCAAAACAAGCGGATGGTGCTTGTTTGGTTCGTTTTGGCGATACCGCAGTGTTAAGTGTTGCCGTTGCAGGCAAAGAACCCACCAAAGGAGATTTCTTTCCTTTAATGGTGCTTTATCAAGAAAAACTATATTCGGTTGGGAAAATCCCAGGAGGATTCTTACGTCGGGAAGGCAGACCCACCGAAGCCGAAACGTTAGCAGCACGGGCGATTGATCGTCCGATTCGGCCTTTGTTTGATGATTTCTTCCGTAATGAAGTCCAAATCATCAATACCGTTATGAGTGTTGATCCCAACAATTCATCGGTCATGGCTGCTTTATTTGGGTCATCTTTGGCTCTTGGGCTCGCTGGAATTCCTTTTAGTGGACCCGTTGCTGGAGTGGTTGTCGGTCGAGTGAATGGAACTCTCATTTGCAATCCAACGATTGAAGAATTATTAGCATCTGACTTAGATTTAACCGTTGCTGGTACCAAAGATGCGATTAACATGGTGGAAGCTGGCGCGAAAGAAGTCAGTGAAGAAGACATGATTGATGCGATGATGTTTGGTCATGAAAAGATTCAAGAGTTAATCGCATTACAAGAACAAATTATCGAAGCTTGTGCAAAACCAACGATTCAAGTCGATCTCTACACCATTCCCGAAGATATCACAAAACAAGTCCATGAACTTGAAGGTGGTCGTTTGATTCAAAGCATTTCCATCCATGAAAAATTAGAACGTCAATATGCGATGGAAGCGATTGAAAACGAAATCAAAGAGACCATGCAAGCTCGTTTTGAAGCGGCTGGATTGGATAAAGAAGAGATTGAAACGAATCTTGGCTATGTGGGTAAAGTGATTGAAGAAATCGAAGTCAAAGAAGTACGTCGTTTAATTACCATCGATAAAATCCGTCCAGATGGTCGGAAACTCGATGAAATTCGTCCCTTAGCCAGTGAAACAGACCTTTTTGAACGGACACACGGATCGGCTCTATTTACTCGCGGACAAACCCAAGTATTAGCAGTCTGTACGCTTGGAGCCTTAGGTGACGCCCAAATTATCGATGGGGTTACCATTGAAGAGGGGAAACGTTTTATGCTTCACTATAATTTCCCCCAATACTCTGTCGGGTCCACAGGTCGTTATATGTCCCCAGGACGCCGGGAAATCGGTCATGGTGCATTAGGAGAACGGGCGCTCTTACAAGTCATCCCCGATGAAGAAACCTTCCCATACACGATTCGCGTGGTTGGGGAAGTCTTAGAATCCAACGGATCCTCCTCCCAAGCTACGATTTGTGCGGGTACGATGGCGTTAATGGCTGCTGGGGTTCCGATTAAAGCTCCCGTTGCTGGAATTGCTATGGGTCTCGTCAAAGATGGACAAGACTATACCATCCTAACCGATATTCAAGGATTAGAAGATCATTTTGGGGATATGGATTTCAAAGTTGCGGGCACCAAACAAGGGATTACCGCTCTTCAAATGGACATTAAAGTCAAAGGGGTATCAAGAGCGATTTTAGCGGAAGCTTTATCCCAAGCGAAAACGGCTCGGTTTGAAATTTTGGAAAATATGTTACAAGCCATCCCTGCCCCAAGAGAAGAATTATCGAGATACGCACCGAAAGTCAAGCTTATGCGCATTCATCCAGATCAAATCCGTGATGTCATCGGATCGGGTGGAAAAACGATTACGAATATCGTGGAACAATGTAATAACGTTAAAATCGATATTGAACAAGATGGTCGCGTCATCATTATGCATGAAGACATGTTCTTCATTCAAAAAGCAATGAAAATGATTGAGGACATCGTTCGCAAAGTCGAAGTTGGCGAAGTCTACCACGGTAAAGTTGTTCGGGTAGAAGCCTACGGCTGCTTCGTGGAATTATGGGCTGGTCAAGACGGCATGGTTCATATTTCGCAACTCGCAAAAGAACGGGTTCAAAAAGTCGAAGACGTTGTGAAAGTCGGCGATGTCATTGCGGTTAAAGTAACGGGTATTGATGAAAAAGGTCGTGTTGCGCTTTCTCGTAAAGCACTACTAGACCAAATTGCAAATAAAGAAGAAGCATGATATAATAACCACGTGTCAAACATCAGGTAACCGAGCGCTTCGGCGTTAGGAAAGTCCATGCTAGCACAAGCTGTGATGCTTGTAGTGTTTGTGCTGAACGAAATCATAAGTTCAGGCACCCCTAATAAGGTGACGGCGGAGAAATGGAATTCAAAGGCCAAAGTATCCACAACGTGCCACAGAAACGAGTCGGAGAAAAAATCTCCGGATGAAACGCGGTAAACCCCTCAAGCTAGCAACCCAAATTTTGGTAGGGGCACGGCCAAGCGAGAAACAGAATCGACGCGGCCGACGGTCAAACGTAGATAAATGGTTACCCTCTTGATTCAAGAGACAGAACATGGCTTATCGATGGCTTGACATTTATAAAAGCATTGGCATACCGATGCTTTTTTTCTTGAAATTTAGCGATTTTTCGTGTAAAATTAGTGTCACGAAGAGGAGGATTGCAATGGATAAAACACTCATCCGCGAACGTCAAAAACGAATTCGCAACTTTTCCATCATTGCCCATATCGATCATGGCAAATCAACCCTTGCGGATCGAATTTTAGAATTAACTAGTGCCGTTCCAATGCGAGAAATGAAAAATCAACTCCTCGACAGTATGGACTTAGAACGGGAACGTGGCATTACCATCAAACTCAATAGCGCAGAGCTCCACTATCACTCTGATGATGGAAATGATTATATTTTCCATTTGATTGATACGCCAGGACATGTCGATTTTGCCTATGAAGTTTCCCGAAGTTTAGCTGCCTGTGAAGGAGCGATTTTAGTGGTGGATGCTTCGCAAGGCATTGAAGCACAAACTCTAGCAAATGTCTACTTAGCTCTCGACAATAACCTTGAGATTATCCCTGTCATCAATAAAATTGATTTACCTGCCGCAGACCCTGAAAAAGTCAAACAGGAAATTGAAGATACGATTGGACTGGACACCAAAGACGCCATTCTTGCTTCTGCGAAAGAAGGCCGAGGCATCAAAGAGATTTTAGAAATGGTTGTTAAAACCGTACCCGCTCCAAAAGGCGATATTGATGCGCCTTTACAAGCCCTGATCTTCGATTCTTATTATGATCAATATCGCGGGGTTGTGCCGTTAATTCGAGTCGTCAATGGCACGATAAAACGGGGCGATAAGATTAAAATGATGGCCACTGATGCAATCTTTGAAGTGATTGATCTTGGAGTTTATACACCGAAAGAAGAACCACGTCCTTATTTAACGACAGGAGATGTTGGGTTTCTCGTTGCCCAAATTAAGAACATCGAACAAATCCATGTCGGCGACACCATTACAAATGCCCTTCACGGCGCAAAACAACCCTTACCGGGGTATCGTCAACTCATGCCGATGGTGTTTTGTGGGATTTATCCGATTGAAGCCTCAGACTATCCTCAACTCCGCGATGCTCTTGAAAAACTCAAATTGAGCGATGCATCTTTGTTATTTGAGCCCGAATCCTCCAGCGCCTTAGGCTTTGGATTCCGGATTGGTTTCTTAGGCTTGCTTCATATGGAAATCATCCAAGAGCGACTCGATCGGGAGTTCAATCAAAACGTTATCGCAACAGCGCCTTCGGTTGTCTTTAAAATCCATATGACCGATAAAAGTATGATTGAAATTGATAATCCGGCCATGTTACCCGAACTCCAAAAAATCGATTTTATCGAAGAACCGGTGGTGAAAGCGACGATTATTACTCCTTCAGAATATGTCGGTAATTTAATGGAACTTTGTCAGTATAAACGTGGGATTTTTAAGGATATGCAATATATTGGCATTAACCGGGTTCAATTAACGTATGAAATGCCTTTAGTAGAAATCATCTTTGATTTCTTTGATAAACTCAAATCTTCTACCAAAGGGTATGCGTCCTTAGATTATGAATTATCGGGTTATCGCGTATCCAAATTAGTCAAATTAGATATTCTCTTAAACGGGGAAGTGGTCGATGCCCTGTCGATGATTGTGCATCAAGACTTCGCCTATGATCGGGGTTCGAAGATGTGCGATAAGTTAAAAGACTTGATTCCGCGACAATTGTTTGAAATCCCGATTCAAGCTGCGATCGGCAGTAAAATCATTGCTCGCTCCAATGTAAAAGCCTTGCGTAAAGACGTCTTAGCCAAATGTTATGGGGGCGACATTACGCGGAAGAAGAAATTACTAGAAAAACAAAAAGAAGGAAAAAAACGGATGAAAGCTGTTGGTTCAGTTGAGATTCCCCAAGAAGCCTTCTTATCCGTCTTAAAGCTCCATGACGACTAACCGTCGTCTTTTGCTTTCTTT
Organism: uncultured Candidatus Izemoplasmatales bacterium; assembly: GCA_964483655.1. Taxonomy (GTDB): domain Bacteria; phylum Bacillota_I; class Bacilli_A; order Izemoplasmatales; family Hujiaoplasmataceae; genus JAUXXX01. The sequence goes on from CAZABW010000007.1 coordinate 29,042, forward strand.
ATGACAATTTTACAAAAATATGGTAACATAATGACGTAGGTGATGCTATGATTCAAGCGTTGTATCTTCATATTCCCTTTTGTCATACCATTTGTAGTTACTGTGATTTTCCGAAAATGGTTGCCTCACCATCCTTGATGGATGAGTATGTGGAGGCCCTGATTACAGAATTAACCATGACCCCTTATGATTTGAGTCATTTGACAACGCTTTTTATTGGAGGCGGGACGCCGAGTCACTTATCTTATGCTCAAACGGAGACTTTGCTGAAAGCGTTGAAAGAAACGCTTCAACGATCCCGGATTCTGGAGTTTACCATCGAAGCGAATCCCAATGACATCACAGAAAGTCGAGTTGCACTTTGGCGCAAATACGGGGTGAATCGCGTCAGTTTAGGGGTTCAAACCACCAATGAATCGATGCTTAGAACACTCAACCGAACTCATTCAATCCAAGATGCAACCCGGGCCATTCCCCTCTTACGAGAAGGGGGAATGGAACATGTCAGTTGTGATTTTATCTTTGGTCTTCCCAATCAAACAACGACGGATGTCAAGGTCGATGTAGAATGGATTGCCAATCAGGCCATCGATCACCTCTCTTTTTACCAACTCATTTTAGAAGAGCGAACCAAACTCTACTATGATGTCATGCACAAAACCGTCTTTCTTCCCGAGGAAGACCAAATCATTGAAATGATGGATCTTTTGGATGATTCGCTACCTAAACTGGGATTCATCCAATACGAAATCAGTAATTATGCCAAACAAGGTAGCGACTCGCTTCATAATCAAGTCTATTGGAAAACGCAAGAGTATCTTGGCTTAGGCATGGGTGCCCATTCGCAAGTGGGGCTCACTCGTTTTCATAATTACAAAACGATTAAAGCGTATCTAGAAGCGGTAAAAACGACCCAATCAGGTCGAGAGGAAATGGATGATTGTAACTTAATGATGGAATCGATTTTTCTAGGTTTACGCTTAAATCAAGGGATTCATCAAGAACAGTGGCGAGGTCGATTCGGTGTGGATCTGTTTGAGAAGTACCCGAAACTACAATACTATATCAATCAGGGATTATTAGTTCAAGAAGAAGGCTATTTGAAAACCACCCCAAGAGGGAGACGGTTACTTGGTCAAATCGAAAGTGTGTTGATGGAATCATGATGGACTCCTTGTTAAAAGAATATCTCTATTATCTTAAAATTACCAAAGGCTTATCGAAAAACACGATTATCTCGTACCAACACGATTTGCATGATTATGTCCAATTTCTTGTCAAGCAATATCCCATCAAGGATCCCAACCAACTAACGAAACAACACGCGATTGCGTATCTCGCGCGGCTAAAACGTCAAGAACTCAGTGCGAAAACGATCACCCGAAAACTTTCCAGCTTACGATCCTTCCACGATTACCTTCTAAGCGAGAAACTCGTTCATGAAAATATCATCTTAACGATCCCAAAACCCAAAGTCGAGAAGCATTTGCCGACCGTATTGTCGTATGAAGAACTCCTTGCTCTTTTAGAAGCCGCCAAAGGTCAACAAAGTCCCCTCGACCTTCGGAATGTTGCATTGATCGAACTAGCCTATGGCTCCGGTTTACGTGTCAGTGAACTCTTACAAGTCAAAGTAGCCGATTTACATTTACCAATGGGGGTCGTTCATGTCTTTGGAAAAGGCAAAAAAGAACGGATTGTCCCCTTAGGGGAAGCCTCCATTCAAGCCTTACGATCCTACTTAACGGGGGGCCGTCCGTTATTACGTGTCGAGCAAAAAGAACTTGTATTCGTCAATAAGTTAGGGAAAAAGTTATCTCGTGTGGGGTTTTACAAAATTTTATGTTCGCTTGCGAATAAAGCTCATATTGATAAAGAAATTTCCCCTCACACCTTGCGTCATAGTTATGCGACTCACCTGCTAGAAGGCGGTGCCGACTTACGAATGGTTCAGGAATTACTCGGTCACGAGGATATCCTAACGACACAAAGTTATACTCATATCTCGAAAGCAACACTACAAGAACACTATCTTGCGACCCATCCACGGGCCAAGTCGAAAGGAAACGAATGATGTTATTTAAACGTGTATTTTTAATTGTGATGGACTCTGTTGGATGCGGAGCCCTGCCTGACGCTGCTTTATTTGGAGACGTTGGAACGAATACGATTCAAAATATTGCGAAAGCGACGAATGGAATCCACCTGCCAACATTAGGTTCTTTTGGTTATGGCAATCTCACAACCATTCTTGGGGTCCCTCCTGTGGATAACCCTCAAGCCTACGCTTTGAAATTAGGGGAATTATCCAATGGGAAAGACACTATGACGGGTCACTGGGAAATTATGGGGATTCATACAACAAGTCCTTTTCAAACCTTTACAGATACAGGCTTTCCCAAGGAATTATTGGACGAGTTAGAACGCAGAACAAACCGAAAAATCATTGGCAATATCGCCGCCTCAGGGACAGAAATCATTGATCGTTTGGGTAAAGAGCATATGGAAACGAAAGCGATGATTGTCTATACTTCAGCGGATTCGGTCTTACAAATCGCCGCTCATGAAGAAATCATCCCTTTGGATGAGTTGTATCGAATTTGTGAAATCGCAAGAGACATAACCATGAAACCAGAGTGGATGGTAGGTCGGATTATTGCGAGACCATTTTTAGGTAACCCGAAAGATGGTTTTAAACGAACCACGAATCGCCATGACTACGCTTTGAGTCCTACCGAACCAACGGTTCTTGATTTCTTGAAAAAAGCGCATTATGATGTCATTTCGGTTGGAAAAATCAACGATATTTTCAATGGGTCGGGGATTACGGACCATCATAAGATTACCTCAAATCATCATGGCATGGAGATTACAACACGTCTAGCCGATACGGATTTTACCGGTCTTTGTTTTGTGAATTTGGTTGATTTTGATGCTCTGTATGGTCATCGACGCGATCCTGTCGGCTATAAAATGGCATTAGAAGAATTTGATCAAGATGTGAAGACATTCCTCAATCACTTAAAACCAGATGATTTATTGATGATAACGGCCGATCACGGAAATGATCCGACACACTTTGGCAGTGATCATACGAGAGAATATGTACCTTTGTTTCTGTATAATCAGCATTTCCAAGGCGGAATCTTGCCCGATGGGGAGACCTTCGCCGATATCGCCGCAACCATCGCGGAAGTCTTCCGTGTTCCTCAAACGGCGATTGGTAATAGTATTGTCAAACATCTCAAGTAGTTCATTCCATCAAAAAGCAGTGAGAAGCTGCTTTTTTTCTTTGCTTCTGAAGATTGGTTATGTATAATGAATATAGAGAAATGAGGGTATGAAAATGAAGACCATTGTATTATATAAAAGCAAATACGGACATGCAAAAACGTATGCGGAGATGATTGCTTCCCGTTTAGAGGCCAAGAGTTATGATATCAAAGATTGGAAAAAAGCAGAGATTCAAAAAGCGGATTTGATTATCTTTGGATCGGGGGTATATATTGGGAAAATCAATCACATCCAAAAAGCTTTGCGTTTGTTTTCAGACCAACAGCTCGTTATTTTTGCATGCGGGGGAGAATTAGAGGATGAGACGACTTTAGCACGCTTAAAGGAGACGAATTTGACTGAACCAAAATACCAAGATCTTCCCTTTTTCTATCTACCGGGTGGAATGGATTTATCCAAGGTAAAAGGACTCATGAAACTCATGTTATCAATGATTCAATCGATGCTTGCGAAGAAAACGAATCGAACCGAAGAGGAAGAACGTTTTTATCAACAATTTCATCAAGCAAGCTATTATGTTGATGCTAGGTATATCGAACCCTTGGTTGCGTTTTGTCAAAACACAAAAAAACTGCCCTAAATTAGGACAGTTTTGGTTCGTGGGGAATCGTGTATTTCTTGAAGTGATGATGAATATTCGTTCGTTCTAAATGATATTGTTGTTTTAGTTCTTTTCGGACATGTTTTAAGACTTGTTCAAACTTCGTATGTTTCCGCTGAAGTTTGATATAAGGTTCATAGGCTTTTACGACTTTGGCGAAATCTTGTTTCATGGAGATCGCCATTTTTTGATGATGTCGTAACGCTTTTTCGTACTCGGATGTTAATGTTTTGATGGTTTGAATCGCTTCCGAAGATGCTTTGCTTTGGGACTCTGTTTGTTCTTTATGGAGCGTCTTGATTGCTTTGTCATATTCAAGGGTTAGAGCGTGATGACGTTGATCGATCGAGGGGATGAGTTGATCGATTTGTTGGAGCTGAGCTTGATAGGTTTGGTCCAACTCTTTTTCCTTGGTTAACCGATTGGCTTCCATTGTTTTCAACTTCGCTTGATACGTCGCTTCTAGTTCTTGTTTTTTTGTTTGGAAGCCTGTCATTAAGGTTTGAACATCCAGTTGCTTCGGCTGGTCTTGGTTCGAAAAATAGACTTGAAGATATTTATGAAGATGGGGTTCTACGAGTTGCTCTAATTCGAGTTCCGCTTCACTCAGCGCCTGGCGATAGTTTTGTTTGATGAGTTCTAAATGGTCAAAGAAGACAGAATCTAGAACATTGATGTTTTGATCGACATAGGGTTTTAACGCTTCATATCGTTCTTTAGCTTTGTGATACATCTCGCTGTAAACCGAAACAGTGTAATCTTTCAAACGCTCTGCTTCCTCAATGGCCTTCGCCGTTTGCACATCAAAGCGACTGTATCGCTCTTGTGCTTCCACTAGCAGCGGATGTTCTCGGTAAGCTTTTTCGATGACTTGTTTCTTGGTTTCGAACTCACTTTTGGCTTGGGTCACGCTTTTTTGGAGTGATAAGCGTTGTTTCTTATCTTGGACTTCGTTTAAGAGATGATTGGTTGCGTATAAAGATGCTTGATATTCTTCGTCTAGGCGCTTGATTTTGGATTCGTAGGCATGAGTGAGTTGATCGATTTGAGATTGTTGATAGATTTTTTGTTCATCCAGAACATGCAAGAAAGACTCTAATCGGCTACGGAATTCGAGATTAGCCAGTTTGATTTGTTCTTCCGCAAAGCGCATTTGATTGAGAAACGTCGTCAAGACGAAATCGTAATGTGTTTTTTGTCCTTCATCGGTTCTCGTTTTTTGCATGACCAAATAGGATAACTCGTTTTCATATAGCGTTTTAAAATACAAGGCTTTCATATCGTATTGTTTGAGTAAATAATCCAATTCCCCTTTTGCATCTCCCACATAGATTTCATGTGATTCGCTTTGACGAATGTGTTGAACCAATAATTCCGTCAAAGCTACCAAATGTTGACGATGGGTTGCGTTTTGCTCGAGAAGGGTTTCGAGATGGAAGCGTGCGGTTTCTTCTAAACACTCTTGATGATATCGCTCTTTGGCTAATTGTTTTTTCTCAATAAACAGTTCTTTACTACGGTTGAGTAAATAAGGGTGGATATTGAGAAGTTCGAGTAATAAGTCGCGTTCTTGTTTGAGCATCGTTTCTTTAACGAAATACATCAACTGGAATTCTAATTGATTGATTTCGTGTTTTAATTTTGCCATCTGAATGTCGTATTCGATGTTCGTTTTCAACTCACTATTCACCCGTAATAGCTCAATGGTTGTCCGGTAATCCTTGATGATTAACGTGGATTGATCGCCAATGGTTTGAGCTAAGAAGGGGTCAATGGACATCAAAGCTTGATATTCACTGACATTTTTCCGGAGTTCATGGATTTGATCTAAGGTGAAAAGCGCAGCAGTGCGGATGAGACCTCTTCGTCGTTCGTGTTGTTTTTTGAGACGTTTAGAGGCTTGTTTTTGCGCTGATTGGAGGAGCGCGGGATATTTTTGAAGCGCATAAAGATGTCGATGAATGTAGGCAATTTGTTTTGCGTCCGTTTTGGGATTTAATGTGGGTAGAAGTGCCTCATACTCCTTCGTTGCTTTTTCGACATCATCGAAGATTGTTTTATCGACATTGAGATCGACCGTTGCTTGATAGAGATAGTCGTGAATTAATTGATTTCGGAGTTGTCGATATTCCTCTTCCCACAGATTTTTTAATTGATGATATTTTTCATTCTCATGCGTTTGAAAGACAACGAATTGATTCCATTTATCACTACTTAAGGCTTGAATCGTGATGGATGTGGGATCTTCTTCGGCAGCGAAAGTTAATTGGTTGTCGAGGTAATGACGAAGTTCAGATTCAAAGAAATCATTAATTCGTTGGATTTTATCGGACTTTTCTTTTAATAAATCGGTTAAAACGAGGTCCATCGTAGAGACTTTTTGATCGAGTTCTTGAAAGGCATCATAGACTTCTTGATTGTATTTCGATAAGATCATCTCAATCCGAGCGGATTTATCATGGAAGTATTCGAACAGTGTTTCGTTATGGAGTAACCCCATACTTTGAAGTCGACTGTATAAATCCACGAACTCCACCTTAGCAAGGCGCAAGGCTTGAGACAAATAGTCAATCGAATGAAGGGTTTCTGGTAATCGTTCATGATCATACTGCAAGATTTCGGTATTCTCTTGGTGAACTTTGAGCTCGGTAGTCGCAATAATCTTTTGACGATTTACGACTAATTCTTCGTTGTGGTACAAAATCCGGTGACGAAGTTCTTCCGCATCAACTTTCAGCTGCTCGAGACGAGAACCGATTTCGTTGATGTGGTTTAAAGAGATTTGTCGGTGACTTTCGGTGTTCTTCACAACGCGTTGATAAAAAGCCTCATACAAAGATGTCTCTTGTTTGGCTTGTTCTTGAATGGCATCGATGAGTCTCATCCGATTTTGTTCGGAAGTGAGAGGGATTGGTTTGTTTGGTTTCATAACTTCCCTCCTATACGCCTAGAATTCGCTTCTGATTTTGTTTCGAAGCGTCTTCGGTTGCTTGGATGGATTCGCGAGCTTGTTTGGATTTTGCATAAGTGGACTGGAAGATATCTTTGGTGGACTCATTGACATCATTGATGATTTCAAACGATCGATTCAAATAGGAGAAGAAGGTTTGATCGTTCGCCATAATCGCTTGATGTTGATTTTGTGCTTCACAGAACCGTTGGAACTCTTCTTGGTAGCGGCTGGACTGAAGCGATTGAAAATCCAAATAGGTCTTTTGTGAACGAGCAATTGCTTGGTATTTTTCGATGTAGTCAGCTTGTAAACGGTTCTTAACATCATTCATTTGCGTAACGTATTGGGGACGTTGTAAGTATTTATGTTCTTCAATTCGAGCAAATTGAGCAATTAACTCTTGTTTTTTGGTCTCGAGTAAAGATTGCTTTTCTTTTGCATATGTTAGCGCTTTTGTCGCTACGACGTTGGGTGACTCGACTTCTTGTTTGTGGAGGTCTTTTCGTAAGGTATCCAAGGTTGTTAATTCTTGGCCGAGTAAGCCATCTAGATAGCGGTTATGTAATTCCGTATATTCATAGTTATTGATCTTTTGCGATTCAAAACCTTTTTTAAATAAGAGCCAATACTTTTCAATCGCTTGTTTGCGTTTGGTTTTGCTTGCTTTTAATTGATGGATTTGCGAATCTCGTTCTTTTTGCGCTGTTTTTATTTCTTGCCACGCGACTTTCTTGATATAGTCGACAATCCGCTCTTCTTTCGCAACTTCATCTAAGTAGAGTTGGTTGATCTTTTCGACACGATGTTTGATATTTTGTTCAAAGGTGAGGGTTTCGTGTTGTAACTGGTGCTCAACTTGATGTTTATGTGTCAGAGCTTTTGATAGTTGATAAAGCAAGTGATCATAGTAAGCGGTGGTGATTTTGATGGCCTCTTGATAAGGTTTTACTTTGGTATACAGATAAATGACATCTTGTTCCATTAAGGCAACTTGATAATCATTGAGAATCGCAAAATAGGCTTTTTCAAAACGTGGAATCGCTTCAATAATGGAAATATAGGCTTCTTCTAATGTTTTGAAAACGCTGTTTGGATGGAGTTGTTCTTTCTTAGTCTGTTCTTGGACGCGGATGAGAATCGGTAAAATGTCATCAAGTGTGGATCGTTCCAAAGAAGCGAGTCTTGTTTTTATGGTTTCATGGGGGTAGAATATGAGGGTTTGTTCCATACGATGAAGGATATTCCAAATCATATGTAACGTTTCCCGTAAGTAGTAGGAGTGGTGTCGCCAATGCGAAAGAAGAATCATAGCACTTTCCGAGTGCAACTGAACTAAAGCTTGCTTGAATGGTTCTAGATAGTTGAGGAGTTCTTGGCGAACCGAAGTTTCGATTAAATAGAAAACGCGATGATAAAATAAAACTGCTTGGGAAGCTTTATGTGTGGATTGTTGATGACGATATTGTAAGAAACTCAAAGCTTGTTTCCGCTTTTGATAAACATGGTGGAGGATTGCTTTGGAATGGGGATCTTCGAAATAAAGGGTAATGCTGGTCTCATAATCTTGATGGAGTTGATCGAGAAGACGTTGCATGGATTCAACGTATTCGATGATAAAGCGAGATCCTTGTTGCTTCATTTCTTTTAAGCGGGTTTCTTTGAGTAACACCATCCGGCTGATGTCGTTGACTTTGTTGACAAACGTTTCTTCAACGGAGTCATATTCGCCATCTAAATCCTCTTCGAGCAACGTGAGTTCTCGGCGATAGTTCAATTCTTGTAAGGCTAATTCATAGTCAAAATGAGCGTCATGGATGTCACGCTCGAGTTTATTGATTTGTTTGGCGTGAGTGGATGAAACACCAAACAAATGTTCTCGTTTTTTAAGAGTTTGAAGGGTTCGTTCAATCGTGATGAGATTCGAACGATGGTTTGCTTCATTTTTAATTTTTTTTAGATTGAGGTCATGTTGATAATCAGCGAGGAAGTAATCGTGATCTAATTCTGCGAGGTACTTATCATAATCACTCGTGATATCCGCATGTTCCATCGCCTTTTCAATTTCGGCGATTTCAATGCGATTATTCGATTCCAATAAAATAATCTCTTTGGAGAGTTGTTCTACTTCAAGAAGAAGTTCGGTTAACTGATTGGTAATGGTATTCGTTACTACTTGAACATTGATTTTATAATCTTCAAATGTTTTGGAACTTTCGTAAAGATATTCGTACTTGGGGTCGACATAGTCGCGGATGGTTTGGATAAATTCAGAGAGCATCCGGTCTATTCGATCAAAGGTTTCATTAACGAAGAAGGCAAAGTTTGAATAAAGATTGATACTAGCTTGGCAGAAGGCAAACGGCATGTGGTAGACGAGTTTGATTTCTTCCCGTCTGCGGAAGGAGTCAATCTTTAATTTTTCAATTTCGTTTTGATATTTTTGGATGTGTAAATCCGCCATCTCTTGATTGTGTTTTAAAAGATAATCGGCCTTTGTTTGGATAATTCCATATTGTAAGATATAACGCTCTAGATTGTAGTGATCTTTGTTTGCTTCTGCGGAAAGAATCTTTTGACCAATTTCCAATTTGGCTTGTGTTAAGTCTTCCCGAATTCGTTGATCGAGTTCGTTCTTTTTTTCGTTGACCACACGAATTTGCTTGATATAAGTATCAATTAGTCGCTGATTGACGACAGTATGGGGAAATTGACGTTCTTGACCGAGTAATTCAATTTCATCGCGACGTCGTGCATATTTATTCGTCGTCGTTTTGAATAATTGGGTAATCTTATTTTTTGTATCACGAAGCGTTTCTAATAGACTTAGCGCTTGTTGATTTAGTTGCTTAATATTCTCAAATGATTGATTTTCAAGTTCTTGCTTGGTTGTTAATAGAGCATTTTTGGATTTCTCTATGGCCCATAATAGTTCGTTATAATGAGTATTATTCAACTCAGAATACTGTTGTTTGACGGTTTCAAATTCGGTTTCTTTCGCTTTGACAAAATCACGGTGCATCCGAATTTCTGTCTCAATAATACGGTCGCTCTCTTGACAAAGGGCATCGTAAGATTGTTTCGCGTTTCTTCTAAGGTCTTCAAATGCGTTTAAAACCAAATGATACTGCTCGTTTTCTTTAGCAATCCATTGATTCACTTCTTTTTGGTGATCGATGAATTTTTGGTCGATGAGTTGGAAGGATTGATTGTGTTCGGATAATATGGTTTCCGATAAATGGTGATGTTCTTCAATCAAGCGCAGATAGTCTTGTAAAAATTCTTTTTCATAGTCAAGAAAACGGTTTTTTACCCGCTCAATTTCTTCGATATATTTGGCTTCTAATAACCGTTTCTTTTCAGCTTTGCTGTTCCGAGAAGATTCAATCTCAGAAACATAGGATTGGAATGATTCAGATGTATAAAACTGTTTAACGCTTGATTTAGCCATTTTATCACTCCCTCTGCTCTTAGTCTTTATAATACACTATAATGAACAGAAATACAACCGAAGCACCTAAAAAAGAAAAGACAAATATTTTATGTAATATTTGGTATAATAGTAGTGAGGTGGAATGATGGATAAACGGATTATTAGCAACAATTTACTGATTGATGATGAGTTGGAAGCTACTTTACGACCCCAACGATTTCAAGAATACATCGGTCAAGAGAACGTGAAAGAGATGATTCAAATCGCGGTAGAAGCAGCGAAAAAGCGGGATGAATCCTTAGACCACGTCCTTCTTTATGGTCCTCCAGGACTAGGGAAAACAACTTTGGCTCAAGTAATCGCCAATGAACTCCATGTCAATATCAAAATCGTGTCTGGACCAACGATCGAACGGACAGGCGACCTCGCAGCGATTCTTACTTCTTTGGAACCAGGCGATGTTTTATTCATCGATGAAATCCATCGTTTACCTAAGATTGTGGAAGAGATTTTGTATAGTTCTATGGAGGATTTTGTGATTGATATCGTTGTTGGAAAAGACAATGGCGCAAGGTCCATACGGGTTGATTTACCGCCCTTTACACTGATTGGAGCTACGACAAGATTTGGGGACTTAACGGGACCTTTAAGAGACCGTTTCGGGATTGTTCATAAACTTGAATTTTACACTGATGAAGAGCTTCAAACCATTTGCAAAAGAACAGCTACCATCTATCAATGTCAAACCGAACTCTTAGCGGTAGAAGAACTAGCCAAACGAAGCAGAGGAACCCCTCGGATCGTGAATCGATTATTCCGACGAGTTCGTGATTTTGCGGATATTTTAGGGGATGGAACCATCACTCTTGAGATTACTAAAACAGCATTGTCAAAACTAAAGATTGATGACGTCGGGTTGGACCAAAAAGATCGGGAATACTTAAGTGTCATCATTGATAAATATCGCGGCGGTCCAGTTGGGGTTGAAACAATCGCAACATCGATCAGTGAGGATCCATTGACCCTAGAAGATGTCTATGAACCTTATCTGATTCAAAAAGGTTACATCTCAAGAACCCCAAGGGGAAGAGTTGTTACCGAACTCGCTTATCGCCATTTAAAAAAATCTTACCAAGGAACGTTATTTGAATGAAAACAAGTGATTTTGATTATCATTTACCCGAAGAACTCATTGCTCAACATCCCCTTGAAAATCGTGCCCATGCCCGTCTATTAACCGTTGGAAGAACCCACCAATCCTTAGAACACTATCATTTCTACGACTTACCAAGCTTATTACAGCCGGGTGATGTTCTGGTCCTTAATAATACAAAAGTCTTACCAGCTCGTCTAATTGGGACAAAGCGAAATACCTTAGCAACGATTGAAATTTTGCTCTTGAAGCAACTTCATGATGGAATTTGGGAAACTTTAACAAAACCTGCCAAACGGGTTCATGTAGGAGATAGGATTGAGTTTGGTGATGGTCGTTTAGTCGCAGAATGTGTTGGGATCTTTGAAGAAGGCATTCGCCATTTTCAATTTCATCATCAGGGCATTTTTTACGAGATATTAGATCAATTAGGCGATATGCCTTTACCACCTTATATCCATGAAAAATTGCTCGACAAAGATCGTTATCAAACGGTTTATTCAAAAGAGTTAGGGTCTGCTGCTGCACCGACAGCCGGTCTTCATTTCACAAACGAACTATTGGACGAATTACGTCACAAGGGAATCCAAATTGAAACATTAACCCTACATGTTGGATTGGGTACGTTTCGACCAGTTCAAGTTGATGATGTGCAAAACCATAAAATGCATTCTGAGTATTACCAGTTGGATGAAGCAACCGCTCAAAGGTTAAACCAAGCAAAAGTGGAAAAACGACCCATCATTGCCGTCGGTACGACGTCTATTCGAACATTAGAAACCATATTTCATGAACATCAAGCGTTTCGTGGGGTCAGTGGTTGGACAGATATCTTCATTTATCCTGGCTTTGAATTCCAGGCGGTGGATGGACTCATCACGAATTTTCATTTGCCCAAATCAACTTTAATGATGTTAGTATCGGCATTTTCATCCAAGGATATTGTGATGAACGCATACAAAGAAGCGATTCGTGAACAATACCGCTTTTTCTCTTTTGGCGACTCGATGTTTTTCCAACCGATTCGTTTGAATCAAAAATAAAGGACACCTCCCAGCGGAAGTGTCCCATTTTTATGTTTTTATGTAAAAAGTAGGCCGGCCCCAATAAAAGCAACTAAAGACAAACTAGCTGCGATTAGGCCATAAGGTAATTGTGTCGTGGCATGTTCGAAGTTATCACAACCTGCAGCACTGGAAGAAAGTATCGTTGCATCGGAGTAAAAGCAGATATGACTTCCCCAAACTCCAGCTGAGACCACCGCCGCAATCGCCATTCCAGGATGGATCCCCATTTGATAACTAATTAATGTGACCAAAGGAATCGCAATCGCATACATACCCCAAGAAAGTCCCATGATGAATTCTGTAAAGCCAAAGACTAAGAAAATCGTCGCTGGAAGTAACCAAATAGGTACATTTTCAGAAACAATATTAATGATAAAGTCCATGAAGCCGAGAGCTTTAATCGAATCAGCGAACATATAAGCTAATACCACCATCAATAACGGCATAAGCATGTTTTTAAACCCTTTAATCGCTAAGGTAAAGAACTCTTCTGCGTTGATTAGCCCTTGAACTAAATAGAAAACAAACATAAACGCTAATGTGAAAATGACACCGTATTGTAAATCAAGTTCGAAGAAAATAGTAGAAACGATTAATACAAGGATAGGAATAAAAAAATTGTGGACTCTTGCGCCTTTGTGAGCGGTTAACTCTTCCCCCGCGCGAATATCTATTTTTTCGCTTCCTGGAGGAGCTAATACACCAGTTGTTTGAGCGCGATGTTCTGCTTTCTTCATTTTTCCAAACATAGGAATCACGCCATAAATGGTTAAGGGAACCATTAGCAAACAAAACCATGCGTAGAAGTTGAATGGAATGGAACTAATAAAGACGTTTAATCCATTTCCATATTGACTATCGAGATTATTCTCTGTTAGGGTCATGTCATAAAGAGAAGCGATAAAGACAGCCCAAGTTGAAACCGGAATTAATGTGGTGTCAGGGGCTGCTGTTGAATCAACAACAAACGCTAGATACTCACGGGACACCTTATGTTTATCTGTTAATGGAGCCATACAAGATCCGACCGTTAATGAGTTTAAGTAATCATCGACAAAGATGATCAATCCAAGAATCCATGTCCATAACAAGGTTGAACGTCTTGTCTTTGCTCGCTTTGTGACCCAAACCCCAAAGGCATAGACGCCACCTGCGCGTTCAATCAAAGCAACAAAACTGCCCATGAGACCACATACAATAAACAACCAAGCAGTATCTTCACTAGCAACATTCTCAATCAATACAGAATTAATCGCATCAAAAAACGTTTGTCCATCGAATGCGCCAATCGAAACCGCCATCAGAAATCCTAAAACAATTCCGAGGGTTAATGATTCAAAAACGCGTTTTGTCAGAAAAATATAAATGAGTAAGAAAAGCGCGGGAATAATCGACCAAATGGGATAATGAGGTAATACAAGGGGAGTTAAAATGGTAATGAGTGTGAAAATCACAGCTAAGATTAGATATCTAGTAATGAGCTTCAGACTTTCTTTTTTGGAACGAATGTCAAATCCTTGTGAGGCATATTCTTGTGTTCTAGACATGTCTTCCGCTACATCAATAATGACTTCTGATTCGCGAATTGAACCCGTCTCGTGAGGGTTTGGCTCCATCGGTAATCTCCTTCTTATTTTTTTGTTATCAAGCGAAATTATAACATGGAATATTCCCTATGAGAAGAGTCCTTTTTGATTTTTTTTGAAATGATTAAGAATGCTGATTTTTCAAAAAAAAACGCGCTAGAATTAGCGCGCCGTTTCGGGTTTTTCTTGGAATGGCTTTAGTCGTTTCATCAGATACAAAAAGGGGGTATCTAACAGCGCGACAAGCACCTTAATCAAGTAGGTTGAAACAAAGATTCCACCGATTCCAAATAGGACTTCATTTGGGAAGGTTCCTAAGAACGCAATCGGGACAAAGATGGCGGTATCAACGAGTTGACTTAAGATTGTTGAACCATTATTTCTTATCCATAAGAATTTTGTTTGTGGAAGATAAGATTTGATTTTTTGAAACAAATAGACATCTAGTAACTGACTGATTAGAAAAGCAATCAGGCTCGCAAGAACCAATCTGGGGAAGAATCCAAAAATTGTTTCTAAGGATCCTTGAGCAAAATCTGATTCATTGGGTTGGAACCAGAGAGCAACTTGCATAATCAGAGTTGTCGCAATTAAAATGAAGAACCCAAGCCATACAGCCCGCTTTGCATCCTTCTTTGTGAAAAATTCATTTAAAGCGTCGGTTGCCAGAAATATTGTCCCATACATGATATTACCAAGTGTTGCTTCAAATCCGAATAATGTGATTTGCTTGGTCACTTGAATATTTGCGAGAATGGTTGCAACGCCAATCCAAACAAAGATTCCTGTTTTTCCAAAAAGGACATACATACCGATAAATAATAAGAAATTGATAAAAGCGAAAAAAATCCAAATCCATTCGTTTGACATAATGCCTCCTAGTTTTGTTATCGCAGGATGGTTTCGAACTGCGGTTGCGAAGCGTATTATAACAAACTTTGAAACGAATGCCAATCGAAATCGAATTTATTTGAAAATTTGGCCCTAAAGGTGTAAAATATAGATGTGAAAAACCCATAGGAGGATCTCATGGAACGTAAAGTATTAGTAGAAGTTTCTGCACGTCATGTGCATTTATCCCCAGCTGATTTAGCAACTCTTTTTGGCGAAGGATATGAATTAACCATTAAAAAACCTTTATCTCAACCAGGACAATATGCAGCGAATGAACGGGTAACAATCGTTGGACCCAAAAAAGAAATCGCTAATGTTTCAATTCTTGGCCCGGTTCGTAAAGAAACACAAGTCGAAATCTCTCTAACCGATGCACGGACGATAGGATTGAGTGCTCCTGTTCGTGAATCAGGGGATATCTCGAGTAGTGCTCCCTGTAAAATCGTTGGGCCAAAAGGAGAAATCCTCATTCAACAAGGTGTGATTATTGCGAAACGTCATATTCACTTAACCCCCGAAGATGCTCTTCAATTTGGATTAAAAGACAAAGATGTGGTTTCTGTTCGTGTAGATGGGACAGACAGATCGCTTATTTTCGGTGATGTCGTGATTCGTGTTCGTCATGATTTTAAAACCGCAATGCACATTGATACCGATGAAGGAAACGCAGCAGGCATCAACGGAGACGTCTACGGAACGATTTTGTAAGCATGGCGATTTCATTTGAACTAAAACACACTTGTAAGCAAACGAATGCTCGTTATGGCATTTTACATACACCACATGGGGACTTTGAAACCCCCATTTTTATGCCTGTAGGGACTCAAGCAACGGTCAAGACTTTGAACCCAACCGAAATAAAGGAAGTCTCTGAAGGGTTAATTTTGGCGAACACTTATCATCTTTGGTTACAACCCGGAACGGACATCATCTCGAAGCATGGAGGGGTTCGTGGCTTCATGAACTGGGATGGGGCTTTATTAACGGACTCGGGGGGGTTTCAAGTCTTTAGCCTCTCCCATATCCGAAAGATCACAGAAGAAGGGGTCGTTTTTCGTCACCACTTATCAGGCGAGAAATTGTTCATGAGTCCTGAAGATAGTATTTCGATTCAACATGCTTTAGGAGCAGATATCATCATGAGCTTTGATGAGTGCCCTCCTTTTTACTCCAGCTATGAGTACATGAAAGAATCTGTGGAACGAACCATCCGGTGGGCGAAACGAGGAAAAGAGGTTCATCATAACACGGATACACAAGCTCTTTTTGGCATCGTTCAAGGCGGACCTTTTCAAGACCTTCGGAAACATTGCGCCGAAGCTCTAATCGATCTTGACTTTCCTGGCTATTCCATTGGTGGATTATCGGTTGGTGAAACCAAGCAAGAGATGGTTGAAATGTTAGAATATCTAAATCCAATTTTACCCAAAGACAAACCCAGATATTTGATGGGGGTTGGATCTCCTGACGATTTAATCAATGGTGCCATCCATGGCATCGACATGTTTGATTGCGTGCTTCCAACGCGGATTGCCCGTCATGGCAGCGCGATGACCTCACGAGGTAAAGTCGTGATCAAAAACAAGAGTTATGAAGCCGACATGACCCCCCTAGATCCGAACTGCGATTGCCCTGTATGTAAGACCTATACGAAAAGTTATCTTCGACACTTGTTTAAAGCCGAAGAAAGTCTAGGTCAACGCTTAGTCAGCTATCACAATCTCTATTTTTTAAAAACAGTCATGCGTCAAATCAGACAAGCCATACAGGAAGATCGACTGGGCGATTTCCAAAAAGAATTCTTTTGGAATTATTACCAAACGACTCAAACAATCCTGACTAAAGGAGGAACGAAAGAATGAAACGACTCACCATAGGGTTATTCTCCACAATCGGCATCATGAGCATCATCATTTTATTCCTTTTAAGCAATGCGTTATCGGTATCATCGCCACGAATACGCTTAATTGAGCGTTCCATTAACGAGCGGGATTATACGAAATTTGTTGTGTCACGTGGAAATTTAGAAGACCAATTTATTGCAAATGCATTCGTGACATCCCTGAATAATCCCATAAGCACAATCGATTACGATTTAACGGCTGTGATAACCAATCCAAAAGTCACGGTTCTCAAGCTAGTCGGTGAAAAGTTTGTCCAAGGAGAAGCGCTATTTCAAATTGGAGACCATGTTGTGAATGCCTCAACGAATGGGAAAGTTGTTGCTTATGAAGAATCGTTAACGAATCTGACTTTTACCTATCTTGATTATGAAAAACTTCTAATTAAAACGCAAATTCCCGAGTCGCTCGAACCATTGATTTCATCCCTTACTCCTACCCAAGTACAACTGAATGGAGAGTATGTAGATGCCCAAATTCAATCGATTGATACTCAAGTTGTGAACCAACACATCGATGTGTATATTCAAGTGGATGGTCTTGATTTATTGCCTGGGTCTAGCGTGAGCATTGCTTTGACGATCGGAACCTATAGCAATGTTTCTTATGTTAGAAGTGATTACATCTATACTGAACTTGGCAGTCATTATCTCTATCTATTATCTCGGGACGGAAAATCCGTCTCCAAGATTCCCGTTGTCATTGTCCAAACTCTCCAATCCATGACCATCATTCAAGCCCTTGAAGAGCAATATTATTTCCGTGAGTTTATCATTTATAATGATTAAATTAACGAATGTGACCAAGTCTTTTGGTGACTTAACGGTTCTCAAAAATATCAATCTTCAAATCAATGGTGGGGAATACATCACCATTATGGGGAAAAGTGGAGCTGGAAAGTCAACTCTAATCAGTATTTTAGGGTTGATGGATTTACCAACGAGCGGAGACTACGAACTCGATGGTCAAAACATTGTCCATCGGTTGGATGATGAACTTTCTCGATTGCGTAATGAAGAGTTTGGATTTGTCTTTCAAGGATATAATTTGATTAGTGATTTAACGGTATTAGAAAACATTCTGATTCCGGTTATGTATAGTCGTAAGAAACAACTTGATGAAGCCTATCTAGAAGATTTATTACGACGTTTGGATATTACCCACTTGAAACTCAAAGTCGTAAATAAACTCTCTGGTGGGGAAAAACAACGCGTTGCGATCGCGAGGGCGTTAATCAATCGCCCTGCAACGATTATCGCAGACGAACCCACAGGATCACTGGATTTAGGAAACCGCGATGCGGTTTTGCAAATCTTTCGTGAGTTGAATCAAGAAGGCATTACGATTATTGTTGTTACCCATGATATTACCCTGACGAAAGACGCGAAAAAAGTGTATCGGTTATCGATGGGGCACTTATTATGAAAAAATTGACATTTTTCTATCATCTTCGCCACTTAGCAAAAAACATCATCAAGAACCGGGTGCGGTTTCGTTTGGTCATCTTGGGACTCATGGTCCCTGCAATTGTCTTGATGACGTCTTTCTTTGTGATTGACTCGCTTTATTACTCCCAGTTTAATCTGTATTATCATTATGAAGAGAATAATCTCATCCAAGTCGATTTATCGAGTTCTGAATTCGCCCCAAGAAAATACCTGCAAGAAATGTTAGGCGAGCAAATGGTCTCTTTTCAGAATCGAGCAAAGGGGTATTTATTTGACGTCTTTACCGAAACCAATACGATTAACTTGTATTACGATTTCATCGCAACGAACCAAAGCTTTTCCGGGGGGTTAGTGATGGATGGAGACTACGTCATGCCTTCCACACTCGTTTCAGGACGTTTATTTGAAATGGATGATTTCACATTGAACCGTCCCGTCGTGATCATCGATACCCTGAGTGCATCGCTGTTGTTTCCTAGTGAGGACCCCTTAGGTCGAAGCATAACGATTCCTTTGTATGCTACAAGGCCAGAAGGAACTGTCGTTGTTGAAGAGGTTACCCTGGAAATCATTGGACTCGTCGAAACCGCGATGAATCAAGAAGTTTCATTTGTGGAAAAACTGAAGAATGAAGAATCATTCCAGTATGCTGTCCAACTGTATACCACTACCTCTATCGAGTTTGAAAACGTCACTTATGTCGATGACATTCGTTATGTGTTCTATCATACGAAACCCTTACGGAGAATGGATCCCTTTTATTTTAATGGGATTACATCTGGAGTTGTGGTCTATGATGTCACGTACTTCCAACAAATTGTCTCAGAAATCCAAACTGAATTTACGACATTAAAAATCGGGTTTCTAGCCGGAAGTGGGATTTTATTAGTTCTATCCAGTATTTCGATGGTCTCGATTCTGATTTTCGCTGTCAAAGAGCGCATTGGCGAAATTGGTGTCAAGAAAGCCTTTGGAGCGACTCAAGTTCGGATGATGAGTGATTTTCTGTTTGAGGGTATCATGGTCGGGCTCTTTGCGTTTCTCATTGGGTTTATCGTTAGTATTTATCTAGTTTATAGTGGGTTCTTTGTTTATCGATTGTTAAACCCGATTGAATTCTTCTATACGGTTTTCATTGAATTTCGGACCATTCTATTGACGTTCTTTATGATTATGGTTAGTTGCTTAACTGCGACCATCATTCCAGCACGATATGCCGCGAAAATCAACATCAATGATGCCATCAAATTTGAATAATGATTCGGAAATGGTTTTTTCATTAGTACTGTTTCTTTTATCTAGACTTTATGATAAGATTACTTGTAAGTAATGTGGAGGGGATACCATGTTTGATGCAAATGAAAAGTTTAATCAAAAACCAGTCATCAAAGTCATTGGTGTCGGGGGTGGCGGTGGATCCGCTGTCAATCGCATGATTGAAAACGACGTCCAAGGCGTTGAATTCGTGGCGATGAATACCGATGCTCAAGTATTAAAACTATCGAAGGCGGATGTCCGTCTTCAACTTGGGAAAAACTTAACCCGTGGATTAGGCGCTGGCGCTTCACCTGAAGTCGGCAGACAAGCGGCGATGGAGTCCGAAGAAGAAATTCGCGATGTCTTACGCGGGACAGACATGGTCTTTATTACCGCAGGAATGGGCGGAGGAACGGGAACCGGGGCAGCCCCTATAATTGCTCGGATTGCTCGTGAACTCGGTTCTTTAACGATTGGGATTGTAACCAAGCCGTTTGGCTTTGAAGGCCGGAAACGGGCTTCTGTGGCCTTACAAGGATTAGAAGAATTAAAACCTTTTGTCGATACCTTGATTGTTATTCCGAACGATAAACTCCTCTACATCGTTGATAAAGACACCCCTTATTTAGAAGCTTTCCGGGAAGCGGATAATGTCTTACGCCAAGGGGTCCAAGGGATTACAGAAATCATTGCGGTTCCTGGGGTTGTCAATGTCGACTTCGCGGATGTGAAAACCGTCATGAAAGACAAAGGCACAGCCCTTATGGGGATTGGGATTGCTAGTGGTGAAAATCGTGGGATTGAAGCCGCTCGAGCAGCGATTCGAAGCCCCTTATTAGAAACCTCGATTAATGGCGCAACCGACGCGATTGTTAATATCACTTCGAATGCGAATGCATCCCTTTACGAAATCACGGAAATTATCGAAGAAATTCGGAATAGTTCCACGACCGAAATCAATGTCATTTACGGTTCTGCAATTAACTCCGACCTCGATGATGAAATCATCGTGACTGTGATTGCGACTGGATTTAGTGAAGATCCTCTTTATAAAGACCAAACCTTGACGCAGGCTGTTCCTAAACCTGTTGAACAACCCACTCTCAAGCCGATGTTTGAGGATGTCAATCCCAAGTCTAAAAAGGACCTTAAAAAAGAAGAAAAATTACGAAAAGAACAAGAAAAAAAGAACCCCAAAGTGGAGACACCAAGTGAACAAGACAACCTGGCGATTCCTTCTTGGCTCAATTCTCGATTCAAAAAATAACCAGACTGGATTCGTCCAGTCTTTTCTTTTTGTGTTGAGAGAAGTTCGAAATTATGGTAATATATTCAAGATGGAGGTGAGTGAAATGAATCAAGAATTTTCTGAATTAGTTGCCTATCAAACGGAGATATTAAAGCTGTTTGACCAGGAACTCCCTCTTGAAGAGAAACGCGAGTTACTCGATCAGTATCACGATTATGAGCTTGCTCAAACGGTTCTCCTGCTTGAATCTTCGCATCTGTCCAAACTTCCCCAACTACTCTCCGATTCAATGCTTGCGAATATTTTATCGCAACTCGATGCCACAGATGCCGTTTCGATTTTGGAATTATTTCCCATTCCCAGTATTCCATCGATTTTGAATGCGATGGAAGTGGATGATTTAGTTGATATGATTCAAGCATTTGAAGACCATCATAAACAAATGACCTATTTATCCTTAATCCCCACTTCAAAACGTCATGTGGTTTTGAATTTACTCGATTATGATGACAAAGTCGTAGGATCGATTATGAATACGACGTTTGTAGCGCTTCAGAAAACGATGACGGTGAAACAAGCAATTAAAGAGTTGGTTCGTGTTGCCCCGCATACAGAATTCATTAACAATGCCTACGTGATTGAGGATGGGAAGCTCATTGGGGTATTATCGCTAAAAGAGATGATGTCACATGGAAACAAACCGGAGACGCTCATCGAGGATTTGATGACGGTGAATGTCAAAGTCGTTACTCCTTTGACACGGAATGAAACTGCACTTTTAGAGATGCAACATTATGATTTTATGCTTTTACCGGTTGTCGATGAGGACATGCAAATGCTTGGCGTTGTCTCCTTTGACGACATGGCAGAAATCCTAAATGAAGAGTCCGATGAAGACTATTCGCGCTTAGCAGGGATTAGTGATGTTAACTTAGAAGAAGAAGGTGAAACCGTCAAGGATTCTGTGAAAAAGCGGATGCCTTGGTTAGCAATTTTATTGGTTATCAACCTTTTAACTTCTTCGATTATTGCGGTTTTTGAAGATGTTTTAGTTGCGATTCCGGTTTTAGCTTTGTTTATGCCGTTGATTTTAAATATGGCGGGTAATTCAGGGACGCAAAGTTTAGGGATTATCATTCGTTTATTCGCCACTAACCAGTTAGTAGATCAGAAAGAAATATCGAAACACTTATTGAAAGAGACGATTACAGGCTTCTTGAATGGGCTGATTATTGGTGTTCTTTTATTTCTCGTTGTGGTTGGTTTGCGAATGATGGATGGATCTTCTTTCGCTACGGTATTTCCCTTTGCATTGGTTATTAGCGTTTCGATTTTCGTTGCCTTAGTGGTATCGACGCTCGCTGGAGCGACGATTCCTTTGTTTATGAAAATGATTAAAGTTGACCCAGCTGTAGCTTCGGGACCCTTCATTACAACCGTCAATGATATTATCAGCCTGATTATCTATTTTAGCTTAGCGAGCATCATGCTCGTTGAGTGGTTGTGAAAGGAGGGCTCATCATGGATCAAGAAAAAGACCTACGAACACCTGTTGAAGAAATGGAATTCGTCGATCAAATTGCCCTCATCCTGACACAAGAGCAATCCGATCAGGCATTATTTGAAGCATTAAACGAATTCCATCCCTATGATTTAATGCAAGCATTTCAAACACGGAGTGAAACAGAACAAATCCAACTGATGAAACGCTTGCCGGTTTCTTTCGTGGCTGGGGTATTTGAGCATTACATGAATGAAGAACAAATTGCCCTTTTACAACAAATGGATGCGTTATTTGCCGTTCAAATTATTGATAAAATGGAAACCGATGATGCCGTAGATTTACTGCGCTACATTGAAGACGAAGAGATTGATGTGGATTTTGTCAATCTACTCAGTCCGAAAAAACGGGCTGAACTAAAGAAATATTGGAGTTATCAAGACCATGAAATTGGATCGGTGATGTCAAACTCGTTTATTGAGTTATCGAAGTCGATGACGGTCAAAGAAGCAATGAAAAAAGTCACAACCGTCGCCGCTGAAACCGATTATATATCGATTTTATATGTCCTCGAGAAAAAGCATGTTGTCGGCTACTTGAAACTCAAACAGTTGATTATCGCAAGAGCTAGTGAAACCATCGGCGATATCATGGAAAATCGGTTGGTAAGTGTGCAAGCGACCGACGACAAAGAAAGTGCCGCGCAGTTATTAACCGAATATGGTCTCTCATCGATTGCGATTGTCGATGCGGACAATCATTTAATCGGGATAGCTACTCATGATGATTTATTGGATGTTATCGCCGAAGCCAAATCCGAAGACTATCGGAAGTTTGCGGCTTTAGTCGCAGATGACGAGGCATTAAAATCGGACAATATTATCAAAAACGTCAAAAATCGACTCCCTTGGTTAGCGATTCTACTTGGATTAAGTCTTTTGACATCGCTCATTTTGGGATTGTTTGAACATCAACTAACAGGCAGTGTTGGAGCGATGACCCTGGCGGCTAGTCTCGCGATTTATCTCCCCCTTATCTTAGATATGTCGGGGAATACCGGAACTCAAAGTCTCGCTGTTATGATTCGATACTTAACAAAAAACAAACAAGAATTGAATAAAAAAGCCATCAAGCAACACATCACTCGGGAGTTGTTTACGGGTATCACTCAAGGAGTCCTTATTGCTTTGATGATTATGATCATTATCTTACTAACACGCTTCATTTCGAATGGCACTCTTGATTTGATTGCGTGGATGACGTCTTTGGTAACTTCAGCCAGTATTTGTGTTGCCTTGATTGTCTCTACCGTGAACGGGGCTTTCATTCCCTTGGTGATGAATCACCTCAAAATCGACCCTGCTGTTGCGTCAGGACCTTTTATTACGACAATCTCTGATATTATTACCTTGACCTTATATTACTCCATTAGTTTAGCTATTTTGCTTCCCTATTACGTCACTTAATCGCGAGGAAACGATGAAACGTCTATTAAAAATTGGCAAGATGATTCTAATCAGTATGGTTTCGTTTTTGGTTTTGTTTTTTGGGCTTGTCCTTTATTTTCATATCATCCGTTGGAATGATGTTACACTACAAAAAGCTCACATGGCTGAGATTCAAAGTTTGTACGCCGATGGATCCCTTCGTGTCGAGGAACAAACCTTTGTTTCGTTCGATATAGAGGAAGAAAATCTCTTGTTTAATGAGATTCGGATGATAGCATCCCATAATAGTTATAAAAAATTCGGCTCTCCGATTGGAAAAGCTCTCATCGCTTTGTTCGAAAATCAACAGGAAGCAGATGCTTTAAAATATACGAATCCTCCCATCACAGATCAACTTATGGCAGGGATTCGCAGTTTCGAATTGGATGTTCGTTATCGAAAAGGTCAATTTGAAACGACACATGTACCTTTAGTCGATAACTCTTCGACGATGCCTTTGTTAGCCCTAGGGTTCGAAGAAATCGCCCTGTGGTCGCAACATAACCCCAACCACATCCCAATCGTGATCTTGTTGGAGTTAAAATCAGACTGGGAAATGCTCGATCCTACATTAGAACGGTTAACCTTGGATCATCTCGCGTTGTTAGAAACCTTAGCCCAAGAGGTATTTGGGGATTCCTTGTTTCAACCTCGTGATGTCATTCAAGGAAAAGCCACTATGCAAGAAGCCTTGAGGGATGGTGGTTGGCCGACCCTTCAAAGCATGCTCGGAAAAGTCATTGTTGTATTACATGCGGGATCTTTAGCTACAGCTTACGCTGAGAGTGATCCCACTTTACAAACGAAGACTTTGTTTCCAAGTGTCTATGCAACAGATAGTGAACAAGTGTATGCATCGTTTGTCATTCATAATCAACCGAATGTTGAAGCGATTCAAGCATTAGTAAGCAAAGGGTTGATCGTCCGGACGAGAATGGATTCAGAATTAGTTTTTCAGCAATCTGAAGTGGATCAAGCATGGGCATCTGGCGCACAACTTTTGACCACTGATTTTCATCCTGCTCACCAGTTTAAGACTACACCCTATGATCAATTATTGCCATCCGGATTCTACATTGAACCCAATCCGTTTTTAAACGAAGAAGAATAGAGGAATCATTATGGAACTAAATGGAAAACAAAAATCTCACTTACGTAGTCTAGCGCAAACCATGAAACCGATCTTTCAAGTAGGGAAAGATGGCATTGATTCCATCTTTTTAGCGAATGTTCGAGACTATCTTATCAAACATGAGTTAGTGAAAATCACATTACTACCCTCCAATCCTTTGGAATTGGAGGAAATCAAAGCTCAATTTGAGCAACAAGGATTTCTTATCGTACAAGAGATTGGTAATCAGTTTGTGCTCTACAAACGCAATCCTAAATTAAAAGATGGAATCAAATTACCACGATGAGAACGATTCTTTTAACGAACGATGACGGCTATAATGCCGAAGGAATTCAACTGTTATTCGAACTTTTACAACCCTATGGACATGTCGTCTTGGTTGCGCCAGAAAAGCATATGTCAGGGGCATCAGTTAGTCGCGTTTTTTGGTATGAATCCAAGGTGATTCAACACAGCGAGACGGTGTATAGTGTAGAAGGAACCCCTGCAGATGCGGTTCATTTTGGTATTTTCGGACTGGGATTAAAACCAGATTTAGTGATATCAGGTGTGAATAATGGGTTAAATATCGGGATTGATACGATTTATTCAGGAACCGTTGGAGCGGCCATGGAAGCCATCAAGGGGAAAGCAAAAGCGATTGCTTTCTCCACCGATTTTGGTCATTTTGAAGTGGTCAAACGGTATTTTAGCGAAGTGATGGATTATATCCTTCACTATGATCTCCCGAGCCGGCAATATGTTTTGAATGTAAATTTCTTAACCAAAAAACACCAAGAATCAAAAGGGATTGTCATAACCGATTTAGCATTTCGACCGATGCATCACTACTATGTCGAAACAGAAAGTGGCAAGTTTATCAACAAGCGCCAGTTTTTACCGTATGAAACCTTACCGAATACCGACCTATGGGCCGCTGAAGAAGGATACATCTCAATTACTCCTTTGAAACTTGGGAATCGCACGTATACCGGATTAATGGAATTAAGAAAGAAAGTGAGTTCATGAAATCATTCTCCAAACGATGGATTTGGATTGGGCTTTATCTTCTCGTGATGGGAACGTCCATTGCGTTGTTTTTGATATTTGATTTAACTCCAGATGTGGAATTGTTTTTCGCTATTTTGATGATGACAGTGACGGGATTTTTATCCTATTATTTACGGAGGGGTCAAAGACCATGAATGAAACACGGATCAAAGAACTACAAACATCCATGCCCAAAGCGACCTTGATAGCGGCGACAAAGTATTTTGATAGCCAACAAATGAGAACTTTATTTGGGTATGGCGTTCATCATTTTGGAGAAAATCGGGTTCAAGACTTACTCAAAAAGCAGAATGATTTATCCGATTTATCCATCACATGGCATTTTATTGGGCATTTACAAAGCAATAAAGTCAAAATGATGATTAATCAGATCGATGTTTTACATTCACTAGATTCCTTACCTTTGGCACGACAAATTGAGCGCTATCGCTGCCATCCTTTACCTTGTTTTGTGGAAGTCAATATCTCCGAAGAAACAACCAAATATGGTCTTCACCCGAAAGATGTTGTGAAGTTGATTCAAGATTTACAAGAATGTGCTACAATAAGAGTAATTGGTTTAATGGGGATGGCAGAAGAAACGAAAGAGGAATCGGTGATTCGTTCCCAGTTTCAAATACTGCTCGATCTCCAAGCTCAAATCCAAGCACTTCAACTCGTGAATGCTCCTTGTGAGAGTCTATCCATGGGCATGTCAAATGATTATCCGATTGCCTATGATATGGGATCAACTCATGTCCGTTTAGGGCGGATTTTACTGTAAGAAAAGAGGGAAAATATGGCCTTATTCAAATCCAAAGAAACACCTCAAAATAGTTCTCTAACTTTTGAAGATATTAAATTTTTGAAAATTCAGAATGCAACGAAAATCTATGATTACGCGGAATTGATCATGCATCGGATTCCGATTGTGATTAATTTCACCGATTGTCTGATTACCGAAGCAAACGAAGTGTTGTTATTTTTAACAGGAGTTCTTTACGCTTGCGATGGGGAAATTGTGAAAATCCAAGATAAGATTTACCTCATGGCGCAAAAACTAGATTTACAAGGTCCAGTATTACAAAAATTTATTAATGAGTTTAGTTCAAAGAAATAGCCATGAATGAATTTTTAGTTGCCGTCTTGCGCGTAGGCTTTCTCGTTGTATCGATTTATTACTATCTCATTTTCGCAAACATTATCTTATCTTGGACATCACTTCGAAGTTCTCCTATCGCTCAACTGATTGAATCCATCACCGGACCTTATCTCAACCTCTTTCGGAATAAAGTGATTATTGGAATGCTTGATTTAGGCCCCTTACTCGGGTTATTATTGCTTCAGTTTCTCTTGATGTTTTTACGTAACTTTTAAGCAAAACGCTACTTTTTTACTTGTATTTTAGCCCTTTATTTAGTATAATGATGCAAAACGATGATTGGGACACGATTTTTACTTCAGTATTTTGTAGAGACCAAGCGGGTGGTGAAAGCTTGGAAATACCAGTGAAATCATCACCCAGGAGTGGATGTGTGAATCGAGTAGCCATCCCGTCTTCCGCGTTAAGGAGTTTAAGTGCTAGTCCAGTTGGGCTGGAAATAAGGTGGAACCACGGTGAAAATCGTCCTTTTAGGGCGGTTTTTTTATTTTTTTAGGAGTGTGTCATATGGAAAAGAAAAATTACAAAGATACCTTGTTAATGCCTCAAAGTGAATTTGCGATGCGAGGAAACTTAGGGATTCGTGAAGTCGAGTTTCAGAAAAAATGGACAGAGTTGGATTTGTATGCCAAAGTCATCGCCAAAAACGCATCGCGACCGATGTTTGTTTTGCATGATGGCCCCCCTTATGCAAATGGATCGATTCATGCGGGTACCGCACTAAATAAAGTGTTAAAAGATTTTGTAATCCGATACAAAAATATGGCGGGGTTCCAAGCGCCATATATTCCTGGGTGGGACACCCATGGATTACCGATTGAGAATGCTTTATCAAAAGATAAATCCATTAATCGCAAAACCATGAGTACAGCAGAATTTCGGGAGAAGTGTGCCCAATTCGCGCTCGAACAAGTCGAAATCCAAAAAGGACAATTCCGTCGTCTTGGTGTATTAGGGGAGTGGCATAATCCTTACATTACCCTCCACAAAGAATACGAAGCAGCTCAAATCCGCGTGTTTGGAAAAATGGTTGAAAAAGGGTTAATCTATAAAGGATTAAAACCAGTCTATTGGTCGCCTTCTTCGGAGTCCGCTTTAGCAGAGGCAGAAATTGAATACGAAGAAGTGAGTAGTCCCTCGATTTATGTGGCGATGCCGATTGTGGAAACAGGGAATAAGCTTCCTCAAACCAGTCGATTCGTGATTTGGACGACAACACCCTGGACGATCCCAGCAAATTTAGCCATCGCCGTTGGGCCTGAGATTGAATACGTCGCAGTCCAAGTGAATGATCAAGTCTATGTGGTCGCTAAGCCTCGCTTGGAAGCTTTAACAGCGATGCTAGGCTGGCAAGATGTCGTTGTATTATCCACTTTAAATGGTCAAGAATTAGAAGGGTTGACGTATCGTCATCCTCTGTACAATCGTGTATCTCCTGTCATCCTCGGCGACCATGTAACGACCGAAGATGGTTCTGGTTTGGTTCATACCGCTCCTGGACATGGGGAAGAAGACTATCTCGTCGGTCAAAAATATGGGCTGGATGTCTTCTGTCCTGTTGATGATAAAGGTTGTATGATGAAAGAGGCAGGATCCCGTTTAGAAGGTCTCTTTGTAGAAGATGCAAATAAAGAAGTCATTCGTTGGTTAACGGAAGAGCAAGCCCTCTTAAAAGTATCGACCATTCGCCATCCTTACCCGCATGATTGGCGGACGAAAAAACCAGTCATTTTCCGAGCAACACCGCAATGGTTTGCGTCGATTGAAAAATTAAAAGAAGATATTTTACAAGCTGTAAAAGAAGTCAAATGGATTCCTTCTTGGGGCGAAATCCGGTTAGCGAATATGGTCAAAGATCGGGAAGCATGGTGTATTTCGAGACAACGTGTTTGGGGCGTTCCCATTCCCATCTTTTATACGGAAGCGATGAATCCGATTATGGATTTAACTTTAATTGAACACGTCGCAAACCTCTTTGAACAACATGGATCGAACATTTGGTTTGAAAAATCAGCGAAAGAATTATTACCACTTGGATATACCCATCCTGAAAGCCCCAACGGCTTATTTACCAAAGAACAAGATATTATGGATGTGTGGTTTGATTCTGGTTCGAGTCATCATGGGGCTATGATTTCCCGAGGTCTTCCTTATCCTGCGGATTTATACTTAGAAGGATCTGATCAATACCGGGGCTGGTTTAATTCCTCCCTCACGACGGGTGTCGCAACGATGCATCAAAGCCCTTATAAAACGATTGTCAGCCACGGCTTTGTTTTAGATGGTGAAGGACGTAAAATGTCCAAATCGCTTGGCAATGTCATTGACCCCAACAAAATTTCTTCAACTTTAGGTGCTGATATTTTCCGGATGTGGGTCGCATCGGTTACCTACCAGTCTGATGTCCGGATTAGTGACGACTTATTAAATCAAGTTGCGGAATCGTATCGGAAGGTTCGGAATACATTAAAATTCTTACTGGGCAATGTATTTGATTATAATCCTTCCCTTCATCCAATCCATTCTGTGGCACTTTCGGAAATGGATCAGTTCTTACTCGCACAAACACAAGCTTTGGTTAACGATGTCTTAGATGCTTATGATCGGTATCAATTTGATGATGTTTATCGAACCATCAATAATTTTGTTAGTTATCTTTCTTCCTTCTACTTAGATTTCACCAAAGATGTTCTTTACATCGATTATGCGGATCACCCCGCAAGAAGAGCCATTCAAGCTACCATTTATGAAATCTTGTCCGTCTTACTCCGGTTACTCAATCCGATTTTACCTCACACGACTTCTGAAGCTTACTGGACACTTCCTTACCAAGAGAAAGCAGATATCTACTTACATGACATGCCAAAAAGAGGCGAAGTCAATCAAGCTTTAATCGCGAAATATGAACGTTTCTTAGGCGTTCGTGAAGAAGTGAACAAAGCCTTGGAAATGGCTCGTAGTGAGAAAGTCATCGGGAAAAGTTTAAACGCTCATCTCATCTTATATCCCTCCGCATCGATGAAATCCTACCTGGATTCCCTCCCCATCTCCTTAGCAAGTGTCTTTATTGTTTCGAAGTGTTCGATTCAAGAAGGCGTCGGTCAGTATGGAGAAGGGGACTTAACCATCGATGTCGTGAAAGCCGATGGCGAAGCCTGTGATCGTTGTTGGCAAGTCGTCGAAACACGTCACGATGGTCTTTGTGAACGTTGTGAGCATACATTAAAAAGAATGTCTGAATAGCCGATGAAAATCGGCTTTTCCATTGGAAAAAATTGCTTTTTTAGGCTAGTTATGATATAATCATAATTCACGGAGGATACACATGAAACGACAGATTACTTTACTGAACACATTGAAATACATCTTTGGATTGGCGGCTTTGTCCTTCTCCGTGGTGTTAACATTTCGGACAACGCTTGGAGCTAGTCCAGCGGATACGCTGACGGTCATCGTATCTGATTTGACCGGCATGACGAAAGGCTTATCGGCTTTCCTCATTACAGGTGTGATTATTTTATTTCTGACCATTTACTCCCGCAAATGGATTTTCTTAATTTTGTTTGGACAGATTCTCATCTTCTCCGGACTCATCGATTTATGGGATTTGGTCGTTTTAGCTGGATACTATCCGAGTGGAATGGCTATTATCGTGCCGTTTATCTTATCCCTTTTACTGATGCCACTGGGATGTGCTTTCTTAATTCGATCGACCTATCCGGCTGGGGTTTACGATGAATTAATGTTTTTTACTAGTAAAGTCACAAAACTACGCCTTTATGTTGCTCGTACGCTGAATGAGACCTTATTGGTTGCGTTGGCTTTGATTTTAAGTCTAACCACCGGAAGAGGGTTTGGTGCCGTTTACTTTGGCACATTTGCTTATGCGCTAACCGTAGGAACCATGATTAAGTTTTACTTGGAAGGCTTTGATTATCTCGCAAAAATAAGGAGGCAACACCATGAACATCAATGAATATATCGATCACACGTATTTAAAAGCATTCGGAACGGTTGCAGAAATTGACCAATTAATCCAAGAAGCCAAGCAATATCAATTTAAAAGTGTTTGTATTAACCCCACTTATGTCAAATATGCGGCGAAAGCACTATCAGGAAGTCCGGTTTTGGTATGCACCGTGATTGGCTTTCCTTTAGGGGCGAATACAACCGAGACGAAAGTGTTTGAAACACTGAATGCGATTGCCAATGGCGCCCAAGAAATTGATATGGTGATCAACATTGGCGAGTTAAAGATGAAGCATTATGACTATGTGGAACACGAGATTCGTCAAGTGGTGAAAGCCGCGAATGGGCTAACCGTTAAGGTGATTATTGAAACTTGTTATTTAACTAAAGAGGAAATTGCCGTGGTTTCCAATCTTTGTTTCAAAGCGGGTGCGACATTTGTCAAAACATCAACCGGATTTGGAACAGGTGGGGCAACTGTAGAAGACGTTGCTTTAATGAAGCAATCTGCAGGAGGATTAGCCATCAAAGCATCGGGTGGAGTTCGGAGTAAAGCCGATTTCGATCAAATGGTTGAGGCGGGAGCGACTCGTATTGGGACTTCGAATGGTGTTCAAATTATCCAAGGACAGCACGGGAGTGGCTATTAATGGATGATGTTCAACGTCGTATCATCGACTTATCGGCTCCCTTAGTTCGCTTCTTTCAATGGAAACGGCTGATTTATAACTTCCTAGCCTATTATGTTATCGTCGGTTTGATTTTCTTTTTAGTGTATGGATGGAATCTCGAATTACAATTGACGATTATGGTGCTGGTGATTGTCTATTCGTTTTTGAAAGACTTCTTAATGGAACGACAAACCCAACGTGTCATGAAACAACAAAAAACCTATTTAGAACAAAAATACTCGCAAATGAAACTATATATCCCGCTTCTCGATCGAGTGGGGAAAACCGTTCTTTTAAAACGCGCGGCCCTCTTTTTTACTGACCAATGGCTATTTTTGGAAGCCTTCAATCAAAGAGCCTTCAGTGCTACACCGAAAGATAGTATCAAAGTACCCTATGGAAAAGGCTTCACGATTCAAAAAATCGAAATTGCAAATGATCAAAAGTCGATTCAGTTTCATGCGACTTTAATGGACCAAAACTACCAGTTTATGACTTGTTACGACTCGACATTATTAGAAAAAATCAATCAATTGATTCCCATAAAAAAAGGAGATTAATGCTATGCCTACCCCTCATATTCAAGCGGAAGTGAATCAAATTGCTAAAACAGTGTTAATGCCAGGAGACCCTTTACGGGCCAAATACATCGCAGAAACCTTTCTAGAAAATGTTCAACTGGTGAACACAGTACGGAACATGTATGCTTACACTGGTACCTACAAAGGAAAACCCATTTCGGTCATGGGTTCGGGAATGGGGATGCCATCCATCGGGATTTATTCTTATGAACTCTTTGCGTTTTATGGAGTGGAAAACATCATTCGGATTGGCTCTGCAGGCGCTTATAGTCCCGATTTAAAACTGTATGATGTAGTTTTGACTACCGAAGCTTGGAGTGAATCCAGTTATGCAAAGGCTCAAGGTGGTGTCACGAAAAAAGTGATGAAATCCAACACTAGCCTCAATAACAAACTACGGAAAGCAGCTTTGAAACTACAAATTCCTCTCAAAGAAGGTCGAATTCATTCCTCAGATGTGTTTTATCGTAAAGATCCAGACTTTTTCAAAAAAGCGTTTGAAGAATACGGATGTGTGGCGGTGGAAATGGAATCTTTTGCCCTGTTTCATAATGCCAAGGTGCTAGGGAAGAAAGCCGCATGCCTCCTGACGATTTCCGATTCGCTTGTAACCCATGAGGTAACTACGGCTGAAGAACGCCAAACAGCATTTACAAATATGATGAAAATCGCACTTGAATTAGCAAAATAATCGAATGATTCCAAAAACCATGGTGCGAAACCATGGTTTTTATAGAAACGAGGGAGTTCCTTGCCTAACCAAAAGCCCATTTATTTTTTACCCACGCCCCATTATAAAACCAACACGATTCTAATTCGGTTTATCCAACCATTT
Source organism: uncultured Candidatus Izemoplasmatales bacterium (assembly GCA_964483655.1). GTDB lineage: Bacteria > Bacillota_I > Bacilli_A > Izemoplasmatales > Hujiaoplasmataceae > JAUXXX01. The sequence goes on from CAZABW010000007.1 coordinate 62,242, forward strand.
GAACCAAAGCAAGTCAATGAACGAGTTTTACTACCCCAAGTATTACTTTCTGGTTCCCGGGATTTTCCTAGCAAACAAGCGATTCAATACCAAAGTGATGTGTTATATGGAAGTGATATCCAAGCTCATATTACGCGGGTTGGAAATACCTCTATTACCATCTTTCAGATCTCGTTTTTACAACAGCGCTTTGTAAAAGAACCAAACTTTTATGATCAAATATTGGCATTTCTTCATTCGATGATTTTTAACCCTCGCTTGTTTCAAAACCGACTCATTAAGAAAACGATTGAGCAAGAACGACGCTTGTTAAAAGAAAACCTTCAAGCAGTTTACAATGATAAATTAGAGTATTCGTTTCAACGATTTCGCGAGCATATGTTTCAAAATGAGTCTTATGCTACTCCCGAATCGGGTGTTTTAGCAACCCTTCAGCATGTCACTCAAGCATCGATGCAACAATGTTATAACGACCTCATCAATCATTCGTTCGTGGAAATCGATCTCTCTGGAAGCCAGGACCTCGAACGGTGGATTCCGAAGATTGAGACGTTGTTTCAACCAACCAAACCGTATGTGTCCTTTCAATGGGTCGACCGTGAAATGTCAAATAGAAGCGAGGTTCAACAAATTAAAGAAACCTTGCCAATCAAACAATCGAGGCTTTATCTAGGATATAGAACCCAAACCTATATCAACGATGAAGATGCCCTTGCTTTGCGGGTGTTGAATGTGATGTTAGGGGACTTCGATCAATCGTTTTTGTTTCAAGTGATTCGTGAGCAACTCCATTTAGCCTATTATGTTCAGAGTTCCTTGTTTCTCGGAAAGGGTTTTATATCCATCATGGCGGGAATTGATCCTTCGAAAGCCCAAATGGCTTTGGAAAACATCCAAGCAATCGTAGCGAAGATCCAATCGGGTGATTTCAGTGATGAAGATATCGCGTTAGCGAAAAATTATCTCGCCGAACAAGAACAACGAGCGATGGATATTCCGGGAGCTCAAATGCATCGCCATTTTATCCATCGCCATATTTTTCATCAGCCTTATTCGATTCAAACCTTTTTTGAACAACTTTTTGTCATCCAGCGAGACGAAATCAAACGTGTCGCAAACAAACTGAAACTTGATACCATTTACTTATTAACGGAGGACGAACATGATCAGTAAGAATTATCGTAATGTCGATGAAGTCCTCTATGAAACTCGCCTTCCGAATGGGATGAAGGTCGTCATCCTTCCCAAGCCTGGTTTTCGAAAAAAGTCTGTTTCCTTGATGGTTCCATTTGGTTCGATTCATACCCAATTTCAACATAACTTCACCAAAGAGGTCTTGCAATTTCCGCTTGGAATTCATCATTTTTTAGAACATATGTTATTTGAATCTCCAGACCGGGATATTACGAGAAAATTTAGTGAAGCCAATGCTAGTGTCAATGCCTATACAGCAAGTAACCGGACGGTCTATTTTTTCTCCACGACCGATGATTTGGAAAAACCTTTGACCCATTTATTGGAGATGGTATATTTTCCTACTTTTGAAGATTCGCTCATCGATAAAGAACAACAAATCATTTTACAGGAACATCAAATGTATCAAGATGATCCTGACCAACAAATGTATTATACGTTCATGAGAAGTCTTTATGAAAACCACCCGATTCGTTTTGAGACACTCGGCACAGAAGCATCGATTCAAGCAATCAATGCCGCTCACTTACAGCTTGCTTATGAGATTGGATACCATCCATCCACGATGACGCTATTGGTGGTTGGGGATGTCCAATTGGATGAGATGGAATCGATGCTTGGTGGATATCCCTATTTAAATCACATTCCTAAACCTTTAGAGTACACCCCCTTACTTCACCCAGAAACGGTACAAATAGCGGATCCGAAACAAGTGATTTCTGTAGACACCGCGATTCCTTATGTTGATTTAGGATGGAAACTTCCCCAAGAGTGGTTGCAAGATCCGACTCAAAAAGCAGCGTTAGAGATATCTCTTAACTTTTTAATCGAAATGCTTTTTGGCCGTCAATCGGATGTTTACCATAAACTATTACAAAAACAATGGATGAATGAAAACTTCGAATATTATGTCTTAATTGAAGAGGATTACGGCTACATTCGTTTCCATCTAGAAACCAATGTACCCCATGCCCTGATTCAAGAACTATCCAGTATTCTTCAATCCATCGATATCTTTACCATTCCAGAAAAGTTATTTTTAGCCAATCGAAATCGCTTGATTGGATCGTATTTTCGAATTTTTAACCGAATTGATTCCTTAGCTAGTTTTTTTACTGACGTTTTAATTAAAGGGTTTGATGTGGATTTATTGATGGAGCGCGCCGTTCATATTGAGAAGTCCCTGTTTCAACCCTATGTTGAGTGGTTAAAAACCGCTCCTCGTTGCGAACTTATTTTTTCAAATTCCGCTGAAAACAAAGGGAGTTCTGTGTAGGTTTTTGTGATATAATCACAGATAGAAGGTGAGTGTATGCCATTATCCATTTTTTTGAAACCAAAAGAAGAATTTCGTATTTTGAATGGTCATGTTTGGGTTTATAATAACGAGATTCATCATTTTGAAGGCTCGCTCGTCTCTGGCGAATTAGCCTATGTATATTCATCGAAGGGGCTCTTTTTAGGAAAAGGGTTTTTAAACACCTCTTCCAAGATTTCAGTTCGGATTTTAAGTCGAACCCAAGAAGAAGAAATCAATCAAGTCTGGTTTGAAGAACGCATCGCCCGAGCAAAACAATATAAAGAGGCTCTGGGGTACTTGGAAACCTACCGACTGGTTTTTGGAGAAGCAGATGGAATTCCTGGTTTGATTATCGATAAATATCAGGAATATTTGGTGATCCAGATTACATCTTATGGGCTCGAAGCCATCAAAACATGGATTGTGAATTCATTAGTAAACCTCTTTCATCCGAAAGGTATCTTAGAACGAAGTGACATCGCACTAAGACAAAAAGAAGGGTTGAATGAACAAACGCAAATCCTCTATGGATCGATTCCTGCTAGCGTTTTGATTCATGAAGGTCAACTTGAAATTGAAGTGAATTTGCTGGGAGGCCAAAAAACGGGAACGTTTTTAGATCAAGTCTCCAATCATTTAGCCATTCAGTCTTATGTAAAAAACAAATCCGTTCTGGACTGTTTTGCTCATATTGGGGGCTTTGGATTACAGGCGGCTTTCTTTGGAGCGAAGCATGTGACATTCGTGGAAATGAGCCAGCAAGCATGTGATCAAATTGTCAAAAACGCCAAACATAATCACCTCGAGGCCATCACAGTGGTAAAAGCAGATGTTTTTTCGCAATTACGGCTATTTCAAGAACAAGGGCAGTTCTTTGACGTGATTATTTTAGATCCCCCAGCGTTTACCAAGAATAAAGATCAACTAGCTAAAGCGTATGCGGGTTATAAAGAGATTAATCTACAAGCCATGAAGTGTTTAACGAGTGGCGGGTACTTGATTACTTGTTCTTGTTCGCATTATATGACTCCCGCTTTGTTCTTACAAATGTTACAAGATGCGAGTGCTGACGCGAAAAAGCAGGTTCAAATGATTGAGTTTCGCACCCAAGGAAAAGATCATCCCACTTTACTGGGATTCGAAGAAAGTCTTTACTTAAAATGTGTGGTATTGCGGGTGAGCGATTATGTCTGAGCCTTTTAAAATTACGTCCCTGGAGTTGATCGGAAGCTTTGCCTATCCTAGTCAATTTCCTCAAGATGGATTTCCCCAATTTTTATTAGCAGGACGGAGTAATGTTGGGAAATCATCCTTTATTAACGCCATGCTCAATCGGAAGTCCTTTGCACGGGTCTCGCAAACCCCAGGGAAAACAAGATTGTTGAATTTTTACCAAATTAACCAATCGTTTTACTTTGTTGATGTTCCCGGCTATGGGTATGCAAAAGTCAGCATCGAGGTTAAAGTTCAGTTTCAAAAACTCGTGGAAACGTATTTACTTACCAATCAGCCTTTAGCGTTAGCGATTTTACTCTTAGATCTAAGGCATCAACCCACTCAAGATGATCGCCAAATGCTTGCCTATTTTCAAAGCCGGCAAACCCCGATTCTCATTGTCTGTACCAAAGCAGATAAACTTAGTAACAACCAAAGGGCAAAAGCAATGAAAGAAATCAAAGAGTCGCTCGCTTTACCTAAAGATCAAAAGATTGTTCTTTTTTCTTCAATAACGAAAATGGGTGTCCCAGAAGTATGGAATATCGTTGAACAAACAATCCATTCGATTTAAAGGAATGATAGAATGTCTCAAGCAGTCATGAATCGATTAGCAGCTACGTATGATGTCGACATGGAA
>CAZABW010000008.1:0-4528 GCA_964483655.1 uncultured Candidatus Izemoplasmatales bacterium
GTTACATCCAGCATTCAAACACAGTTAAGTGGAAAAGCAGCATCTTCGCATACACACGGCAACATAACAAATGCTGGCGCAATTGGTTCAACTTCAGGATTACCAATTATAACAACTACTTCAGGTGTCTTAACTACCGGCTCATTTGGAACAACGGCAGGAACGTTCTGTCAAGGAAACGACTCACGTTTGTCAGATGCTAGAACTCCGTTATCACACACGCACACTGTATCACAGATTACAGATTTAACAGCGACAGCAACAGAATTGAACTACACAGACGGAGTAACATCAAGCATTCAGACACAGTTAAATACAAAAGCTCCGATTGCATCTCCAAACTTTACTACATCTGATGCAGACTTTACAATAGGTACAACAGCTGGTAAAAACAGACTTCAATCTTATTCAAGTGGCGCACCAATAAGATTTTTGAATTCAGCTAACGCAATGGCAACAATAGGTGTTGCTGGACTAGAGAACTCAACAATAGACATAACTGCAAGTGCTGGAGATATAAATCTATACGGTGGTAAACTTTACATGAACGACCTAGATGTTTGGACTGCTGCAGATTTCGCTGCGCCAAAGACAAAGACTGTTTTAACGTTAGCCTCTGACCACAGCAACACATCAACAACTATGACAGCAGCATCAGGGCTATCAATAGCACTCGTTTCTGGTAAAAAATATCATGTACGCGTTATTGGTGGATGGACTGGTTCAACGACAGCCGTTGGCATAAGAGCAGGTTTTTGGATGAACACAGGTTCTGCAACAGTGCAGGGTGAATTTAATGCAGCAACATCGACGACGTCAAGTACATCAAACTTTGCTAATCAAACTTGGTATTCCTTATCTACAACAAATGGTGGCGCTGGTTCATTAGTAACTACATCAGCATCTGCTGGAACTAGTACTTCAATATTTGTTGGAGCCGAAGGAATTGTCAACTGTACTGGAAATGGTACAATGTATTTTGGAACAGGTACAGCTTCAGCTGGTAACGCAGTGGTATTGAAAGCAGGAACTGTTATGATTGTTGAGGAGCTATAGAAAGGATTTTTAATGAAATACAAAGCAACAATATTGATATGGAGCAGCATAAGTTTGACATTCTTCTTAACGTATTGGGCTGGATTAGGTTATTTTAATTTAGCCCAATATGGGGCTTTGAATATTCATATTTTTAAAACTGGCGAAATATGGCGATTACTAACTTACGGATTTTTACATTCTTCGGTTAGACATTTTATTCAAAATCTAGCTTTAGGTGTATTAATAAGTTTATATTTAGAGCAACATGTAAGTGGCAAATTAATATACTTAACATTTTTATTAGGAGTGATTATTGGTGGACTTGGTTTTGTGCTATTTACTATATATCCAACACATAACACTGTAGGTGCTAGTGCTGGTATATGGGCATTATTAGCGTTAACTTTACTAATCAATATTCGTAATAATTCAGTATTTCTAATTGTCTTAGGTTTAACAGTAATACTAATCTTAAGTACTTTAACTGCAAATAATGTAAATAATATATCACATTATAGTAGTTATATAAGCATAATTACCATATATTTTATTACTAAACAAATAAGAAAGAAGATGGTGTGTAATGAAAATTAGAAGCAAGATTGTGTATGGGATAGCGGGGATATTAGCTTTTTTACCACTATCTTTTTTGGTGATACTTCAGAGCGTATTTGCACTGAAAGCTAGTTATGATGATAAATTAGTAATTAATGCTGATGAAAATACAATAGTAGATATTGTAGTTTATGACCAGTATAACGATGATATTACTAATTATTTTGATGCAGAAGACCCTGAAGGCAAACCAATACTATTTTCGATAATTGAAGCTACTAACGGTTATGCAATTATTGAATTCCATGGCGGTAAGTTAGATGACGAGCTTGTCGAAATTTTAGGTATTCAATTTGTCTTTGCTGACTCTACTAAAAGTGAAGTTTTAAGTGGTATTGTATATCTACAATTTAAAAATGTAGCTATGGAAGCGTCTAATCTTAATTGGGTCAGAGATGCTTGGCTACGAGACTTCATAGAAGACATTGTGGTTATATATAAAGTTCATTTTGAACGACCTGCTGGAACTATTCCGTATATCTGGCTTAAGATTATAACCGCTTCGGTAGGAACTCTGATAGGTTTAGTTACAGTATTATTTATTGTTTTGCGCAAAAGTACGAAAGCTCTAGTTAAACGTTATTGGCGTATTGCAGTGCTAGTAGCTTTGTTAGAAGGTACTATAATTTTAGGACTTATTACATGGATAGTAGCTGATATTTTCCAAGTATTTGGAGCTGCTACCATAGGTTGGGCAATATTCTTAGGTGCTGAAAAAATTGCGCAAATTAAAGGCTATCTAGATAGTCCTACTGCTACAGATGAGTTGACCGAAACTTTACCACCTCAAGCTATAGCTAGTGTGCAGGCTAAAATTGACGATATTTTAGCGAAATATAAGAGGTAATAAATTATGACTAGTCGAGATCGATTTAGTAAAATTGCAGATTTTCTAATACAAAGTCTAAGCGCTATAATCTTTATAAGCTCTGTAGCAATATTGTTTGTAGTTATGTTCATTACCTTACCAGAGGATGTAGCTTGGCAAGATATGATTAAGCAGCCTGAGAATTATTCATTAATTGTAATTACGATAATTCTCAATATCCAAGTTAAGTTATTAGGCAGTAGTTTAACTAAACATAAATATCAGCAAAGTAATGAATATCAATTTGCTGAAAAAGTGGATGGTAAAACAACAGGCGAATTGCTTAAGAAGCAGCATCAGTTTATTACATTTAATGCTAATAGAACTATTAAAAACCGAGAAGCTGCTCGTTATGAATATCTCAGCGACTATGGTTATACGACTATTGATGAAGTAAGAGATCATATAGCTAAGATAAAATCTACTAGACGTTCTTATTGGCGTAGCTGGCGTACTGATAGATTTTCTAAATTAACTTTTGAATTGCGCGATCAATATAAACGTTATAAAAAAGCGCCTAAAGTACTAAAAGGTTACTTCAAAGTCAAGTATATTTCGACAGCTATTCATCGTACTTTCTGGAATTATATTACACAGTCTACTTTCAAAAAAGGTAAAAGAGTATTAGAGTCTTATAAACCAGCTGGTAAATTTGGTACTATTGCGCAAACCATATTAATGTCTTTAGTTACTTCAGTTTTAGCTATTCAAAGTTTTAAATTCGGGTATGATCCTACTAAACTGCCTGTATTTATGGCGATGCTAGGTACAATTGGTATTAACTTCTTAGTATCCATTGTTATGACTTTATTTAGAGTTAAAGAAATTCCAGCTTTTGTAAAAAATAAGTTTAGAGAACTTAATGAGTTCCGAGAGTCTTTGGGTTTACCAGAAGCTACTTATTTAGATGAAGCTGCTAAAGAATTAGCTGATCAAATTGCCACTGAATTGTTAGCCGAAAAAGAAAGACAACGACTTAAGAAAGAACGTAAAGCAGCTAAAATGACAGAAGATACTAAGATTGCCTTAGCTAAAGAAGGTAATCGTAAGTTGGAGTTAGAACTTCGTAGATTAGAAGCTATTAATAAGAAAATGGAATTAGAGCAAGCTAAGAAAGATGCTAAAGTACTTAATATAGTTGGTACTGCGCTTGCTAATAAATAAAGGAGGATACTATGAAAGACAAAGTCTTATTTATCACCGGTATTATTGGTAGTTTTAGCGCTACTATTCTGATTATTTTGACTAACGTTTTAACAGCATATGGAGTAGATACGACTGGTTATGCCGATATTCTCAATTTAGTTAGTATAGGTTTAGCTGCTATTATTTTGATTGTTGCTACTATATTTTTAAATCGGTATAATGTATTACAGCAAAAAGTAACTACTGCCCAAAATACTGCAGTTACTACTGCTTTAGAAGGTAATGCAACTATCATGCAGACTATATTGCCAGATATTGCAACGCAAATTATGACTGCTGCTGAAGAAAGAAGTCAACGTTTGATGCAGGCAGCAGAAGATAAAGTTAATTCAATGATGAATGAAATGCTACCAGCTTTAGCAACACAAACTATGCAAGTGGTTACTGAAAAGAGTCAAAATATAGTTGAAGAAACTACTGCTAAAGCCAATGCTACTATGCAGCGAATGGACGAATTAATACCCACTTATGCTAAGCGAATTAGTGATGCTGTTGCTCAAACAGTTAGAGAAAATAATGCGCATTATCATAAAATGCTAACTGATATTAAAGCATTAATTCCAAGTTTGTCTGATAATTCACCTATGCCTAATTTGCCAACTGGTCAAGACATTGAAACAATTGTTACTAAACACTTTGAGGCTATGCAAGATAGTTTACTAGCTCGAATTGATGAGTTACTATTACCTAAACCAATTGTAATAGGGCATGATCCACTTCCTACTGCTGAACCTGAATTAGCAGATCCACTTCCTACTGCTGAGCCAGAAGAAAGTGAAGCTCAAAATGATGAGACGGAAG
>CAZABW010000008.1:4628-48744 GCA_964483655.1 uncultured Candidatus Izemoplasmatales bacterium
CCACTTCCTACTGCTGAGCCAGAAGAAAGTGAAGCTCAAAATGATGAGACGGAAGAAAAAAGTGACGAAACTGACTCACTGTAGAGATATAATATAATAGAATTAGAAATGCGTTGAATTATGGTAGTCGCGCCCCATAGAAAGAGGTTAAGTATGGAATTAAACAAAACCGGTGACATTCTGGACCTTAAAATCGATGAGTTATTCGAAGATAAGCCAGAAGCTGGCACACCACCAGCAAAAGAAGAACCAAAGATTGATCTAACTGAAGCAATGAGTAAACGTATTAATGAAGTCAGAGCTAAGACTGAGCAAGAGACTCGCGATAAACTTGCTAAAGACTTAGGTTTCGAAAGTTATGAAGCTTTACATGCGGCTAAAACTAAACAGACTATCACTGAAGCTGGACTTGATCCAGAACAGGTTGAAAAGATCATTGAGCCCTTATTAGCTAAACGTTTAGAGTCTGACCCAAGAATTCAAAAATTGCAACAGTTAGAAGAGCAAGAAAAGAAAGCCGCAATTAAAGCTGAACTTGATCAACTTGAAAAGTTAACTGGATTAAAGTTAACAGAAGCTGATTTGCCAAAAGAAACTATGGACTTACATGCTAAAGGTGTTCCATTAGCACAAGCTTATATTGCTACTAATCCTAGTAAGATATTAAGCGCTAATGTTAAAGGTAGCACCAATCACTTAGCTACTGGTTCAGGTGGTACTCAAGTTAAATTGCGTAATCTTAATCAAGCTGAAAAAGATTTTTACAAGAGCATCAATCCGTATATTACGGACGAAGAGCTCAATAAGAAGACTATTGAAGTCAAATAAAACTTACAAAGGAGACATAACTTATGTTATTAACAAGTGGCTATATAGCCGATTTTAAAACAGGGTATATGCAAATTGCCATTCCTGAACACCAATGCGAAGTCATGGGTGGAACAGACGATGGTGATGGCACAACCTCTACTGCTTCGACCTCTAATGGTTATGCAGCAGGTAGATTAGTAGTATTAACAAGACTTTCTGATGGAAGTTGTTATATTGCACCAGCAGCTAACGTAACTGCTACTTCTATTGGTACTGCTACTCATATTATTGCACAAACCGATGATAGTTTAATCACTACTACTATTAGAGGAGAAGCATATAATTATGCACCTACTGGTATTCTTAAGAATACTGCTACTGGTTCAGCACCATCTGCTGCAACGACTACTATGAAAAGAGTAGCATTATACAAGATCGTCAATAGTGACGATGTTAAGATTATTGAAGTGAAGCCATCAACAGCTTCTGTAGTACGTTAAGGAGGTAACTACACATGAGATTCTTTAATATTGATAAAACCTTAGAATTACCTCAAACTTTTAATGTGATGCATGAAGCCTTAGATGACTTATATGCTAAACGCCAAGAAGAATTCCAAAAGAATAACCCATTAACTCGTATTTACAAAGTAGTTCCACTAACTCAATTCCAAAAGACTTTTGGTAGTGCAACTGGTTTCAAGCAAGCATTTGAAGGCACAGTAGATTATGCTTCAGCGCCCGGTTTTACTAACGGTGACGGTTTCCGTTTCACTATTGGTTATAAGCCTTTCTCTGGTAAAGTTGTATTTACTTGGCAAGCACTCCTTGAAGCTGATCCTAAAGGTATTTCTGAAACTCTCGCAGATTATCAATTAGCTTGGCATCGTCAAATTGTCCAATATGGTATGTTTGCACTTACCGGTTTCTTCGGCGGTAAAGTATACGATAAAGTTTCTAAGACTTATATCCTATTAACTTCTGCCGATACTCCTGATGGCGATACAATGAATACTTCTAAGAACCCAGTATTCTACAAGAGCCACACTGTTGTAAGACGTGAAGGTATGTCAGATGCTGAATTCAATGCTATGAAGCAATCAAACAAGTTCTATATTAATATAGCACTTGATGGTTCTGATCCTCTTGCTTATGCTAAATTGGCTAATGGCCTATATCAGATTAAGAGCATTATGAATAACTATCTGGATGACAATGGTCAATTAGCTGGTGTCAGTGGTCGTAAATCAATTGTTATGACTGATGATGCACACCTTAAGTTAGCATTAAGAAGCGTTCTTGCTGCTAATGACTTCTCTCAAGCAGTTGGTATTCCGACACTTAACCCAATTAAAGATGACTTTGATCTTTATACAACTGCTTATCTCCAAGGTAACTATGACCAATCTATTCCTCAATTTGCTGCAACCAATGGTATTGCTAAAGGTTTCTTAATGTTAGACAATGAGTACAATGCTGCAAATAAAGGTCCTATGATGGTTGAACGTGTTGCATTCTCATTAAAACCACATAAGACTAATGATCCTGAAGGTCTAGTTTATATGGGCAAACAAGCATTTGACTTCTTCTGTCCTTCTTGGAGAGGTATTGCTTACGTTTATATCGGACTTCCTGATGGTTCTGGTGGTGCTTGGAATGACCCAGCAACATTCACCGCAATTACTCCTGTTGCTAACCCAATGGCAGTTGCTGTAACTAATACTGTTACTACAACTAATCCATCGCCTAAGACTATTACTATTACTCCAGATGCAACTTCAACTACAGTAATTACTGCAGATGCTGCTACATCTATGGCAGGTGAAGTTGTTACCTTAACTATTGCTCTTGAAGCTGCACATCATTTATCTGCATTAGCAGTTAATGGTACACCAATTGCAATTCCATCGGGTGCTACAACTCAGTTTATTATGCCTAATGCAAACGCTGTAATTACTTATACCGTAGCTGCAGACTAATCATCTAACTAATTCGTTAATTACATATATGGCCGGCTAAACATAGTTTGGTCGGCCATATTTAGTATGTATGTAAGCAGACCTTTTTGTTTACTTACATACTAAATATGAGAGGTGTAGCTATGAATTATGCAATGCATCGATTATTATTTACGTGGTATACTTTATATTGGTATGCACGAATAAATATAGATTTAATAAAAGCCTTCTTTTTGCGGAATACTTTAGTTGCTATTATATTTTTTGTACAGTGGATATTCGGTAATGTTATTTGGTACTATATTGCAATTATGAATTGGGGTTGGTGGTCATGGTTTGCTAGAGTCTATTTAGCATTCTTATGGTCGCCTTTAGCTATAGAAAAAGCAGTTTACTTGATTATAGCCATTTGGTTATCAAAAGTTATAATGAACTTAAAGAAAAAGAGTAATAAATAGGGTTACTTCAAATGATTTTAGGATATATCTGGAGACTCTTTAAAAAGTCTGATGGAATATCAAGACCCTATATAAAAGCCTCTTAAAAATTGATAGATGCATCTTAAACACAAAGTTAAGACTTTATTCTATAGAAAAAGGAGAATTGAAATATGGCAAGTCAATATACATACGGTTATTTAAAAGAAGCGGTAAGAGCTCACCTAGACTTAGAAGAAGAAGAGCTTGAATTACTGAATAGCAACCAGCGGTTTCACATTTTTGCAAACGAAGCTATTCAGCATATTTGTCATAAGAAGCCAAAATATCAGTATTTTCAATTTGAAGCGGTCGCAGAATTCACACCTTTAGTATATGACAATGGTGTATTACGAGAAGCTACAGACGCTGAAATTGACTGGGAAGCACAAGGTTTGCCAGAGCCTAATTTTGCTACTACTGATGAATTAGCAGATTATTACAATACGCGGAATATTTACTTAGTAGGTCAAGTTATTACTATGCCAGAAGACTTTTTAGCATTTGCAGTCAAAAAAGCGTATGTATGGACTGACTCTTTATTAAATAAGCAAGCTATTACTAAAACTCATATGCTATATTTATCAAATAATGAAATTGTAGTCTATTACGCAGCTACTTATCAAGTACCATATGCTGGAACGTGGATTACGTTTATGCAAGATAGTGACGATAGCTTAGTGATTGATATGCCAGCAGACTTAGCCTTAACTATACCAATTTATGTAGCTAGCGTATTTTTACAACAAAGAAATATGAATATGGCACAAGCTAAACGTCAAGAGTTTGAAATTGCAGTAAGTCGTTGTAAGTCTACTAACTTCTTAGAAAACAAAGATGTTTCTGCATCCTTTGTATAGGTGATATTATGGTCGATAACAAAGTGTCATATCAAACTAATTTTAGTGGAATTAAATATAGCAATAATCCTTTAGCTATTGATGCTAATTCTTTTAGTAATGCAAATAATGTGTATCTAAATAAGTATCAGGCTTTAATTAGTAGACCACCTATTAATGCAGTAGAGTATCCAGCACTAGCTTATTCTGCTACTACACCTACTCCTATTGAATTAAAAATTGTAGGTACTTACGAATTATCTAATGGCGGTATAATTTACGTAGTTTATCATACAACTAATGAATTATATACACTTAGATATAAAACGCCAGCTGGAGCATATAGTAATATATTGACTTCAGTTACTATCGAAAGCTTTAGCGATTTCCATCTAACTCAGTATAAGCAGTATTATATCTTATTTACTACTGACGGAACTAAAGTATTAGATACCACTAGTCTTACTAATAACTGGGTAGCATTGAGCACAGTAGTAGATATTCCGGTAACTAGTATTCAAACTGGAAATGAACAGGTAACATTGGAAGGTAATCAATTTACTGGTAGTTATAAAAAGCAATTTATTTTAAAGCCGGATAGTGATGATACTATTTATTCGTTACCAGTAGATGAAACTGCAGTTGTTACTTTTCCTAATCAAACCGATGTGACTTACAATTTATTATTAGCAAATGAATATACTCGAGATCGGGTACTTCGTAAACTGAATACTCCAGTTAATAGTGATGTTACTGGATTAGTGTCTATAGTTGGTGAAAAAATAGCTATCGCACACGATGATAGAGTAGACTTATCATTAGACTATGGTGAGACATTCGAGACTATTGTATATCCTACTAATGGTGGAGTAAAGTATAAAAATACAGCTTCTCTTAGTGATGATGGTCAATACTTCTTTTATGTACATACAGATGGTGTTTATCGATTAGCTTTAGGCACTAGAGAATGGATGTTAATAGAAGTAACATTAACTTATAGTTATGTTCTGCAAGCCCCATATGAGTCTTTAATTATTGAGAAGGGTATAACTGGGATAAGTATTGATAATACTGCACAAGGAGCTAATTATTGTCACTTCGTAAATGCAGAAAAATTCGCATTTATGTTAGCTCATTACCGAACTACTGAACAAGATTGGATAGCTACCTTGTATGTAAAAGGAATTAATGTTACTAATTTATTTAACCAAAATTTAGCATTAGATACTAGCTTGTTAAACTCATTTGCTACTAATAGCTCTGGTCCATTATACAATATTGGTGCTGATTTAACATTATGGGCAGCTAATCCTTACTTAAATAAAAAGCTGACTCGAATTTTAGATGATAATACTGTAGTTTATTATATGAAATATAGTAGTACAGTAGCTAAAGGCCTTTTATTAAAAGCTGCACCTACTTATATTTATCGTGGCGTTAATATGTCAATGGCTTCTACTGAGATTAATTACGTAGCTATTACCACTCATTCGATCTCTATTGCTTCGACTGCTTTACTTAATGAGCTAATTTTAGTAGTAAATAACGTAGTTAAATTGCTGATAAAATCAGCTAGTAGCAGTAATTATTGGGCTACTTATACTTATGCTTTTTCCGTAACTATTGATAATAGTGGAGCATTACCAGCGCATATTGTAACATTTACTGCTACTAATACTGCCAATGCTACTATGTACAATATAGATAGCACCGAGCCTAGTATTCATATGATCGGTAATGGTAAATACATATGCGGTAATACTCTATGGATAGTAGATAATAATTACGTATCTGACGAATATGTTCAACCACTAAGTGTTATAGCAACTAGCAAGGTAGTAGCATCTAACGGATATTATGCAGTATTTAACGAAGCTACTCAAGCATGGTATACTAACATACCAATTATGACTACTTTAACTTATAATTATACCAATAATGCTGAATTTACGCAAATTCCTAATGCTAGTTTTGCTGATCAAAATTTATGGTTGGCAATGGATAAAACTATATGGGTCGCTAATCTAATTGATAATAAATTGTCAGCATTGCCTATTAACAATAATGTCTTTTCTAAACCTATTACTGGTATTAGTCCCATTTCAATTACTAGCAAAGCCATCTTTTTTGAAGACAGTATTACTTTATGCGAAGAAAGTGCATTAAGTGATGGTTCAGTAGTTTGGTATTATTATCCATTGAAATTTGCAGTCGGAGTTAGATTAGGTGATACAATCTTAACTACTAATGATGGTAAACTTACATTATTTCCGACTAAGTATGGTTTAGCAGCATTATCTTATCAATTAAATGTTGCTACTACCGAACAAGCAATTACTTATTTGACTGACGAAATCAAATCATTATGGAGTGACTTTTATGTAGCAGGCTCAGTTAAAATACTGCATCATAATACTCAATTGATTTTGTCTAACGGCACTAATCAACTTTTAATTTATGACTTTAGAACTAGTGGTTGGTATCCATTGACATTTCCTACAAATGTAAAAATTAAAGAGGTCAAATCAGCAGCAACTAATTACGAGTCATTAGAATTACAGCCAGCAGATAGTAGCATAACTACTTTGACTGGAGTATATCAATGGAATAAAGAGCATGATGAATTATATACTTATGAAACACCATATAAAGACTTAGGTACTATGGTTATTCCTTGGCATTTAACTTCTCAGATTTTATTGTTAGATGCGCCTAATCATTATAAGAATTTATCACAACTAATAATTGACCAAGTAGATAGTTCTAGCTTAAAACAATCTGCCTACTTAACTACTCAGATTTTTAGACAAACTAGCAATACAGTAAAGCCTTCAATTGAGTTAATATACAATATTGATACTTTTGGCAAAATCGTTAAAAAGGTCAATTGGTGGAAAGTCTTAGGTTTTAAATGGCAATTAGAAAATGATGCTAATTCTAGTTATCCAACACAACTTCGTTTATATAATGTAAGCATCAAATATGACATTAGTTATGAGGTGAAATAATGAGTGGCTATTATGTTCCAAGTTCATTTTCAGCAAATTATGTAGCAAATAAGAAAAATGCTGATGGCACATATACATATGACTCTGCTATCAATCGTGTTGGTATAGATACCCAACGAAACTTACAACAGTTGAATAAGCAATATAATGTAACTATTAATAATGCCTATGCTCAACAACTTATGGCTAATCGTGGATTAAGAGCTAGTGCTTTAGGCACTGGTTATAAACAAGCATATGTTCAACAATTGCAGGCATCTTTAAATCAAGAGGTTGAACAAGTTTCATTATCTGTTGCTGAGACTAAACAAAATATCTTTAATAACTTAACTCAAAATCTTAACCAAGTTGCTGCAGCACAACAGCAAGAAATTGATAATATGCGTCGTATGGCAAGTAGCTTAGAGCAGTATAATACTTATTTACAAGGTCTAACTACTCTTGAAGGTAATACATATACTACTGATTTTGGTTTTAGAGAAGGTAGTTTTGAAGAGAATTACGATAAGTTATTTGACCAAGAAATTAATAATAGCGGAATTCTCAGTAAGTATGTAGATGAAAATAACAATGTAGGGTTATCTTTCGAAGATTGGTTACGTCAACGTAGTGGAACATCTTCTCAAGATACTTCATGGTTAGATTGGGTATATAATGGTGGGTATACTCAATATCGTGATTTTGTTACCGACAAGATTAACTCGTTAAAAACTAAGTCTGCACAAGAGTCAGCATTGGCAAAAAGAGCTGCTTTAGCTAAACCTATGCCTAGTTCTAAAACTACTAAATTAACTACACAAGAATTAATACAATTAGCACTTAAGGCTAATGCCGGCAGTGCTTCATAAATGATGCGTAGAGCACATTAGAAGGAGAATAAAATATGAACCCTATTAACAGACCAAACGCAGGCAATTATAAAGCCTTCGAAACTATGAGAAAAACACTATCGGGAAAATCCGACAGTGTTTTTTCGTATCGTAGTATCAACCCATATTCAATGACATTTGAGCAGTTTAAATCTGAGAACAATGAAAACTTAGATGAAACTTTATGGCAGCAAGCCGCTAATAAAGGCGAATTGGATCAATACATTAATTTGTTAATGCAAAATCCTAAGAAGAGTGCTAAGTTAGCTGAGTTAACTAGCAAATATGGTGGCAGAGTAGACTATGATACTGCTATGTTAGCTTTATCATATGATGTTATCACTGATGATGTAAAAGAAGACCGCTTTGATAGCAATGGTAATTTAATTGGTAATATGTCTCAACGGGAACTTATTGATAAAGTACTTACTAATCAAGCAGAACAATGGGATGCTCAGATGGTTGCAGATGAAAAGAAAAGCGACTTATTTTGGAGAATTCCTATGGCGGTTAGTGCAGAATTATTTGCCTTTGCTACTGATTTAACTAATGGCTTATTTCGTAATATAAATCAAACGGCTAACTTAGGAGTTAGCGCTTTTATAACAATTAAACAATATCTAGAAGGTAAAGTTGACTTATATCAAGATGTTGCTAAAGCGGCACTTCAAGGTAAAAGCGATACTAAGACTAGCTTTACTGAAGCATTTGCTCGTAATTTAAGTAATGCTCAAATTGATGATCCTCAGTTAAATCCCGGCGGTAGTAGAACTAATGCTCTAGCTGAATTTAACAAAATCAACGAAGCTATGACTGCTGCTGCGTATGATATTCGCCGGAAGTATTCTTATTCTGTTGATCCAGCTACCGGTGAATATAAACTTTGGGGTAAATTACTTCATGGCATGGCAGACTCTATTGGTTATATGGTGCCTGCTTTACTTACTGGAAATGCTGCAGCAATGTATGCTCCAATGTTTGCAGCTAATATGATTGAAAACGTTAAAATGACTGGCTACAATACCGACTATCGTAAGATATTTACTAATGCTGCACTTAAGACTACAGTTGAATATGCAATTGAAGTTGGCTTAGGTAAATTAATCGGCTTCTCACAAATTGATAAATTGATTGGTTTCGGTGATGACGCTTTAAAAGTCGGAGTCAATGCTGTAACTAAAGGTGTTACCCAAACTACTGGTCAAGCAGCTAAACAAGTAATATCAATAATGGCTAAAGATATGGTCAAAGAAGGACTTGAAGAAGTATTACAAGATACTTCAGGTATGATTATTGACTATATATACGGTGATCAATATGCTAAACGTGGCAAAGATGCTGCTACTTGGGAAAATCTTAGTCAGGCCTTTATTATAGGTGCAGCAACATCCATGGTTATTGGTGGTTTTAGTAATCTGACAGTAGATCGTGCTATGGGTGTAAATGAAAATGGCCAAATTTATCAAATGGGTATGTTTCAAAGTGTAACCTATAAGCAAGCCCTAGCTACTTTGAATAGTTGGCAAGCTATTGCTAATGACGCAAAAGCTGATCCAGCTGATAGAATTGCTGCAGCCCTTAAACTAGAAGGCGCGGTAGCAACTTTAGGTACTTTGTATGAAAGTTTAGGTGTTGATAAAGCTACTAAAGCTGAAAAGACTTTATTAGACATTCAACGGTATCATGAAAAGAAAGCTAAAATTGCTTCTTATAAAACCACAAAAAGTTATATTGAAAGCTTAACATCAGATGATGCTGCCGATGCAAATGATGTTGGTGGCAGTAATTGGAATAAGGCTTTCAATGCTATTAATAATGCTGCTTCTAATTTAAACTTAAATATGGCTAATACTCAAACACAGACTGCTGGTTCAGCTTATGTGTCAGTAGCTAAAGCTATTCAAAATGCGTTAACCCAAGCTAAGCTAAAAGCTGCTGGTGTTACTAAAGTAGAAACTCCAACTGATTTAACTGGCAAAACTCCAGCAGACACTGAAAAATTAGCAGATGACTCAATTTACAAAGTACTCAAAGATATGGGTTTTAATGTAGCAGTTCGTACTGATGGTAATGAAGTTATTACTGTTGATGATGTAATTTTCTTACCAGAAGCTATCGCTGATAATGATACGCAAGCTTTAATTAAAGCCGTTGCTACTTCTAAGACAATTGACAACGTTATGGCTAATATACCTGCTGCTTTATTGCAAGCAGTTGTAGATACATATACTAAAGCGGTTGGTACCGCTGCTGCTAATTATACGGAAGAACAATTAAAGACACAAGCTATTGGTGCGTTGATGTTTGATAAGAACTTTCAGCTTAAGATGTTGTTAGAAACTAATCGTAACAATAATACTTGGGGAACTGAGCAAGTTATTAACTTTATTAAAGACTTAAAGAAGCAAATAGCTAAGAAGTTTACTACGCTTACTCCAGACGAAAGCAAGCACTACAATTTAAAAAATGATAAGGTTGAGGCCGTACTTAAAGCTGATCCAGAAGCTGAGCAATTAAGCAAAGACTTAGACGAACTTAATAAAAGATTACGTGAATTAAATGTTAGACAACAGCAGACTGCTACTAAAAAGATTTCTATTGTGCCATTTCCTAATGGTAATAAAGTCAATTATACTGGTACTGTAGATAATCCACGTGGTTACGTAATAGTTGAATACAATGGAGTTCGTTTACCTTTCTATTTATCTTCTGGTGAAGTCAAAAAAGAAGGCGTAGTACCAGGTCAATGGTATCCTGTGTTTGGTGTAGATGCTGGTAGCAAATGGATTAAAAAAGGTACTTCTGCACAAATTGCAAATTATTATAATCAACCTATATTAAAAGAAGCTGCTGAATATCTAGATAAAACTATTGGCGATATAAGAGAAAAAATTGCTAAAGAAGCTCGTCAACAAAACTTAGGCAAATTTACTTGGCGTGAAGAGGATCTAGCGTTTTTTAACGAAGGTTTACCTATTACTAAATCTAATCCTCTAGTAGATCCAGTATTAGATGACGCTAGTACTCAAGCTATTAGACAGCGTTTGCTACAAATTAGAGATAGTTTTGAAGGTAATAATCCTGAAGTAGACCAAGAACTCAAAAAAGTAAAAAATGCTATAGATCGAACCAAAAAAGAACTCGATTATAAAATCGCAGTAGCATTAGGTGAAGCCGTTGATAAAGCTAAGCCTAAACGTGTTTTAGACGATATTACTAAAAATATCACTAAACAAGTAGTTGAGTCTTTGCAAGAGTCAATTGTAGCATTTAACTTAACTATTGCTAGACATATTGATTATGATACTACTAAACAGAAATTAGTAGTAGAATCATCTATGGCTGAAGTACTAGAACCTACGCAAATAACTGAGCTAGAAAACGACTTAGCTATCAGATTTAGTTCAACATTAGATACCGCAAGAAAAATGAAGTTAGCTAATACTCCAGAGTTACAATATTTGCTTGAAACGGTAGCAGCTAATATCCTTATACTTAATACTCGATCTAACGCCTATGCAGGTTTTATAAGCGGAATATCTAAAATATTGAAGTTATCAGCTACGCCAACAGTTAAGGCTTTGGAACAAGCTATGTTAAACATTTTAACTACTGGTACTGATATTCAACGAACTGATTTAGTCGCTACTTTAACTTATATATTTCAACGTAGATTAACTGATACTAAATTATATTATATTGCAAAAGCTAAGACTAATTTACCATTGTTTGTAGAAGGCGATAAAGTTATACGTCAAATTGAGAAAAAATTGTTAGGCGGACAAAAAATTGCAGATATTCTGGCTACAAAAATGCTTAGCAATGATCAATTGTCTCGTATAGATCCTAGTTTATCAACAACTCGTTCGGAATTTGCAGAAGACCCTGTAGTTCGATTTATCGAAATTGATAACTTAGTTAAAAGAAATTCAAGTAATAAGTTTGCTATATTGCAAGATGGTACATTAATTAAACTAGAGCAAGATACCGCTAATTTAGTTAAGGTTATCCAAGATGCTTCTACTACTGAAGAGTTACTAGAAGCATTAAAACAATTGAAATTAAGTAAACCAGATAAAATACTTCGCTTACAAGATTTGTTTAAAATAAATCTTGGTGAAATTGGTAATGTTGCTATTTTAGTTGCTAGTGGTCCTATTTCAGCAAGCGGATATTATTCTTATAATTTTAATGTAATTGCGTTAAATATTAACACTACTATTAAGTATAGCGATGAAGCTATTACAATTCTTTTTCATGAGATGATTCATGCGACTAACTCAGTAATATATAAGCAAGATATTCGTTATCAAATGGTAGGTGGAGGTAGCTCGGCTATGGCTAGTCAACTTAATAGATTAGGCAAAGTAGATCCTTCTGAATTACAGCGACTATCTCAATATATAACAACCAATTTCCCAATAACTAATGAGTATATGATTGGTCTTATGACTGATATAAACCAAGGTTCTTATGATATCACTTCGGCTAATCTTCCTGATTTTTTAGGTAATGTGTTATATCTTTTATTGCAAGAAGAAAATACTGCTCGCTCTATAGCTGAATTATACGAATTTTCGGCATTAGGTTTTACAGTGAAAGTTAACAAACTAACTAATATGATTAGTTTAGTATCTCCAGATGGTAAAGAGTTTTGGGTATTAGCCATTAGTAAACCAATGAGCTTAGCCAAATTACCAGCTATTAAAAATAGTTTATTAGCTATTAATGTAACAACCTTTGATCAAACAGTAATACTTCGTTCGTTGCTTAATACTGGTTCCATTGTTGAAATGCAAGAATTAGCTAAATCATTACTTTCAGCAGACATTGAAGCTGCTGGTATGATCAAATTAAACTACGAAAAGAATATGCAAGATTTAATCGATAAGAATATGCAGACAATTTCTTCGTTCGGTTTGAAACAAGCTACTGTTGACAATATAAAAACGGAAGTAACTTCTGCTTTACTAAGCGATGTTGTTATTAGAGGTATTAGCCGAGACTCGTTATCAATAAATAGTGATTACTTAGCCTCTAGTATTAGCTATTTGAAAAATCTACCAAGACCGAAGATAAGAAAATTAGCTGCTCAATACACGGGAATTATGAATATGCTTATACTCAACTTCATGATTGAGTTAGATAACTATATCGCAATTTTAGAAAAGGCTCGCTTCGCTGCAGAAGTTTTAGAGATTACTCATTCGTCGTATGTTGTTTCTTCAAATCCTTCTAAAATACTTGAGTTACCTACTAATAACTCAGAAGTGGCTCCAACCTCATTTAACTTTGGCGAATATTCTATTGTTAAACATACTGGCAGAAGTTATATGTTAACTAAGCACAATTCTAATGGTAAATATATAACTCAAGAAGTTGATAAAACGACATTATTGCCAGTTAGACCTAATCAAAAGCCATTAATTGAGGACCAAGCACAAAGAGATAAAATGTTGTTTGTTATTGCTAAAAAGACTGATGTTGCTAAAAATACACCGAAAGAGCCTGAATTGCCAAGACCAACTAAGCCTACTAAACCTGCTGAAAAGCAAACAGTATTTCAATGGGGTGGTTGGTTAGTCAAAGAATACGATGCTACCCATTATGTAGTTAGTAAGAATATAGACCAATCAGCACATCTTCCAGCAGACGATGATTATACTGATAAGATGTATGAAGCTATTCAAGTAGTTAGCAAGAAGACTTTACTTCCAGATACTATGTTGGGTGCCACAGGTAAACCTATATTAAGTGCTTCAGAAAGAAGCAATATACTTGACTGGATTGCACATGAAACTAGCCCACAATTGCTTAAAGTGCAAGATAAAGAAAACCCTGATAAAGAGCGTTGGATATATCGACCTAACTTATCAGATGGAACTAGATTTAATGAAGTAATTAAACAAACTGATAATGCCACTCCAAGTAGTATTGCTTTTAAACAAAATGCACAATTTAAACATATAGGCCAGTATTTAGGTAAAAAAGCTAGTGATAAATTACAAGACATTATTTTTAAAGATCTTAATGTTTTTGAAGTTGTCTATCTTATGACTCGTTACTCAAACTTGCCTATCGAAAATGCTATCAATCTACATGTAAACCGATATTTTAATAGCGAACAAGGCAAAGCTATAGTGAAAGCAATACCTGAGGCAAAGACATTATTGACTGATCGATTAATAAAGCTTAGCCAAACTTTGAATAAACAATTAAAAGCTAATCCTGATTTAAACTCAGAATTAACTGACTTGATTTCTGATTATGCAGTACCTTCAGCAGTCGAACAAGCCGAAATACTTAATCTACCTGTTAATAAAGCAGAAATGCTAGATATTCCAGCTAATAATTCAGAAGTCGCATTTGAAATGCCAAGATCTAAGCGTACTTATATTCAACTATCTAGAGCTAAAAAGTCTAACTTGATATATTTCTTTAATCGAGCTAAAGCCAAAGGGCAATTATTACAAATGCATGATGATGTAGTAGCTTTTGTAGAAGGTACTACTGAGCATTTCGATAAATTGTCTAAGTTCTTTCAAGTTAGAATTCAAAATGGTACATTAACTAGACATGATATTACCGAATATGTAGCTACAGTTAAAATTAGTACTATTAATGATTATACTTGGAAAGCATTGCTTAAGTATATTTACAAGAACCCTGCTTTAGAAGCTATAGGTCCATCAATGATTGAGTTTTTAATTGACCCAATGCGTTTAGAAAAATTAGCAATAATTGCCCGCATGACTAAAGATCCTGACCAATTAAATCGAGTTCATACTGTTGCTAGTTTCCAAAAACTGATTAAACAATTTGATGCTGTAATTAAAACTAATGATCCAGTGTTTATGAAAGAATATTGGAAAGTGCAAGAAGCGGTTACTGCTTGGTGGACATATAATGAAGAAGGTAAACTTGTAAAAGACATATGGATTATGAAAGATAAGCAAATATTCCCAATATTCTTATCACTATATCAAGGCACGCTAAAGAGTTTAAACTCAGTATTCTCATATGCTAAAACCGTATCTGGCAAGCAAGAAGCTACTACTTATAAAGGCGAAGCTGGTGAAGAAGGACATGATAATGCAAACGCCAATAAGACTACTAAAGTCAGCTCTGGTAATGCTGCAGTCGAAGATAATAAAGTTGGCGAAGAACGAGGCAAAGGTCCATATAACTGGGTAGCTCATGCTAGAGAAAACATCATTGATTATGAACTAACTGGATATATGCCTGAAGAAATGGAAGAAACTTTTACAAGTATTGAAGAAATGACCGACGATCAAAAGTTTAACTTAATCTATGAGTATTTTATGGGCAAAGCATTAAGCCATATCGTTGGCAGAAAACCAACTGAACAAGAAGAAGCTGAAGCTAATAACGATGTTATTGAACTTATGGAAAGTATGACTGATGAACAAGTTAGCAATACTATTCGATATATACTAGATGAAAAAATACATGCCTTCCAAGTTAGAAAAGCACAAGAAGCAACTAAGTCTACAAGAGCGGCACTTAATGAACCTAGTGCTGAACGTAAAGTAGCTAAAGACTTTTTACGAAATAAAGCTAACGTGCTTATTCGTAAGTTAGCAGGTAGTAAAGTTGCTTATAATCAATTACCAGCTGAGGTTCAAGCACTAATTAATTTCACACCAACTAACTCTCGAGTAAACGTAGAGGCTTATACTGATTTGTCCAATCCTGAATTAACTGATCTTACTGAAAAAGTAGTTGCCGAAATTGACCGTATTAATGCTCAAATGAAACAAGCCAAAGCTTTAGAAAAAACCAAAGCTACCATTGCTAAAAAAGCAGCCGCAGTAGAAGCTAAAGCGCAAAAGATTAAAGCCAGAGAAGCTCAACTTAAAGCACGTGAAAAGCAACTTAGAGAAGCCAAAGATTTAAGAGGTAAAGTGCATCGTACTTTTGAAGCTAAAGTTGAAAAGCAAACATTTACTATTACTGGACCAAGCGAAATTAATCCTAAGTTACAAACTATTCTAAATCATACTTGGAATAAGAGCAAAACATCTAAAGTTAAGTATATGGACGATAGTGTTCAAACTATACAGAATGTTCATATTGCTAGTGAATTCTATGCAGAACATGCTAATGAATTAGCAACAATGACTTTAGCGGAAATTGAAGACGTAACTGATTGGTTAATTCAAGCTCATCTTAATAATGCTGATAGTGTTGCTGAACAAACTTTCGCTGCTACTAAGTTCTTCATCCTAGCGTATATTTACAACGAGACTGATGTAAATAAAGGTATATTCTCCCAAATGAATGCTAATTTGAAAACTAAGTTAGCTGACCATTTAAAAGGTATTCAAACTAATGCCGGTACGTTATTATCACTTATTAAAGCAGTTAAAGAAAAGCTAAATCCAGCGTCTATTATTACTATTTCATTGTTCAATCACTTCGGTTATACATTAACTCCTGATCAAGAAGCTAAGTTGAATAATGCATTTAATGGTGGTGATACTAAAGTTTTAGCTAAAACTTTAAGCGAAATTAAGCAAGAAGCATTGAAGACTTTAACTCCTGAAAAAGCTAGTGCATTACGTAAAGTTGCTGCTATAAGAAGTATGAGCATGGTTAGTAGCCCAATGACTTGGATACGTAACATTACATCTAACTATGCGATTTCTGGTTTAAACCGACTGTCTACTAAAATTGGAGATGCCTTCTTACCTAAATTAACTGCTAAAACTGAAAACACTCCTACTCAATATAAGCTTACTGGCAAAGTTACTCCTGAAATTCAAAAGTTTATTACTGAACAATTTATTGAGAGTGGCTTCTTCGATGAAACACTTGACCAAATATCTAAGTATAATCCTTCACAAGTTTTACGTCATAAAAAAGTTGGCGAACAAGATATTATCGAAGATATGCTTATCCATTCTATTTACAATCACTTCTACTCAGAGTCAATGTTCGACAGCAAATTACTAAACCAAATTCACGTATTCTTGATGAAGAGATTAAGCGATAAAAACTTCGTTAGAGAAGCCGCAGTTCGTTATCTTGGTAAAATGCTAGCTGAAACAAATAATCATCTTGATGCTACTGGAAATCTCAAAACTGGCTTTGATAAAGCGCTTATGACCGATGTTGCTAATGCCTTTGCCTTAGCTACTACTGATTACATGCATAGCGATAACTTCTTCAGTCACCTTGAAAAATGGCTAAATCAGCATTCACAAGTTGGCTGGGCGGCATATAAGACTATTATGCCATTTGCTACTGCTAGCTGGAACTGGTTTAAAGCTGCAATTCGTTATTCGCCAGTAGGCTTAGCCCAATCAATTGTTAAATTAACTAGATTAGAACAAGAGATTGCTAAGCAAGAAGCTTTATGGCAACGAGGTGATACTCAATTAGCACCAGAACTTATGACTTATTTAATTAAACGTGATTTAGGCTCTGGTATTATTGGAACTATGGCTTTCGGATTTGGTGCAATTTTAGCAGCACTTGGTTATATTTCACTAGAAGATGATGACTGGGGAACACCTAAGTTACGTGTTGGTAATCTTCGTATAGATATATCAACAATCTTTGGTAGTTCATCGGCTTTAGCTGGTGCCGCCTTCATTAAGACATTGCAAGACAAAGATTTAGCATCTGCACTAGATGCAATGTTAGATCCTTTAGTAGATGGGTTCTTCTTTACAGACTTATTGTTAATGGATGCTAACTCACCTAAAGGTTGGTTCGAATGGTCGGTTTATCAATTACAAAGTATCGCACTATCCTTTATACCATCAGGTATTCGATATGTTAGTGGTATGACTTATACTGGAAATTATCGAACTAATACCTTGTTCCAAAAAGCCGTAGTTAGATTACCATTCTTAGGACAAGCCTTTAATGTACCAAAGAAAACTAATATCTATACAGGTGATAGTGATGGCACATTCTGGGATATAGTACATAGAATGTTGCCTTACTTCGAACTTGTAACTAAAACTGCTGCTCAAACTCAAACTGAAGTATATGGACTAAATAAAGAAGAGCTTAACGGAACTTACAAGATTAATGGAGTACCATTTAAAACTTCGCCAAAAGAAACTGCTCAAATCAACAAACTATATGGTTCATTGAATGCACAAGATCTAACTAATTTCTATGCTAACCAAAGTACTTATCGAGTACTTAACGAAAATGGTCGATTTGTAACTAAGCGATATTCTCAAATGACTGAAAAAGAAATACAGAATGCACTTGACCAGATTTTCAGTCGTAATGCAGATATTGCCAAAATTTCAGCTTGGTTACAACAGGGCAATATGTATTATACGACTAATGATGACCTATTTGCTATGTTAAGAAAGCTCGGATTTACCAAAGTATTTAAAGGCAATAAAGGCTATGTAGAAGTATAATAAAAAAGACGCTTAAGTGATTAAGCGTCTTTTACTATATATCTCAATTTTGAATGAAATGAAGGATAAAATATCTCAATTTTGCGTTTAGGATATATCTATCAATTTTGAGACTATTTTAATAGATAATGAATATAATCTATAGGGCTTTTAATCAAAGTCTTCTAATATATCCTAAATTGCTTCATAGTAGACGAATAAAAAGAGATAAGGCTTAATTGACCTTATCTCGTATGAAACCAAGCTCTTAATTCCTTTTGAATACGAGGAGCTCTGAGCTTTTTTAATGCTTTTTCTTCTACTTGACGGACTCGTTCACGAGTAATATTGAAGTCAGATGCTATAGCTTCTAAGGTTTTAGCTTCACCATCTATAAAACCAAATCGTTGCATAACAATATATAATTCACGATCAGTTAAAGTAGTAGTTAACACATCTAGCAAATATTGTTCAAATTCTTGACGTCTTTGTAATTCAGCTGGTGACTTAACATCACTTGGCAGAAGTTCGAATAGTGAACTTTCACTATCTTCTTTAGGTACGATCTGATCTAATGAGATAGTACCCATTTCTGATCTAATCTGCAAAAGCTTAGTTACCTTCTCGACAGTTAGATTTAGAGTTTCTGCTAATTCTTCAGGAGAAATTGCCATGTTAGCTTTTTCCAATCGATGAATTCGGTTAAGCCATTCTTGCACATGAACCGGTATTCTGATCATATGAGTTAAGTCTTGAATATCTCGTCTAATACGCTGTTTAATCCACCATGTTGCAAAAGTAGAGAATTTTAAACCACGAGTATAATCAAATCGGTCTACTGCATACATCAGCCCAAGATTACCAATCTGTACTAAATCTAAGAAAGTTAAAGTGCTAAGACTAGGATGATGAAACCGTTTGGCAATAGATACAACTAACTTATAATTGCTATTAATAAACTTTTCTCTAGCTTTTTCGCCAGCTTTAATAATAGGTAATAAGTCAGCAGCATTATCTTCAGTTAACATCTTTTTTGCGTTAACTCCGGCTTCTATTTGTTTAGCTAAGTCTATTTCCTGTTCCGGTGTCAATCTAGGAAATTGGTTGATTTCTTCTAAATAACGACCAATTTCATCATTAGCAACTTGAAGAAACTCTGGCTCTAAATCAAGACCTACTTCTGGATCTAAGTCTTCATCTGAAATATCTAGTTCTTTATCTAATATAGCTATATCATCTTCAAGTTCAACAAGTAAATCTTTTTCTGGGTTAGCCATATGAGTTACCTCCTTTCTCATTTTGTGGAATACATCTGATTACGAACCATTTGTAAATGTAACCAAGCTATTTCGTCATGTTCACCATAGATAGTAACGTTTTCGTTAGTTATCGGAACTCTCACTATCATCCAGTCTTCATTTTTAGAAATTAATACGATCGATCTAACAGTACCTAATTGCTTATTTTTGAGCCATTGTAAGCACTGTTCTTTATTATTAAACTCTTGTGGTAACAATCTGCCATAATCTGCTAACATTTGTCATCACCCCTTCATAAAAGTGTCTAAGCTAAATTGTTTAGTCAGAACAATCTTGCCATCTTTTAATTTATACCAAGTCTTATCTAATACACGTTCTAGTAATTTAGAATAGAATAACATGTCTAAGGGTTCACGTTGACCACTAATATGCACAATTGCTTTATTGCTATAGTTGCCTTCAATTCTATAATTGTATAAAGCATCATTAACAATATAAGCATGTGGTGGGCAGTTAGCTACTAAATCTCTAGCAGTGCCTTTGACTTTTCTAACATCGCCATATTTCGAATTAGTTACTGCAACCACTCGACTAACTCTACCTACTGAATATTCTTGACCATCAATGGTATGTACCATTTCAGAATAAGTAGGGCCTTTAGTAGCATTCATAGCAAAATCATCTACTTCAGTATGCTCTAACATGAATTTAATAGGATTAACTCCGTTAGTATAAAACTCATATTGAGCTTTGGCAATAATATGATAGCCAAGTGGTCTAATTTTATTGGTGCCTGGTTGCCAAATAGAAGTAACAAAGGTCTTGCCTTTCAATTTATCTTTGCCATCAATATCTAAGGCGATATAGTTATTAACATTAAGTTGCCAAATCTTAGAGTCTTCATCAAATGAGAATGCAAAATTACTTAATGCCTCAAATTCAGCAATTCTACGTTTAGCTTCATCCATATAAGGTCTAGGCATATATGTTAAGATACCATCAGTATTAGTCTGAATTATTTTAACCGAAGCTGGATCAATACTAAATAAGTCCATAGCAACTGCAATAATAATTAATTGTGAAACGCGGCATACTTTAGATCGCATATAATCATCATATAGTGGTAATTTATCATTACCAGCAGCACCATATGCAGTATTATGAATAAGTTTACTACCAGCAACAAAATCTACTTGTTCAGGAGTCCATGTTGACTTTGGTACAAACTTAAGTTTACGACGACCTTGCACTGTAGCTTCAAAGCGATCTACTCTACGAATACTTCTGGGCATGGCACCAGCATATAACATAACTGATGGATGGCAACCAGATAAGTCAATATTGAATAAGCCATATTCTTCAGTAGCTTCTACATAAATAGCAACTTCTTTACCATATTCGGGTAATATAATAGTAGAGTGAATACCACCATCTGCCATATATACTTTATTGCCAAACATTACCATTTGCTTAGGCTTTTGAGAAGTTAATAAATGTTGCAAAGCTTCTTTAGGAACCCATTTGTGAATATAGTCATTAAGTGGCTTTTCATAAATAGTGATAGTTGGATCAACTATAGTAGTACCATGTACTCTTTCAGCACCAAGCGCTTTTCCTACTAATACGGCATTAGTACACTCGTAAGCAACTTTTTCTGGTATGTCATAAGTTTTAGCCAACGACAGTTTAGTTTCAATATAAGGCTTAGCTACACAGACATAATGTACATGTAAAGCATATACGTCATGTTTACAATAGTGGATAATATCTTCTTTGTCTTGGGCAGTTAAATTAATTTTATTCCATGGAACTACAGTTTCACGAATATCCATACCATAAGAGGCTTCTTTATCTTTTAAGCCTTTATCAGAGTCATCCATTAAATCTTGTGAAGCTTCGGCATTTTGCCATTTAGCTTGCCAACCTCTAACATATTGACTAATTCGTAAGATTTCGTGCTGAGATACTTGTAGTTCTTCTGGAAATTGCTGATTTTCAATTAATAACTGAGCGGCTATAAAGATTTGTCGAGGAGTAAACTGCATAGATATACATTTTTGAATAACCATATCAAATCGTTTAGAGTTATAACCAGTTAGTACTCCAGTAGAAGTATCAGCTAAATATCTTTTAATACCTTCTACACCATCATCACTAGTATATACTCGCATTTTAGCTTTAATAGCGGCTTCTTCTTCAGCAGTAAAGGCATACTTATATTTAGATGAATTATATTTAGGCTCTTCATCAGATACTACTACACACCACCAATTAGGATATGTTTCAAAGTCGAAAAATTTCATTTTCATAGTTAGTCACCTCAGTTATAATAAGCTCGTAAGCTTTGATCAAACGGACAATAGTCTAACGGATAATCACTGCTTGTGATTATTTGGTCCATTTGACCTCTATCATAAGTAGTTACTAACTTATATTGTTTAATCATAGCATCTGCAAAATTGCCATAATTAAAAGCATTGTAACCACACATAATACACCAGCTCTTATAGTCATTGTAGACAGTTTTCATGCCTTTGTTCAGTATTCTATCAACAGTAATAAATTCGAGTTGACACCATTTATTGATACTGCTCTGCTGAACTTTGAATTTTTGCTTCAATACTTCTTCAGTTTCTTCCATGGTAAATCTACCACGACGTAATACTTTGTGAATAGCTTCGGCAGCTTTATATAAGAAGTATTCCATATCTAAGTCAGTAATTTTACTATCAAAGTCTCGATCTGGTACTTTGATTTTATTTGTCAATTCTACTAACATCAAACGACGATATAAACCTTCAGAGTCATCTTGTATTTTTGGCATAGCATTGGCTAAGATTATAATAGTCGCCATACAAATTAATTCTAATGGCTCACTATAAATAGGTCTTACTAATACTGGTTGACCAGCAGTAATCGATTTAAATCTACCAGCATCTTTTAGTAATTTTTCATTACTAGCATCATCGTCTATATTAACCATAGAACCAATTAAAGTTGACAAATGGTAATCTTGGTCAAATTGTGATAAAGCAACTTTAGATACTAGTTTTGGTGGAAACATACGACGTATTAAATTGCCAAAAGTCGATTTTCCTGAACCACCTGGACCAACAATTACGAAGAACTTATGAAAATTGTTTCTACGCAATAAGCTATATCCAGCAATTTCATATAATTGGGTCATTAAGTCTATATCACCTTTTGAAATAAACTTCATAAAGTCATCTATACGTTCGCTAAATTGACATTCTGGATTAAAAGGTATATTAATCTTAACCGTATTATATTGATTTTTGCTAGGTTCAATTAGTTCTAAGTTAAATAAATCTAAATAGCCGTTTGCTACTGGTATACAAGAGTATTCTTGATCTAGTATTAATGGATTAACTTGCTTCTCAACAATTATAAACTCAATGATTTCTTGTCGTTGAGATCTAGTGGCTTCTTGATCACCAAAATTATGAACTAGCTCATGTAATTCATAAGATGATAACTTTTCATATACACCAGCATTCCATTTATAGACATAATCACCAACGGCAATTAGATTTTGTTCGGCGATTAATTTTTGAGCAACTGGTAACCATGACTTTTTATCTTTGGCTGCTGTACCTTCTCCAGTTTGAGATTTAATATTGCCGTAAGTCTTTTCTAATGGTCTAGCTACTGTTGCATTAAAAGTTTCTTCTGGCATTGGGTCATCCCAGATTTCCCAGTTAATAATGCGTAAGCATTCTACTGACTCATCGGCAGTTATTAAGTTTGGTATTGTGTGAGCACCGCGTAATTTGAATAAAGCTTCATTACCAGTACCTTCTGGCATATCAATAAAACTAACATCGCTATCTTTACGAGGACGCAAAGGTCTTAACCAAAATGGCAAATCATCAACTTCAACTGTATCCCATTTTCCCCAACGTCTACCAATTGCTTCATCATTGATCGGTAGAATAATATAACCTTTATTTTCACCACGGCCATCACATTGAATACCAATGTGATTAATATAACCTTGAAATTGAGATTTTTTCTGCATAACAGTATGCTTATTTTCAAAAATGAAGTGAGTACCTTGTTTAGAGTAATTGCACCAGTATTTAATACTATGATTATTAAGTAATTTCTCTACTATTTCAGAGCTACGAATGTGATCTTTGTTGTCAACATCGATAACGATATAACCTTTAGGCACAATCCAACCTATTCTACCACCATGACTAACCCAGTTCAAAGCTTGCGATACATTTAAAGGATCCTTAAGCGAATTTAGTGGCTGCTTATTTGATTTTCTAACTACTTCATTCACAAGTTCTTCTTCGTTAAAAGGAGCTATTTTCACAAAAGTAGCTTTTGGAAATAATTCACAAAATGCGGTAAAGTTCATATGCTACATTCCTTTCTGCTTAATAGCCATTAAAGTATCATGAATGGTCTGCTTTTTAACCATCGAGTCCCAAATATGATATTCAACTCTATGCTTATCACCAGTATCATTTATCAATACCGTTATTTTGACTGGCTTGGTTTGATTACGCCGCCAAACTCTATGTATAAATTGTTTATACGAAATAAAACTAAAGTCCATACTATAATATATTACTCCAGTTGCTTTTTGCAAGTTAGCAGCTTTACCACGTGAACATTGCAAGACTAATACTTGATA
This sequence comes from uncultured Candidatus Izemoplasmatales bacterium, assembly GCA_964483655.1. Classification (GTDB taxonomy): domain Bacteria; phylum Bacillota_I; class Bacilli_A; order Izemoplasmatales; family Hujiaoplasmataceae; genus JAUXXX01. Next base: position 28,901 of record CAZABW010000008.1, read on the forward strand.
TTTGTCGGTAGTTCTAAACTCAGTCATATCAGTAGTATATGAAATGTTATTTTGTGTTAGAGTATAAAGTAAACTATTACCATCTTCTTGAAAGCGATACCCGATAATTATAGGCTCATTTTTATAAGTAGATATTACATAAGCTAATTTAGGATTATAGTAAGCTCCTACTTCATGGATATGACGTTGACCTAAATCATCATAATAAATAAAACCATTAAGTGCTTGTTGAGCTTTTTGGATAGCAGTAGCCTTCATAATAGTATTTTCATATTCGCCTAACTTCAAAATACCATTTAAAGCATTAGTATATTCAGTAGTAGTTTCGACATTGAACTTGACTATTTCAATATCAAGCGGTGGCATTTCGTCTTTTTCAGTATATTCCCAGAACATAACTCCTTGGTCATAAGCTTTAAGCATTAACTCATTACCACGTTCATTAAGACTTGTTGGCTTTAAAAAATTGCCAAATGGACCATATTGTAACTCTAGCTTGCAACAATGCTTTTTAAACGTATTAGTATCAATTTTGCCCATACCAGCAACATTAAGATTATGTAAAACACACCATGGTTCAATATCATTATTACCAGATAAAGTACCAGTCATACCGAATACATATTCGGCTTTAGCTGTTAACGAATGCACCAATCTAGCGTATTGAGATTTAGCTCTAGTTACACCAGAACGAAGTGATTGACATTCATCAATAACAATTACATCCCACTTTCTTTTGACAATAGCTTCTTTAACCGTGCCAATTGCAGTTCTATCAGTAACAAAATAAGTTTCTTTTGGCAAAATCTTTTGTGGCATTATTTCGGCTTTCCACATATGAGTAATAGTAGGTGCATCTGACATAATTAATACATTAATAGGTCTATTCAGTAATCGCTGTACTTCTAATACTGCGTGTATTACTGGATATGATTTACCTTTTCCAGGTTCAAATCCTAAGACAAAATGTTTACGTTCTAATAGTAATCGTTCTGCTAACTCTTGTTCAGGAGTTCTATATATGGTATTATATTCTTGATATGTAATACTAGTATTTAGTGCCATCGTCTAGACCTCTCTGTTCAAAGAAATGCTGCATAGCTGTTAACATTTCTCGTGGTGTACATTCTAGTTTGTCTAATAAGTCTAAATGGCCGAGTATTAATTTAACTTGATCGGTGTTCCATACTACTGCGGTTAAACCAAGCGCTTTACGAGCAAGTCTACAATGAATACCTTGCTCTACTGACACATCAGTTGATGTCTCAGGAGTCTTTACTTCAAAGAAACAAGAAAAACCCTTATAAGTGAAGGGTAAGTCATGTAAGCCTTTTTTAGTTATCATATTACCATGATTCTTTTTTGGAATATAACCACCATAAGCTTCAATTACATCTTGAATGCGTTGCTGAATAGGAGTTTCTGATTTAACTGACATAATCTCACCTTTTGTTTTGCTAGGATAAGTTCCTAGTATATTTTATTGCTTACTCCAAGCTCAGATATTAGAGAAAGGGAAGCTAAGTCTGAGCTTGGAGTAAGCAAGAGCGCCTTGTGGGCGCTCAAGCTAACGTTATTCGTCACCAAATTCTTCACCAGTAAGCATCGAGGTTAATGGTTCACCATCTCTAGTAATCATGACGTTGTTTAGAACTGCACTAATACCACGTCTACCATCACCAGAATATGCAAACAGAGTTAATGACACTCTACCAAAAACACCGGAATAAACTTCAAGTGGATTAATGATTTCTTGCTTTTGGGCATTTAAGACTTTGGGTGCAAACTTAGAGGATAACCGCATATACATCATACCAGCTAATTCAGGGTTTTTAATCTTTTTTAAGTCACCCATATCGTTGGTAGCAGTATCGCCATCTCGTAATGTTGAGATAACATCTAAGTTAGTTGGAACACGACCGCCAAAATGCTTTGCTGCACCTTTTTCAGCAGCCTTCTTAATTGCTGCTTTAATATCAGCAATTGTCTTTTGACCAGCAGGTGTATCTTTGGGAATTAAAATTGTGACTGAGTATTTAGCTTCTTTGTCGCTTTCGCCAATCTTACGGGCTTCGAACAAATTAACATAAGATAATCTCACTTCACCGGTAACTACTTGTGTGTCGTTTAGTACATTGTTTGACATATTAGTCTCCTTTTAGTCTTCTTCTGACTCTATTTTCAAATCAAACTCTTGCCCAATAAGTTTAAACTTGCTGACATCTAATGCTTCTCGAGGATCTTCTTCGACTGCAATAGTGGGCTGTCCTTCAGGTTTAATAATGTAATCACCAACTAGTCTATCAATTACTTTTTTACCGACATTTTTCTCTAATGCTGTTAAACCTAATAATTCAGCAGGAGCAAGATATTGCTCATTGGAATAACCATTAGTTTTTAAGATTTCAGCAACTTTAGCTTTATCGGTGATTAGTCGATTACTACGCCCTCTAACTACTTTATAACCCGGTACTTTCAATCCATCGTTAATCATGGCAGCTGTAGCATATTTCACTACATCTTTAAACCAATCTTGAAACTTCGGCGCTATCGTTAATATTCTCGACAGCATTTCTGGAGTCATTTGATTAGGTTCTAGTATAGCAACTGGCTTATTCTGATCTTTTACCAATGCTATTTCAAACTCATCTTGTGCAGACTTCAGCTGAGCTTGTGCCAAAGCATCGCATTTAGCTTTAATTTTACAGAACTTACAATGATCACCGGGTACTAACTGACCTTCACCTTTGATTGCCAATTCCGCTCTTGGCTTGACATATTCTACTGCCCATTTGTTAAGGTCAGTAACTGCCAATTCATCGGTTGATTTGTCATATAGTCTAGGTTGAATAATTGTCATTCTTGTTGTTTTGAAGATACCTTTCAATCTGAAAGTTTTCAAAGCACCTAAAGCATATAATCGAAGCTGTGTATTTTTGATAGCGCTCACTGGAACGCCTTTACCGAATTTTAAGTCAATAGGATGAATGAAATCTCTACCTACAATTACTACGTCCGAAGTACCAGACCCTAGTGGAACTATATCAGAGAAATCAACTCGTACTTCTAAATAAACTTCGACTGGTTCATCTTTGTAATCAATGTTGATTATGTCCATAACTTCTTGACAATACGCATTTACATATTCATTGAACTCAGCATCATAATATCTAGAATGCATGATGAATGTATCAAATCGATTACTATATTCTTGAGGAGTAATTTTTCTAAGCATATATGCTAACTTAAGTTCTGCTAAAGCATGAGCTTCAGTACCTTCTTCCGCATATTCACTAGGTTCAACTTGAGGCTCTAATGCTTCTAATCTAGCACTAGGTGTACATTCTAGCCAACGATGAGAAGTAGAGGGAGATAATAACGCATGTTCTCTATCAGCCATAATTACTCTTCCTTCATATTGTAAAATTGTTCGACTAAAGTTAATAAGGCTTGCCCGGGGGAGCTACCATCACTAGTTGCCGCTTTCAAATCATCACTAGTATCAATAGCCTTTAAGAAACCAGCTAAACTATAAGCTAATTCTGGCATACTAGTATCCATAGCATATTCGTATCCAGTAGATGCTTCGCCTTTAGTTTCATCAGCAGTATCTTCGATAACACTAACTGCTGTGATATTAAAGATAACTTTAATCGGTTTTTTATTTTCCATACTATTCTCCTTCTACTACCCAGTCGGTAGCTAATAAATCTCGTTGTGTAGGTTGCCAAACTTCAACATTAGCAGTATCCATATCAATCACATAAATCTTATTATCACTAGTTTGAAATTTTAACCATGCTGGCCAAGTTAATCGTCTAATACGACGTCCAGCTTTTAGATACGTTAATGCTATTTGAAACTCAAACTCTTTATTATTCATGATAGCCTCCAGATGAACCTAAATTATTTTTGCCACGAGCTTCATTTCTAACAATGGAGTGCTTTACTCTAGTTGGTGCTACTTGCAAGTTTACTACACTAAATAATCGATCTCCAGCTTTATATTCGTAATTTAAACCTGAACAATTAAATACCCAAGCACTAATTGTGCCTTCATACTCGGGATCAATTAACCCAACTGGTGTAAAAATACCAGCATTGAGTGCTGAAGTTCGAGCACTAACCATTGCTACTTCACCAACATTTGGTCGATAATGTGCTGGTAATTTAATTCGACTAAAACCCGGTGGAATAACTCCATCTTGGTCCATTACAACATCTACTGCAGCATCAGTTATATATCCTTTTACGAAATTATCCATGACGCTTAGCCCCACCTAAAATTAATTGCATTCGAATATCTGCTAAAACTGCTGGCAAATAACTTGGTATACTCATACTTAATGCCACATCATATTTGATTGCACCAAATAGAGGCATAATTTGATTAAACAAATACCGAAGTTTCTGATGTTCAACAATGGAAATCTTATTGTCTTCACCTCGTGCCAACATTAATTCTTCTGATCGATTAGTATCACAATGAATTATGATATAACTCATTGCATGCCGTTGATATAACTCATGATACTCTTTTAAAGTCATTAGAGCTTGGTATTTCTCAAAATCAAATGTGCGATAAATAATATCACTCAATTCACCACGATCGACGATAAATACTTCATCACTAAGTAATCGACTAGTTACTCGATCGATTAATTGCTCTCGATTAATTCGATCGAACCGCCAAGGATGGGTTACCATCATCTTTTCAGCATTTGGATGAACTACGAACCGTTCTTTTATCAAATGCTCAGTTATAGACTTAGCAATAGTAGACTTACCACTACCATCTACACCTTCAATATACACAATCATTCTGTCACCTCATCAGTTTTTATTAGTCTTGCAACGCCTTCTTGCTCGTAAACATGAGGAATTGCTAAATACCACACAATTTGTTCAACTTGACAATCTGGTCTGCTCTTATTAATACATTCGGCTAAATAATTTAAGACTAAGCGATCACTAAAATAGCCATTTCGCATATCAGTAGATCGGGAATATGCTGTTAAAACACCATCGTGATATTGAACTAAGGTTAGACAACAATTAGTATTGGCTACTATATTGTGCCGGTCAGCTTTTTCATGCAACCATTGTAATAAAAATAGTTCAGTATAAAACTTTTGATATTCTTGTATCCAGTATAATGGCTCATTTTGCCAATACTTATGTTCACTTAATATACCAGACATTGCAAATTCTATCTCTGCAATAACATCTTTGTGACGAGGAACGTCAGTATTCAATGTTTTCGGTGTCCAAATTACCGGGTTAGTAATCAAACTTACTGTGTTATAATTACCTCGTCGGCTTTTTAAAACCTTATTTTTTATGATATACTCCATGTGATTAATCAATTCCCTTCTATTATATTATATCTCTAAAAGATTGAAAAAATTCACAATTTTAATATCTTTAAACTTTTTGCTAACTTTTAATTTTCTTTGATTTTCGAAGATAATGAGGCATAACACCTCACTATAATAAGAATAGGATATATTAGAGAGTTTTTAATAGACTATATAGAGTATTATATGCTTTTTTTAAAAACGTCTCTAATATATCCTAAAATCATCTAAGGTGACGTTAATCAATGATCTCTTCGAAACAAAACTCAACATCCTCAATCTCAAAATAAGGTTCATCGGCAGTATCAAAGCTTACACTATTGTATAAATCTTCAATGACATCCATTTTCAAGCAATCTACTTGTTGTTCTAAAGTAAGTTTATCAAAGTCATCAGGTACTTCGATAATTAAACCGATCTCTTTAGGTTTAGTCTCTTGATAAATATCATCATTCGGTCTAACATAATAAGTAATATCAATATCAAAAATGCTGAATTTACGTTTAGGCATGCCCTATCACCAAAATCCCTTCATAGATTGGATTGTTAACTGAACCATATACCATCATCACCGTATGAGCAAGAAAGTGTTTATCACGTTTTTCAAGGACTAAATATATACCTTCGCCATACTCATCGCTATATCGAATGGTGGATGCTGCAAATTGTTCATCATCAACATGAACAAGGTAATATGATCTTAGATAACCTTCAATCTCATATTCGTCGATTTCGTAGATGATGAAATTAGGTGCATTGTCGTAATCGTTCGAGTATTCCACATAAGCACTTCTCACGCCTAACGCCAACGCAAGTGTGATAAGTAAGACCGTGAGTAATACTAATAGTTTCTTTAACATAATCTCTCAATTCCTTTCCCTTTCTTCTGCAAATATGTTTAATATAAACCCTGCAATTCCAACGATTGCCGATATTCTAATCCATAAAATACCAATACCAACATCAAGATAAACAGTCAAATAAAATAAGATAAAGAATTGTGCAATCAAAATGTAACTAACTTTTTTCATTTCCCTTCCCCCTTCTCCAGCCCTTCATAGAAGCGACCGATGAGTGTGATGAGGTGGGGTGGTAGTGAGTTCAAGTCTACAATTTCACCATATACATCACCGTGAACTTTAAACTTATCATTGGCATAGTATACGCTATGCTCTATATGTTCACTTAATTCACTGCAAACCTCATCGACAGTTGGATAACTTTTGATGATTTCTAACTCATTTAAGGCGTGTTCGACTGCACCCTTTAACTCTACCCACAGTCCATAATCATCATATTTGACTTTTGATAAATCACACATTCCTTTTAACGCTTCTTTAGGAGTCTTCATTTCAGTTCCTCCTCAAGTTCATTGATTTGCTCATTAAGTGGGTGTAATAGTGATGGTTGATATGTTCTACGATACAATTCAAGCAACTTATGTTCCTTTTTGGCACGTTCGAGGGCTTTTTGAATTACGGCTAAATCTTCGTATTCGTAATATTCGCCACACCCTCTATTAAGTTCATTTTTAGTTATTCTTAATGCTTCATCGTAAATGTTCATACTTGGTTGTGTTGAATTTGTTGCAATTCCACCTTGAGGCATAGTTGCCTCACGCATAATACGTCCTTGACACTCCATGCAAGTGTCATATTCAGGCGTTAATGTTAGTGGTTTACCACAGTATTTACATCTGTTCATGCTATTCTCCTTTGCTGACGATTACTGAACTAAAATCATCAAGCACAACTTCTTGTGATTTAACAGCCGTTGGATATTCCTGTTTTCTTACCTCGTGCCGTCTGCCACATTTTTCACAAATATAAACCGATACATGAATAGGTGGATTGCACGTTAATACAATGTTATCCATCATATTCATTGACCGATAAAACTTTTTACTTCCACATTCACACTTTAATTTTTTTGCCATGCTATTCTCCTTTCACCCAACACGTCATGAAGGGTTGGGGCGCTTTGGTGAGTGGTTGAAAACTTGGAAATATACCATTTGGCATTACAGCATATTCCTCTTTCATAAACTCCCCCAATTCCATCGGCTCAATCGGTGTGATGTTCGTGAAGTGGTGAGCGTAGAGAACAGCACCGTTGCCGTAACTATCTAAATCATATTTTTCAAGGCACATATCCTTCATTTCTTTATCACTTATAGCATAACCGGAAAAAAATGAAAATCTACTTTTAGGTGGTTTAAACTGTGTAGGATTATGTCTTGTGACCTTACTCACCTCAAACTTGACAACGACACGACCGTTGAGAACATTACCCCAACTACCTTTATCATTACTATCAATAATATAAGTTTTATCAACCGCATACAAATACGGTTTTCTCTTCGTGCAATAACCATACCCCACGACCTTCTCGCCTCGTGCCAACTTGTCCTTTGCCCATTTGGGTAGGTCACTCTTGCGGACTTCGATGGTCTTGTGACCGTTGAGGATGTTTGCAATAGGTTCTGATTGGATTGAATATAATAGGACTTGGTTCATTCCACTACCTCCTCTTTTGTTACAGACTCTTCAACTGGCCATAGGTCATTATTAATACCAAGATGCGCAATAAGATGTGCCCGTTTAAGATCAACTAAAAAGGCTTCTACAGCATCTGCCATACCCCGCCAATAGCCTTTTTCGTTATCAGAGTTAGCACCATTCTTACCAGAATACTGCTGTTGTCGATATTGACCATACATTTTAGCTAAATGTTTAGCATATTTTTCTAGTTTAGGATCATAGTTAATTGCCATATAAAATACCTCCGAAAGTTAATACAATTGCGGTAATTAGTACTACTAAATAAATTAGTATTACAAACCACCATGGAACTTTAATAGGCTCAGTCTTTTTCATTAGACACCTCTGGCTTATACTTTTTAGCATCATGTTCCATATCATCCACAAGTATATCTATAACCAATTGAATGATATTAGCAATGCCAGTACTACTTTGCCATTGATCTTTGTACTCAGTTAGTCCGTGTAATAATTCAGTCTTTGTCATCAGTAGCCTCCTGTATTAATTTTTCTAAAGTAACTTCATTAGGCTTAATTTCAAGTACTCGATAATCTTGATTTTGAATACGTATAATATCATTTACTGCTACTTCTACCCACTGACCATTTCTACGTTGCTTCAATTTAAAAGTTGCATGATCAGGTTTACGGTAAACAATTATTTGTGACATTAGTTCCTCCTAGTTAACTAGCTTTTTGCCTGTTTCTTGACAGTCAGCTCGTTTTACATTACTAACATATGTGACAACATAAGGTTCGGTAGCATTAAATTCGGCACAATACACTAAAACCTTATCACCATTAATTTGTAATAAAACTCCTTCATAGTCAATATCTTCTAGAGTAACTACAACAATATCATTAATTTGAAGTATCTGTCCCATTAGTACAAGCTCGTTTCTGTTTTATCGGTTCTAACTCGTTTATATCGTGGAAATTGAAGACTAGCAAGTGATTTAGACTTAGATTGACTACCTTCGAAATAAGCAACTTCAATAATTTTACCCATCCATAAATCAGGATCAGAAGCTCTAGTGTCATCATCAATACCAGCTACATTAACTCTAACTGTATGATCGTCATCTTCACATATGAATGACCCAATCATGCCTTCGTATTTGCCTTTACCTTCATTCCAACCAATAATACGCAAATCGCAAGTTTTAAGCTTTTTGTATTTTAACAAATAATTCTTTCTGTCACCGGAACCGCTACTATGATAATAAGGTGCACTCGGTCTACGAAGCATTACTCCTTCACCACCAGCATCAGTAATTTTATCTAGTATTGCATCTAAACGCCAATTGTACTCAGGATTAGGATATACAGTGATCTTAGCTAAAACTGGTAAAATCGCAACGTTACTTGTCAATTGAGTATCGGTAAAATTAAAACGTGTATCAAAATCGGTATATGTAGGAACTGTATGCAACATACTTTGTAGTATGGTCCAACGTTCTTCATAAGTAGAATTAGCATCTAATATATCATAGATAACATACACTAATTCTGATTTGTCGAGATACTTAGAATTTGCTAAGCCGGAAGTTCTAGCAAAATCTCGATTGCCCATAGCACCTCTTGACATAACTTCGCCATCATAAATTAAGTCAGGATCACATTGACTCATGTCAAAAGGATAAAACTTCTCTTTTTGACTACGAGAAGTAAACCGCCATTTTTGCATATTTTCATCATACCAAGCAATACAGCGATTACCATTGAGCTTCTCTTGAATATAGTATTCTTCTGGAAAAGGATTAAGTCCAGAAGGATAAGACTTAGCTAACATACAATGCAGATTAGTTACCATATTCTTACGATTTGAATAACCGAGTCGATATTCACGATTAAACAATTGTATTAAAAACTCCCGATAGTCTTCTGGTAAAACGCTGCAGACAGTATAGATAGTATCATCACTTTTATCATTAGCTGTTATTTTAACTAACCGATTATAAATATCTTTAATACTGATAAAATCATCAGCTATATATTTATAATAACTATTAAGAGTAGCGTTATATAAGGTAAAGCCTAACTTATGTTTGCCAGCTAATACTTCGAAACAAAAGTCTAAATCTTCTACTAATTCAGGATGTTCTTTTTTAAAGTTTTTGACTAAATAAACTTGCCAGCTAGAGGCTTGCTGACCATGCATTTGCTCGAATAAAGCCGAAATATGTTGTAAACTGTGCGCTAATTGTGGTGTCATAATAAACCTCCTTAGCTTTGTTGGTCTTTAATATCTACGTCTTTTTGAATAGGCTCAGTAGCTTTAGGCTGTCTAATAAGCACGTTGTCCCATTTTAATCCAGTTCCACAATTACTACAGAACCTAGCACCTACATAGTGAGGTTGAGTATGACATTCTGGGCATTCCAACTTAATAACAGGTTGAGGCTCAGTGTAATCAATAACAGTCTGTACTTGCTGACCTACTTTAACTAAATCTTTAACGGGTTTTACTACTTTTTCCATGTTCTTTCTCCTTTTTATAAGTAATCTTCTACATTATGCGTTTTACGCCAACTAAGTAATTTGCGGTATAATGAACTAGATAAATAAATACCACCTTTACATATTTGCTCGATTTCACGTTCAGTGAACTCTTTAGCTAAATCTGCTTTCATCTTAAGCCAGATTTCAGCATATCGTTGCTCCTCTTCAGTTTCCCAACCTGGAGCGGTGATAATTTCATGAAAACTAGTCACATCATTATCAATAGATTGATTGAACTCACCTGGACTAGCATCTAAATGAATTGCATCAGGATGAGCACCAGTCAATCGATTACGCATATAATAATGTTCTTTTTTGATTGCAGTATATATAGCAATCTCAAGATAATGCAAATTACCAAGATATACATTACCTTTTTTATGTAGCTTTAATATCGTCATATAAGCAGTGCTTAAAGCTTCACTTACATCAGTGCCATATTTTTGATGGATTTTGACACATAAAGCATTAATCCAATTTAATCTGATATTCAACCATAAATCTAAAGGTGGATTTCTAAATTGATAACTATTAGGTGTAGTAATTAATACTTCTAACCATTGTAAAAACGCATTTTTAAGATCAGTATGCGTTAATTGAATAGACTCTAAGGTACCTTCATATAAACTATTAGGCGGTAGTAAATAGAGGTTTAATGACATTTCATCTTTGTGTTTGTTTGACAATAAATACCCCACTACGATATTACCATCAACTACTGTGTTAAAACGTTCAGTAGTCCAATTTACTGGGTTATCATCTAATGATACTGAAATAGTCTTTATAAACATTTTTGCCATAGTCATCACCTATAATATAGAGGGTGAACCGTCTTGTTTAATATAAGTCTCTTCTTCAATAAGCTCTATTAATTTAGCTTCGTTGACATCACCATTTACAAATAATCTAATTAGTGCTCGTAGCAAAGCAGACTGTTTACGCTGTTGTCCAAGTTTAAGTAATTTCTGGTGCATTTCTAGCTTAAGACCAAGTGGCATATAAAAATTCCACTTTTCTTTAGCATTTTCTGGTGCTACAATCTTTGGCATATTTACTACCAAGCCTTTCTAGGTAAATTTTCTACTAATTTCATAGCATTAATATACGCTTGTATATAATGATATGGTAAAATATCTTTAATAATAAGTATTGGTTTATTTTCAGTATCTACACCTACTGCAATATCTCGACACTCAACAATATAAACTTCATCTAACTTGATTATTGCGTCTGAGTTTTTAAAGTCTCGATTTTTACTAAATACCCAATATGGCGAATTTGCCAAATCATCTATTAAATGACTTCGAATAAATCGCTTAGATACATCAACCCGATGACCTTCGTAAGTCTCGAAAGAAATAACTGATTGACTCTCTTGTAAACATTTGTTAAATTGCATAATTTGTAACATTTGTATTCCTCCTTATTATTCTTCTTCGTTTAGTCTTTGAAGATATCCTCGAAGACTAAAGGAAAAAGAAGGCTAACAGAGTAGCTAGCCTTCGTTTTGTAATGTGATTTATTCGCTACGAAGTGCAGCAAGTAGTGCTTCAGCTTTAGAGATTTCGGTTTCGCGTCTCTTTTCAGCACGTGCGGCTTTTTGTTCTGGAGTGAGTTTAGCTCTTGGAGCTCTTGGAGCGTTAGCTTTGTTAGCAGCAGCAATTGCTAGTAACTCATTGTAACGATCGTATTCATCAGCAGAGAATACTTCGAGGAAGGACTTAGGAGCTTCTGCAGCAGGAGAATAATGTTCGCCTTTACGTAATGCATCGATATACGCTTGCAATTGTTCAGCATTCATATCTTCTAACTTTAAAGATACCTTAGCCTTGCTGTTCTTGTAGATGGCAACTGCGTTTTCTACTAATTTAGTATATTCAGCAGCTTCATCTTCAGACAAATACTTGATCACATCTTGTTTGACGCCTGTTGCGCCAAGGATACGGGGTGCTGAAGTCTTAACTTCAACAGTGACAATGCCATCAACTTGAGTAGCATTGAACAGGTCTTCTGAGAAATAACGTCTGTTTGTTGGATTATCTTTTGGAAGTAAGATCCAAGGTTTTCCATCAGGATGAGCGTCATTCGCTTTAGACTTTTCTAACCAAACTTTGGTTTCAACCATTGGTGCGCCATCGCCTGCGTCGAAGTAGTACACACCGTCAATTCTGATAATTTGCGCTTGTGGCATTTCTTTTGTACCTCCTAGTACATGTTTTCTATTTTAATATGTATCGACTGAGCGGACAGTGACACATTATTAATCACAATCATATTATACTTGATGTTAAAGTCTTAACTTTAACAATTACCATGCCATTAACTTGAGTAGCTTTGAACAAGTCTTCTGAGAAATAATGTCTATTTGTTGGATTATCTTTTGGAAGTAAAATCCAAGGTTTTCCATCAGGATGAGTTTTAGTTGCTTTAGACTTGTCTAACCAAACTTTAGTTTTAACTAAAGCTGAACCATCGCCTGCATCGAAGTAGTACACATCGTCAATTCTGATAATTTGTGCTTGTGACATTTCTTTTGTACCTCCTAGCATCTATTAATCAGAGTTAAGAGAAGGAAATGTAACTGCTTGACAGTTACCAGCTATACCCTAGCCATCATTGATTTCCTTCTCTATTATATTATATCCCTAAAGGTATAATTTTTTTCACTATTTTGATAACTTTGTTACTTAACAATAATTCTGATCTTATTCTGGCGAATAGCTTTGTTTAACTCGAATTCGGATAATTCAAACTTGTAAGCTAGATGCTTAATAAAACTGGATTTAGACCAAGCTTGCGCTGTATAACCATTTAATTCAGCAAACTTTTTAAGCGATGACTCAACTGTCATCGTATGTTGGAGTGGTCCCATTTAATTTCACCTCTTTCATCAAATTGAGCAAGACCACCATATAAGCCTTGAGTGTAGTTATTATACCAAAGTTTCAACTTAAGTTCTAATGGAACTAGTCGGTTCTCTTGCCCTGCAATGTGATTAACATATGCCCATGCCCACTCAGTATAAGTCCACAGTTCAATCTCTTGCTCATCGATAAAATACCAATTAGCAATATGATTTCGCCACTGCTCAGGGTTCTCTGCATACTCAGCCATCAACCACCGCCATCTAGCTTGCTCAATGTGAGCAGGCTTGACAATGCTGGCTTTATACTCTCGATCTTTGCCAACGTATTTGCGGTAGAAACGATTTAGATTAGGTGGAAAAATATCATTTTTATCTCTGGTGAGAGAGTCTGCCCCATCTTCAGTGCTAGATACACTGGCAGTTAGCATTCGCTCATAGACAGCTTTATACTTAGCAGCAGTATTAATATAGGAACCACGAGGTTGACCTTTATCACTGCGTGGTTTATACTCACCGCGTGGTTGACCAGCGTCAGAACGAGGCTTACGAGACTTTTTAGCAAGTGTCTTAGCTTCTTCGATCAATTGTTCTCTAGTCTTCATTACTTGTTACCTCCGGTTCTTAGTACTACCATAAAGTCCTATTAATGACAATAGTAAAGCAATAACTGACAAAATAAGTCCTACTACTTTTAAAGGCATTATTCACGTACCTCCTTTGGTTGATCTAAGCATTGTTCACAGCCTTTATGGCAATGCTTATGTTCGGGTAACTCTAATGAAGCAACTAAATACTTCATTGGAGTGCAAGCAGCAGTACAACCGCTATGATACCAGACATAAGCATCTTTGCCATTTTTGCTCATACGTTTAACAATACCATATTCAACTTTATAAACATTACCATTAGGTGTAGTAGGTAAATATAGCACAGGTTGACCAGGTTGAAAAATACGATCAGGCATATTAATCTTCACCTTCTTCATTATAGAATTCATCAAATACTTCATCGGCAATTAATGAGAACTTAGGTGGATATAAACCAGGTAAACTCTTTAGAGTAGTTACTAACTCATCGATATTAAAAGCGGAACGATGCTCATACAAATACTCAATTAAATGTTGATAGTCACTACCTTGATAATTAAACTTGGCTTGTTCAATTGTAGATAATTGGCTAGCTTTTTGCTTAATTTCACGGTAATCATCTAGTTTGCCTAAACCAGCATTTACCAATTGAGCAATTGCATTACTATCTACTACATAGACTTTTTTAGTAGCAACAACTTTGGTTTCATTCTCAAGTCCAACAAAAGTATCTTCATCTAAGTGATGTGAAGTCATAAACTCTTTTGCAAAGTTCACTTTAAACTCAGTTGGAATTGTATCAATGTGATCAAGAATATCTCGAACATCGGTGTAACTCTTAGTAATAGCTTGCCGTACTAATTGTACATTGCTTTGTGAAGTTAAGGCTTTAGCAGTTAATTCACGAGCTTTGTAATAATTGATAGCTCGACGATCACGGTCTAATTGTAGATACTCAGGTTTAAAGTCATAACCATATTGAAAGGAGTAGTCAGTTTGAACATACAGTCCATTAACGAACATTTTACCTCTATATCGTGGTTCAACTAGGATATCCCCGTATTGAGTAGGAATAGTAGCACCAATATTATAGCCCATAGCTTTAGACATTGCTAAACTATTTTGTCTAATCGCTTCAAAGTCTTCAATGCTTAGTCCTTCTATCTCAAAAGTGATTTGATCAACGGTAGATCCTGTAAGTACTTCAATATGCAGAGTCTCAACTTTAAACTTACTGCTCATTGCAAATGTGGGTACCCACATTTGACCATTAGTATAAACTCTAACTTTCAAATTGTTACGGAGTAATACAACCAATGCTAATTTATAGCCTTCGCCATAAGTACCAATATATTTAGTAGGGTCCACTTTGTTAGTTTGACCTAATACTAATGAACTGATACTAAGGTTACAACCTAAATTACTAATGGCTAATGTGCTATTATTGAAGCTAATAACCATTTTGTGACCATCGGTTTCACTATCAATAGCATTTTGCAATAATTCACGTATTGCTTCAGGAATGCCCCAATTGTGCACATAATTGCTAGAAATAGGTAACTCATAGATTTTACTCATTTTAAAGCCTCCTTCAGCTTATCAACGATGCATTCAATTTCACTATGAATGTCATCACTATCTAATGCTTGTTCTAGTTGTTCAATCAAACTTTCGCCATCAAGAGAAACTGTAATTTGTTCTATCAAGTCAGCATTACTCTTTTTGTAAAACTTAGTTAGTGCTTCTTCGACAGTTTTATAATAACTACCATGATACCAGTCATCAATAAGATCACCTGGTTTATAAGTTTTATTTGGAGTAGTGGCTACAACAAAAGGATGAGTATTATCTGGCCAAAACACAAGCACTTGTTCGTTCTGGTATTTAAGACATAATTTTAACATATCACTTGGCCTCCAGTTCTGGTTTCTTTACTTTATGGAAAACGTCAAATGGTGGTACAAGTGCCCATCTTTTGCCATCAACCTTAACATAGATGCAATTTGAGGTACTTTCTACGATTTCATGAACACCTTCTAGCAAAGCAGTTTCTAAAGAACCAACATAATCAGTTTGTGTAACCTTAACAAAGGTACCAACTTTATAGCCTCTCATATTAGTCCACCCTCACAATCTGACCACGTTTACCTTGGAAACCAACCAATTGTTGGTATTTAGTAGCTTGAGTCGTAGTCTCAAACACAGTAGCTTCCTCTTTTAAAGGAGTTAGCTTAGCTCCACTAACATAAACATTATGTTTATTTCCTTTGTTGTCAGTTTGATATGCGGTTTTTAATTCACCTTCTACTTTTAAATACATGATGCCGTTAAATCTTACTACATAGCCCATCAATAACCTACCTTCTTTCTTCTAATATAACTGTGTCGAGATGCACCGTACTTAACTTCGATATACCGCTCTGCAGTCTCAGGATTAAGTTCGCCCCATCTGTTACGATGTGCATTCTTTTGATAACCGAGAGTAGTTTTGAACTTAGCTTTGGCGTCTAGCTTTTTAGCTTTCTGTCTTGGTGTCATTGTCGTCCTCCATAGTACCGCCTGCAGCCCAGTCAATAGTGTCAATCAGGGTAATAGGCAAGTAGACAATCATGTCCTCTTGCTTAGTTCTAAACTTAATGAATAATACATCTTTAAACTCAAGTCGATGTAGTGGGTCAGGCATTAAGTCTAAATATACTCCACGCCGCTTACTACCATCTTTGAGTGTAAGTTTAATCTGTAATCCAGCAGCTTTGGTTTTATCCCATGTCATCACATTCAACATATTGGGAGTGAGAGTATTAATTGTCATATACAACCAACCACGTTTCAAGGAATTTGCTATACAGATTAAACCCGACCATGCATATAGCCCTGTTTGCTATATTCACTTGTAAATTATTATTACGGAAGAGTTTGCCGGTTAACATTTTTGCTAGTGCTAACAAAGGATCATACATTTGTTTACCGATAGTGGACAAGGATAATCTGCTATCTAACTGCATTAGCTTATTTATCACTATTACATCGTCTACCCAAGTAAACTGCACCATATCAACTGGGTTGAGCTCAGTATCATTAGTTAACACGAGTATTCTTAATAGGAGATTTGCATCATAATATATTTCATTATTCTGCATCATGACAATCACTTTTCTTACTTGATCATCCTCCAACGCATCAAAGAAGTCAGGAGTGAGATAAGTGTCATCGTTAACACAGAACGGGTTTCTCTCAAGCTTTCTATGCCATTTAGCATAATCATCAAACTCAGGAGCATACACAATCAACTGACGACGTGCCAACTCTTTCACTACAAACTCAGCGGTCTGATTGGTGTTCATGACTGGACTTACGTCAATAACTGCATCATCTAATAGCAAGTATAATTGCCCATTATAACCATTAAATACAGCACCACGATTTAGCTTAATCTGTTTCATTTCTTGTTGACCTCCTTGGTCTTATGTCGATATTGCTTCAGCAGAGCTAGATGCTTTTTAAGCTCTTCTGGCTCCTCTTCATTCCACTCTTTAACTAACTCTTCAGCAATGCTTATTGCCATAATGCCAGTTATAGCATTGCCATCTTCATCAGCAACATAGCCAGCTTTGCCATCAAAGTCGGCTAATGCTTTAAGATAATACTTAGGTTTGTTCGTAGGATTATTCATGCAGGTGCACCTCGATCCAACTGATTACCAGTTTAGGTTGACTAGTAAATTGTGTCTCAATCCCATAGCCATGATCAGGAATATAATTCATTACATACAAAAGATCGTCAACATGGATATTAATACTAGCGTTTCTTAGGGGTATTACAATAACTGGATTGCCATCTTCATGAGTAAACTCAAAGTCATACTCATGAACTATCAAAAGTGCTACAAGCTCAATGTAACAATAGTGTTGATCAACCTCAGGAGAATAGTGCCTCAAAATCTTAGCAATTAAATGCTTAGGCAAACAATGATAAACGAGGAAGTCTGCAAGATTATCATACTGTGCCTTATGAGTACGATAATACTCGATGATCTCTACTAAGGTGAGCTTTTTAAACTTATTGTCTATGCTATCATAAAAGCGGTATCGTTTTTGTCTTATCATTCTTTCACCTTCTGTACTTGAGAGTGTAAGCTGTAGAATACGCTTATCCAACGCCAAAATGCAGGACGTCTTAAGTTCTTGTCAGCCTCAAAGTATTTATCCCAAGCAGCTTTATACTCAGGGTCTTGATTGCTAGGATCATACGTCGTGCTGGGCAACATATTCTCTAAGGCTTCACTTGAGGTACGATAGTACTCAAGCATTTTGTCAATTATCAGTTTGAGCTTAGACTCAGCCCCAGTTTTATCATTAAGATAGAACTCAAACTTAATACGCGGCAATGTATAAGAGATAAGCTCATAAATCTCAGGTGCCAGCCGAAGTTTCTCAGGTGTACGTTTCTCAAAATGCTTAATCAACTGTTCAGCTAAAATATGCAAATCAGTGAATGTAACATTCTGTCTGTTATTACATACTTTCATAACATGCTGCAGGTTCTTAAATTGCCCATTATACCAACTAGCGGGTAATGCTGATGATTTGCGTAATTCAGCAATAACGCTTTCACCATTGAGCGCTGCCTTATACGCGTTGCGTAATACTTGATCATTTGTAATGTACATATTATTTACCTTCTTTCTTAAAAGTTTTCTATTTCAGCATATAAATCTTCTAAACTTTCTGTGTCATAATCCCAAACAACGTAGTCCGTGTTGCCAACAATTACATAAAGAAAGCGAACATCTTTATTATCAGGCAAATACTGTCTGATCGGGTCATCGTCAGCTAGCATATCAGAGCGCAACACCTGAAATACCCATTTGTAATCTAACAATAGATTGATTACTTTATTGAACACGGGACTAACTTCATCTTCAGAGTTGTTGTCTTTTGGGGTTGTGTAGAATTGTTGCTTACTACGAAGTTTAAGGTATTCTTCGTAATCAATGGGTTCATAGTAGCGACATGAGTCACCATAACTGGTTACTGCATCATCTAGTTCATCTGCAGTAACTGCGAAAGGTTTGATTGGGATGCCTTCATCCAATCCTGTAATCTTGTAATACTTTGGTCTCATAGTTAAGCCTCCTAGTTATATAGTTTACTTACAAAATCTACATACAGGTCATAACCTGCATCAGTTACATTGCACCAAAATCTGTCAATTTTGAGATATTCACGTTCTTGGTTTAAAGTATTATCTTCAAGTACTTGTAAAGCAGTAATTAACGTATGATAGCATGCTTCAAATTCTGCATCTTGCTTAGATGGAGTAGTATGCTCAGCATTCTTTAAGCAAAGTATGTCATCAATCCAAGTTAAAGTACCATTTGCAAATACGACGTCATCATCATTAGCAAGAACTGCTAAGCGAAACAATAGATTATCATCAGCAGGATGTCCATGTTCTTTATACCAAGCACTAATTTCGTTATACATGAAATTAGTCATACTAATATCTAATTCAATTTCACGACGCTGACCAACTTTGACTTCTAGAACTTCTAATTTTAGTAATTTAGTCATTAAATCGTTAATTGCTCCATTGCCTCTTACTAAGATAACTGGAGTATCTACTTTAACTTCGTAAATACAACCATCCATACCATTAAATGTGGTACCTTTGTAAAGCGTAATTTGCTTCATAGTTAATTCCTTTCTGGCTTTTAGCCTTTAATTTCGCTGGTTATCTCAAATAATTAATTTGAAAAGGAAGGATAATTTCATATAGATAATTATGAATAAATAATAATTAATACGATATACTATATATGTACATTTACTATATATGTATACTGCATATAATTAATTATTTTCTAAAATTCATTATTTAGAGTATTCTTCCTTTCTAAATTAATTATTTTAGAAATACTGCATAATTTATGCTATTTTCCTACTTTATGTTCCTTATTTGTATAACCAAACGACATGAAAAAGCAACGAAG